>NZ_VMNX01000144.1 GCF_009377235.1 Streptomyces acidicola
TTGTATAAGAGACAGCCCCCGTTCTGCCCCCGACACCTCCGTGCGAGGACGGTTCGTATGCGACCTGCGCCCACCCCACTCAGATTCGGCTACGGCACCAACGGCTTCACGAACCACCGTCTGGCCGACATCCTCGCCGTTCTCGCCGACCTCGGCTACGACGGTGTGGCCCTCACTCTCGACCACGCGCACCTCGACCCGTACGCCGACGACCTGAGCCGACGCGTGGCCGTGCTCGCCCGGAACCTGGCTCGGCACGGGCTGGACATCACGATCGAGACCGGTGCGCCCTACCTCCTGAACCCTTGGGGCAAGCACCTGCCCACGCTGATGTCGGACGGCTCCGAACTCAGGATCGACCTGCTGCGGCGCGCCCTGCGCATCGCCGCCGACCTCGGCTCGCCCACCGTCCACCTGTGCAGCGGCCCCGCGCCCGACGGGCTGCCGGAGGAGGACACGTGGAAGCGCCTCGCGGCCGGCGTAGAGACGGTCCTTCAGACGGCGGAGCGGTACGGGGTGGCGCTCGCCTTCGAGGCGGAGCCGTACATGTTCGTCGACACCGTGGAGCGCTGCCTGGACCTCGCCGAACGCGTCGGCGGGCACGAGCTGTTCGGGATCACCCTGGACGTCGGGCACGCGCACTGTGTGGAGGAGCGGTCCGTACTCGACTGCGTGCGCCTGGCCGCCCCACGGCTGCGGAACACACAGATCGACGACATGTGCCGTGGCATCCACCAGCACCTGGAGTTCGGCACCGGCGAGATCGACTTCCCTTCGGTGCTGGCCGCTCTGCGCGATCTCGGCCACCGTGGCCTGGTCTCGGTCGAGATCCAGGGCGGGGCACTCGACGCACCCGACGTCGCCCGCCGCTCGATCGAGTTCCTGCGCGCGGCGGCGGGATAGGCACGAAGCCGCCCCTGCGCGGCGGGCCCCGACGGGTGGACGGCCTCGGCCGTTATCGACCCCCGGGCTGGTAGACGCGCTGGTATAGAGGCCCCATGACCGCCATCACGCTCATCCAGGGCGACATCACCCAGCAGTCCGTCGACGCCATCGTCAACGCGGCGAACTCCTCCCTCCTCGGCGGCGGAGGCGTCGACGGCGCCATCCATCGCCGGGGCGGCCCCGCCATCCTCGCCGAGTGCCGTGACCTGCGGGCCTCCCGCTACGGCAGGGGCCTGCCCACCGGCCAAGCGGTCGCCACCACGGCGGGCAACCTGGACGCGCGCTGGGTGATCCACACCGTGGGCCCGCGATTCACGCGGGAGGAGAACCGTTCGGAGCTGCTGGCCTCCTGTTACAGGGAGTCGCTGAGGATCGCGGACGAGCTGGGCGCCCGTACGGTCGCGTTCCCGGCTGTCTCCGCCGGGATCTACGGGTGGCCCATGGAGGACGCCGCCCGGATCGCGGTGGAGACGGTGCGGGAGTCGGTGCGGGAGACGGAGTCGGCCATCGAGGAGGTCAGGTTCGTGCTCTTCGACGAGCAGGCATACGAGGCGTTCGCCAGGCATGTCCGGTGACGCCGGTCGTTCTCCGGTTCGCCTGGGGCACCTGCCCCCCTGGGGCACATGACAACGTCCGGGCCGGCCCACGCGGGCCGACCCGGACGGCACGATCAAACGGTCGTGATCAGACGTTCGTGATCAGATCCTCATGATCCGACCGCCGTGATCAGATCCGGACTCAGGCGACGTCGAACCGGTCGAGGTCCATGACCTTGGTCCATGCCGCGGCGAAGTCCTTCACGAACTTCTCCTTCGCGTCATCGCTCGCGTAGACCTCGGCGAGCGCGCGCAGCTCGGAGTTCGAGCCGAACACGAGGTCCGCGCGGGTGCCGGTCCACTTGACCTCGCCCGTGGCCGCGTCGCGGCCCTCGAACGTGTCCTGGGCCTCGGACGTCGACTTCCACTCCGTACCCAGGTCGAGCAGGTTGGCGAAGAAGTCGTTGGTCAGCGTGCCCGGGGTGTCGGTGAAGACGCCGTGCGCGGACTGGGCGTGGTTGGCGCCCAGGACACGCAGACCGCCGACGAGGACCGTCATCTCCGGACCGCTCAAGGTGAGCAGGTTCGCCCGGTCGAGCAGCAGGTACTCGGCCGGCAGACGGTTGCCCTTGCCCCGGTAGTTGCGGAAGCCGTCGGAGGTGGGCTCCAGCGCGGCGAAGGACTCCGCGTCGGTGTGCTCCTCCGTCGCGTCCACACGGCCCGGAGTGAAGGGCACCTCGATGTCGTGGCCGGCGTCCTTGGCCGCCTTCTCCACCGCAGCCGAGCCGCCCAGCACGATCAGGTCCGCCAGGGACACCTTCTTGGCGCCGGAGTTGAACTCCTGCTGGATGCCCTCGAGGACGCGCAGGACCTGGGCGAGCTCGTCGGGGTTGTTGACCTCCCAGCCGCGCTGCGGCTCCAGGCGGATGCGGGCGCCGTTGGCACCGCCGCGCTTGTCGCTGCCGCGGTATGTCGAGGCCGACGCCCACGCCGTGCTGACCAGCTGCGAGACGGTCAGGCCCGAGTCGAGGAGCTTGGCCTTGAGGGCCGTGACGTCGGCGGCGTCGATGGCCTCGCCCTCGGCCTGAGGCAGCGGGTCCTGCCACAGCAGGGTCTCCTCCGGGACCTCCGGGCCGAGGTACAGCGACTTCGGGCCCATGTCGCGGTGGGTCAGCTTGTACCAGGCGCGGGCGAAGGCGTCCGCGAACTCCGCGGGGTTCTCGTAGAACCGGCGGGAGATCGGCTCGTAGATCGGGTCGAAGCGCAGCGACAGGTCGGTGGTGAGCATCATCGGGCGGTGCTTCTTCGACGAGTCGTGCGCGTCCGGAACGATCTCCGGGGCGTCCTTCGCCACCCACTGGTTGGCGCCGGCCGGGCTCTGGGTGAGCTCGTACTCGTACTCGAAGAGGTTCTTGAAGAACCCGTTGCTCCACTGGGTCGGGGTCGTGGTCCAGGTGACCTCCAGGCCGGAGGTGATGGCGTCCGCGCCCTTACCCGTGCCGAAGGTGCTCTTCCAGCCCAGGCCCTGCTCCTCGATCGAGGCGCCCTCGGGGGCCTCGCCCACGTGGTCGGCCGGGCCCGCGCCGTGGGTCTTGCCGAAGGTGTGGCCGCCGGCGATCAGGGCGACGGTCTCCTCGTCGTTCATCGCCATGCGGCGGAACGTCTCACGGATGTCGCGGGCCGCGGCGATCGGGTCCGGATTGCCGTTCGGGCCCTCCGGGTTGACGTAGATGAGGCCCATCTGGACGGCTCCGAGCGGGTTCTCCAGCTCGCGGTCGCCGGTGTAGCGCTGGTCGTCGAGCCAGGTGGTCTCGGGACCCCAGTAGACGTCCTCCTCGGCCTCCCAGACGTCCGCGCGGCCGCCGCCGAAGCCGAAGGTCTCGAAGCCCATCTGCTCCAGCGCGACATTGCCCGTGAGGACCATCAGGTCGGCCCAGGACAGGCTCTGGCCGTACTTCTTCTTGACCGGCCACAGCAGACGACGGGCCTTGTCGAGGTTGCCGTTGTCCGGCCAGCTGTTGAGGGGGGCGAAGCGCTGCTGGCCGGCCCCGGCACCGCCGCGGCCGTCGCTGATCCGGTAGGTGCCCGCGCTGTGCCAGGCCATGCGGATCATGAGCGGGCCGTAGTTGCCGAAGTCGGCGGGCCACCAGTCCTGGGAGGTGGTGAGGACCTCGGCGATGTCCTGTTTCACGGCCGCGAGGTCGAGGGACTTGAACGCCTCGGCGTAGTCGAACTCCTCACCGAGAGGGTTCGCCACCTCGGGGTTCTTGGCAAGGATCTTCAGGTTGAGGCGCTCCGGCCACCACTGACGGTTGCCTCCGCCCTGCGTCGGGTGCGCGGCGCGCCCGTGCGCGACCGGGCAGCCACCTGTGCCCTCGGCCTTGGGGTCGGTGACGATTGCATCAGGGTTCTCAGCCATGGGAAACCTTCCGGACTAGGTGGATCACTGTGCTCAGATACCACGCGGGGTTGAACAGTCGGGGCACACGCCCCAGTAGATGACCTCGGCCTCGTCGATCGAGAAGCCGCGGTCGTCGGCTGCGGTCAGACAGGGGGTGTGGCCGACCGCGCAGTCGACGTCGGCGACGACACCGCACGACCGGCACACGAGATGGTGATGGTTGTCCCCGACGCGTCCCTCGAACAGGGCCGGGCTCCCGGGGGGTTCGATGCGGCGTACGAGGCTTGCCGTGGTGAGTGCGTGGAGCGCCTCGTAGACGGCTTGCAGGGAGATGTGGCCCACGCGCTCGCGTACCCCCGCGGCGATCGCCTCGACATCGAGGTGGTCGCCATCACGGACGGTTTCGAGCAGCGCGACGCGGGCGGCCGTCACCCGCAGGCCGGCACCGCGCAGCTCCTCTGCGGTGGTCGGGGTCTGGGGTGCAGTCATGGCTCCAAACCTACCTGCACAAACACGAATGATTCAAGGTAATGAATGGTCCAAGTATGGCGTGGCGGGTTTGGGTGATATTTGCCCCAGTATGGTACGGCCCGCAGTGGCAGTGGCAGTGGCAGTGGCAGTGGCAGTGGCAGTGGCTGTGTGCAGGTGCGGCTGAGGGTGCCTGCCGTGGCCTCCAGGCGGCGGTAACAGGGAGTACGCGGCGGGAGGAGGGATTGCGGCGGCCGGGCCCGGGTGTGTTGCCCTGAGGTCGGGCGGGACGCCGTGTCCGTCCCGCCCGGCCGTCACCGTGGTGGCAGGCAGTGGTCGTGCGGCTCGACCGCGCCCCAGACGCGGCGCCCGATGTCGCGGAGCTGTCTCTGTTGCGCCTTGGTGAGGGGGTCGAAGACGAAGCGGCGTACCGCCTCCGCGTGCCCCGGCGCGGTCGCCACGACCTTGTCCCAGCCGGACTCCGTGAGGGTGGCCAGGGTGTAGCGGCCGTCGTCCGGGTCCGGGGCGCGGCGCACCCAGTCGTTCCGCTCCAACCGCTTGACCAGGTGCGAGAGACGGGACAGTGACGAGCCGGTGTACCCGGCCAACTCGCTCATCCGCAGCGTGCGTTCCGCTGTCCGGGAGAGCATCGCCATCACCTGGTACTCGACGTGGCTGATCCCCGCGTCCCGTTGCAGCTGTGCGTCGAGAGCGCCCGGCAGCCTGATCAGTACGCCGGCGAGAGCGTGCCACGTCTCCGTCTCGTCGTCGCTCAGCCAGTGTGGCTGCTCCGGTGTCTCCATGCTCGGGGGTCAGTCCCCTTCAGGCGCGTCGCTGATCCCCAGGCGCAGGTGCTCCACGTGGTACACGGCCTGGTCGAGCAGCTCGGCGACATGGTGGTCGTGCAGCGCGTACACCACCGAACGGCCTCGCCGCTCACCGACCACCAGTCCGAGGTTGCGCAGCAGGCGCAGTTGGTGCGAGCACGCGGACTGCTCCATGCCCACCTCGGCCGCCAACTCCGTCGCGGGCAGCGGCCCTTCGCGCAGCCGCGCGAGGATCAGCAGGCGGGACGGGGTGGAGAGGGCCTGGAGGGTCGTGGCCACCTTCGCGGCGTTGGCCGCGTCGAGGCGTACGCGAGGGGTGGCGTCCTGCGCGGCGGTGACAGCTCCATGACCCATGGGGGACATCCTACCCATCACCCTTGAAGAAATGAACGACTCTTCATGTGTTCCTGTATGGTGCTCGGGTGTCCACCACTCTTGCCCCACCACCGGTTCGCCCGTCCGCGCCCTCGGCGCCCGGCCGCCGTACCCGCGTCCTCGCCCTGCCCGAGGCCCGCTGGGCCCTCGCCTCGACCCTCGCCTTCCTGCTCGCGCTCCCGCTGGACCTGACCGGCGCCCCCGCCTGGCTGTACGGGCCGCTCTACGTGATCGCGTACGCGGCCGGCGGCTGGGAACCCGCCCTCGAAGGGCTGCGCGCGCTGCGCGAGAAGACGCTCGACGTCGACCTGCTGATGATCGTCGCGGCACTCGGCGCGGCCGCGATCGGGCAGGTCCTGGACGGTGCGCTGCTGATCGTCATCTTCGCCACCTCCGGCGCGCTGGAGGCCCTGGCCACCGCCCGCACCGCCGACTCCGTACGAGGTCTGCTCGACCTGGCCCCGACGACGGCCACCCGGCTGTCGGCGGACGGCACCGTCGAGGAGACCGTCCCCACGGACCAACTGGCCGTGGGGGACGTCGTCCTGGTCCGCCCCGGCGAGCGCATCGGCGCCGACGGACGCGTGCTGGAGGGCGAGAGCGACGCCGACCAGGCGACCATCACCGGCGAACCCCTGCCCGTACCCAAGGCCCCGGGCGACGAGGTCTTCGCGGGCACCCTCAACGGCACCGGCGCGCTGCGTGTCCGCGTGGAACGCGACCCGGCCGACTCCGTGATCGCCCGCATCGTCACCCTCGTCGAGGAGGCGTCGGAGACCAAGGCGCCGACCCAGCTCTTCATCGAGAAGGTCGAACAGCGCTACGCCGTCGGCGTGGTGGCCGCCACGCTCGCCGTCTTCGCCGTCCCGCTCGCCTTCGGCTCCGACCTCACCAGCGCCCTGCTCCGCGCGATGACCTTCATGATCGTCGCCTCGCCGTGCGCGGTGGTCCTGGCCACCATGCCGCCGCTCCTCTCCGCCATCGCCAACGCCGGACGGCACGGTGTGCTGATCAAGTCGGCCGTGGCGATGGAACGGCTCGGCGAGATCGACGCGGCGGCGATCGACAAGACGGGCACCCTGACCGAGGGCACGCCGGAGGTCACCGAGGTACGGCCGCTGCCCGGCTCCGGACTCGACGAGGACGCCCTCCTCGCGCTGGCCGCGGCCGCCGAGCACCCCAGCGAACACCCGCTGGGCCGCGCCGTCGTGACGGCCGCCCGCACCCGCGGCCTGAGCCTCGCCCCCGCGGCGGACTTCGCGGCCGTGCCCGGGCAGGGGGTGAGCGCCACGGTCGAGGGGTGCAAGGTGACGGTCGGGCGTGCGGGGGAGTGCGCCGACGAGACCAGCGGGACCATGATCCTCGTCGTACGCGACGGGACCCCCGTCGGCACCCTCACCCTCACCGACCGTCTCCGTCATGACGCCCCCGCCGCCATCGTCGCGCTGACCGCCGTCACCGGCACGTCCCCTGTCCTGCTCACCGGCGACAACCGGGCCGCCGCCGCGCAGGTGGCCGCGGACACCGGCATCACGGACGTGCGCGCGGGCCTCCTGCCCGAGGGCAAGGTGGATGCGGTACGGACCCTCCAGAGCGACGGGCGCAAGGTGCTGTTCGTCGGCGACGGCGTGAACGACGCGCCCGCTCTCGCTGCCGCACACTCCGGTGTGGCGATGGGGCGGGCCGGGTCCGACCTGGCGCTGGAGACCGCGGACGCGGTCGTGGTGCGCGACGAGCTGACCGCGATCCCGGCGGTCGTACGGCTGTCGCGGACCGCCCGTCGGCTGGTCGCCCAGAACCTGGTCATCGCCGGGGCGTGCATTGCCGTGCTGGTCGTGTGGGACCTGGCGGGGAATCTGCCGCTGCCGCTCGGTGTGGCCGGGCACGAGGGGTCGACCGTGCTGGTGGGCCTGAACGGGTTGCGGCTGCTGCGGGAATCCGCTTGGCGGAAGGCGGCGACGGGCGCCTGAGGAGGAAGGGCGCCGGGCGCCTGAGAAGGAGGGTCTGTATGTCGACGTAGGGCTGCGGGCATACCTCTGCCGACACACCTCGGTTCCAGGTCGCCCGCACCTTCATGTCGGATTCCTGCCAGCCATGCACCCTCCCCGTCCCCGATCCTGGATTCATGCGGAACGGAATGCACACGGACGTCGAGCGTTGCGTGCGTGCCGTGCAGTCGAAGGACGCACGGTTCGACGGGTGGGTCTACACGGCCGTCCTGACCACGCGGATCTACTGCCGCCCGAGCTGCCCGGTGGTGCCGCCCAAGCCGGAGAACATGACGTTCTACCCGAGCGCGGCGGCCTGCCAGCAGGCAGGGTTCCGGGCGTGCAAACGGTGCCGCCCGGACACCAGCCCCGGCTCCCCCGAGTGGAACCAGCGCGCCGACCTCGTGGCCCGCGCGATGCGGCTCGTCGCGGACGGGATCGTGGACCGCGAGGGCGTGCCCGGGCTCGCCCGGCGGCTCGGCTACAGCACCCGCCAGATCGAGCGGCACCTCCTCGCCGAGCTGGGCGCCGGGCCGCTCGCGCTCGCCAGGGCCCAGCGGGCGCAGACGGCGCGGCTGCTCATCGAGACGACCGCGCTGCCGATGGCGGAGATCGCGTTCGCGGCCGGATTCGCCTCGATCCGTACCTTCAACGACACCGTGCGGGAGGTCTACGCCCTGTCGCCGAGCGACCTGCGCGAGCGGGCCGCCAAACGGTCAGGCACCCCGCCGGTGCCCGCCGGCGACTCCTCCGGGACCCCGGGGGTGCTGGCCCTCCGCCTCCCCTTCCGGGCCCCGCTCAACCCCGACAACCTCTTCGGCCACCTCGCCGCCACCGCCGTACCCGGTGTCGAGGAGTGGCGCGACGGGGCGTACCGCCGAACCCTGCGCCTCCCGTACGGCCACGGCATCGTCGGGCTCACTCCTGCCCCCGACCACATCGCCTGCCGTCTCACCCTCAGTGACCTGCGCGACCTGCCCGTTGCCATCAGCCGCTGCCGTCGCATGCTCGACCTGGACGCGGATCCGGTGGCCGTGGACGACCAGTTGCGCACGGACCCGGTGCTGGCGCCGCTGATCGACAAGGCCCCCGGCCGCCGGGTGCCGCGCACCGTCGACGAGGCCGAGTTCGCCGTACGGGCCGTGCTCGGACAGCAGGTCTCCACGGCCGCCGCCCGCACCCACGCCGCCCGCCTGGTCACCGCGCACGGCGAGCCCGTGGACGACCCCGAGGGCGGCCTCACCCACATCTTCCCGTCCCCGGAGGCGCTCGCGGACCTCGACCCCGAGTCCCTCGCGATGCCCCGGACCCGCCGCACGACGTTCACCACGCTCGTCCGCCACCTCGCGGACGGCACCCTCCACCTGGGCGTCGACAGCGACTGGGAGCAGACGCGCGCCGAACTCCTGGCCCTGCCCGGCTTCGGCCCCTGGACGGTCGACGTCATCGGGATGCGCGCCCTCGGCGACCCCGACGCGTTCCTCCCCACCGACCTCGGTATCCGGCGTGCCGCACAGGAGTTGGGGCTGCCGTCGACTCCGGCCGCACTCACGGCCCGCGCGGCGGCCTGGCGTCCCTGGCGGGCGTACGCGGTCCAGTACCTGTGGGCGACCGACAGCCACCCGATCAACTTCCTTCCTGTATAGGGATGTTCACCATGACTTCTGCAACGTCCACACCTTCTGCGACTTCTCCGACGACTGTGACTGCCACGAAGCAGCACACCGTCATCGACAGCCCCTATGGCCCTCTCACCCTCGTCGCGGACGAAGGCGTCCTGTGCGGCCTCTACATGACCCACCAGCGCCACCGCCCGCCGGAGGAGACCTTCGGCCCGCGCGACGACACCCTCTTCGGGGAGGCGGAGGACCAGCTGAAGGCCTATTTCGCCGGTGAGTTGAAGAAGTTCACTCTCGAACTGCGGCTGCACGGCACCCCGTTCCAGCGCAGAGTCTGGGAACAGCTCACGAGGATCCCTTACGGCGAGACCCGCTCGTACGGAGACCTCGCCGACGCCCTCGGCAACCCCGGGGCGTCCCGAGCGGTCGGTCTGGCCAATGGCAAGAACCCCGTCGGCATCATCGTCCCCTGCCACCGCGTGGTCGGCTCCGACGGCAGCCTCACCGGATACGGCGGCGGCCTGGAGCGCAAGCAGCGCCTGCTGGACTTCGAACGGGGAACGGCCCTCTTCTGAGGGCCTGCGCGGCGGGCGGGGCCGTCACGGCAGGGGGTCTTGACGGCCGGGCCGCTCACCCGCTCGCGGCGCCGAACCTGCGCAGCACCTCCGGCAGGGCGGTCCCGATCGGCTCCCGAACGACCTCGTCCGCGCGGTCGTCGTACGGCGTCGGCTCGGCGTTGACGATGATCAGCCGTGCCCCGTGGTCGGCGGCGACACCGGCGAGCCCGGCGGCGGGCTGCACCTGGAGGCTGGTGCCGACGGCGATGAACACCTCGCACGCCTTGGTGATCGCGACCGCCTCGCCCAGCACCAGGGGATCGAGCCGCTCGCCGAACATCACGGTCGCCGTCTTCAGGATCCCGCCGCACTCCAGACACGGGGGATCGGCCTCACCGGCCTCGACCCGGGCGAGCGCGTCCTGAGCGGGAACCCTGGTGTGACACTTCGTGCACACGACGGTCCGTGCGGTGCCGTGCAGTTCGAGGACCTTGCGGGCGGGCATCCCGGCGAGCTGGTGCAGCCCGTCCACGTTCTGCGTGATCACCCGCACCGGCACCCCGGACCGCTCCAGCTCGGCCACGGCCCGGTGCGCGGCGTTCGGCTCGGCCCGCAGTACCCGGTTCTTCCGCCGCATCTGCCACGACCGCTGCCGGATCTCCGGATCGCCCATGTAGTACTCGTACGTCACGAGCTTCTCCGCCTCCGGATCCCGCCGCCACAGCCCGCTGGGGCCGCGGTAGTCGGGGATCCCGGAATCGGTGGAGATGCCTGCGCCACTGAGGAGGGCGACGAGGGGCTTCTTCATGGGCCCGAGGGTAGGACGCCCGCCCACGCGTGGCGAACGGATATCGCCGCCCCGTGGCCGTCCGCTGGCCGCCTCGGGCTCAGCCCACCCGGTTCCCGTTCTCCAGCTCGGCCGTCCCCGTGTTCTGGGCCAGGACCTCCAGCGCGGCGAGCACACGGCGGCCGAGGGCACCGGGGAGGTAGGTGGCCAGTTCGTCAGGCTTCACCAGGCGCCAGGACAGCAGTTCCTCCTCCTGGAGCCGGATCGCCTTGAGGTCGTCCTCGCCGAGGACCCCGCCGTCGTACAGGTACGCCACCAGCGGCGGCCGGGCCGTTCCGTGGACCCAGTCCACAGCGAGCAGGCGCCCCAGCTCGATGTCCAGCCCGATCTCCTCGGCGGTCTCGCGCCGGGCGCCCTGGCGTGGGGTCTCGCCGGTGTCCGACTCGATCGTGCCCCCGGGAAGCGCCCACCCCTCCCGGTAGTTGGGCTCCACGAGCAGCACCCGCCCCTCGGTGTCCCGGAAGAGCGCGGCGGCCCCGGCGAGGACGCGGGGGAGGCCGGCGATGTACGTGGCGAAGTCTGGAGTGGTCATTCGGGAAGGGTAACGACCCTCGGCGACTCCACCGGGGCGCGAGAGGGGGCGAAAGGAATCAGTGCGGGGCGCAGCTCAGCGCGCCGTTTCCGCGAACGGCCCTCGGCCTGCGTTCTCCACGAACGGCCCTCAGCCTGAGTTCTCCGCGAACGGCCCTCAGTCCGCCGTCCGGGCCAACCGCACCGTGCGCTCCGCCAGTTCACTGATCCGTGCCCCGTCGAACCCGAACACCGCGCTGCGGACCGTGTCCTCCAGGGGGTCCTTCCACTGTGGGGGGATCGCCTCCGCGCCGCACAGGACGCCGGCCACCGAGCCCGCGGTGGCGCCGTTCGAGTCGGTGTCGAGGCCACCGCGGACGGTGAGGGTGATCGTGCGGGTGAAGTCGCCGTCGCCGTACAGGAGGCCGGCGGTGAGGACGGCGACGTTGGGGATCGTGTGGATCCAGCCGAGGCCGGAGGTCTCCTCGGACAGGGTGACCAGGGTGTCCTCCCAGCCCAGTCCCGTCGCGTGCAGCGAGAGGACCCGGCGCACCGTACGGGACAGGCGGCTGCTCGCCGGGATCACCGTGAGCGCGGTGTCGAGCGCCGAGCGCACGGTCGGCGCGGTGAACGCGGCCGCGATGAGCGCGGCCGCCCACATCGCGCCGTACACGCCGTTGCCGGTGTGCGACAAAACCGCGTCACGGCGGGCCAGCGCGGCCGCTTGGTGGGGGACGCCGGGGCGGGTCCAGCCGTGGACGTCGGCGCGGATCAGCGCGCCGATCCACTCCTGGTAGGGGTTCTCGTACGTGGCGGTGAGCGGCGGTTTGAGGCCGTTCGCGAGATTGCGGTACGCGGCCCGCTCGGCGGTGAACGTCTGCAGAAACGGCAGCCGCAGCAGCCACAGGTCGCCGACCTGGTCGGTGCTGAAGCCGAAGCCGTACGTCTCCAGCAGGTCGAGGCCGAGGATCGCGTAGTCCACGTCGTCGTCGCGGCAGCTGCCGTGGATACGGCCGCGTACGCACTGGCGCCACTCCGGCCGCAGTTCGAGGCCGTCGCTCTCGTCGGCGGGCTCGGGGAGGTAGTCGGTCAGCGGCAGGGCCCCGGCCTGCCGCAGGTAGCGGTCGATGCGGTCCCGCGTCCAGTGGTCGCCCTGCTCGACCGGTTTGCCGAGCATGTTGCCCGCGATCCGGCCCAGCCAGCCCCCGAGGACGCGGTCGGCGAGGTCAGTGCCCTGAGGGGTCATACGTCCGGTTTACCGAATCCGGCGCGGTTCCGCCCGGCCGGCCTCCTCGTTCGCCGCGTCGGACTCCCCATACCGGGCTCGCGTCAATCTCGGTACCGGGCCCGCGTCAACTTTCGTCCGTGTGCGCGGCGGCATGGGATGTTCGCCTGGTTTACTGCCGGGCGTCCGTTTGGTTCCGGACGGTAATCGTCCGCCTTCGCGCCAGGAGTGTCATGACCTTGATGCGCCGTACGATCATGCTCGCGGCCCTGTCCCTCGCCGTCCTGTTCGCCGCCGTCCCGGCCCACGCGGCCGCCGCCGAGCCTCTCGTCCAGTCCGGCGACGTCTACGTCCTTACCGGGGACTACGACATCCTGGAGGACGTCATGGAGCACATCAGCATGCCCAGCGGCGACGGCAACGCCATGATGCACCAGATGTACGACCACAGCGGTGCCTCCGTCCCGGAGTGAGCCCCTGCAGGGCCCAGGGGGACCCCGCGACGGGGGGCGTCCACCCTGGGCAGTGACCCCTGTCACCGGTTAGGGTCCTTGCGGCGCGACTGCCTTGACGTGCGCAAGGCCCGAAGAGCAAGGGGAATTCCAGGTGACGGGAACTGCGCGGGTGCTGATCGCCGCGGACAAGTTCAAGGGCTCACTGACGGCCGTGCAGGTCGCACAGCGGGTGACGGCGGGCCTGCGGCGGGTCGTGCCCGAGGTCGAGGTCGAGGCGCTGCCCGTGGCCGACGGCGGCGACGGGACGGTGGACGCGGCGGTCGCGGCCGGGTTCGAACGCCGGGAGGTACGGGTCACCGGCCCTCTCGGCGAGCCCGTCATGGCGGCGTACGCGCTGCGCGGCGACACCGCCGTCGTCGAGATGGCCGAGGCCAGTGGGTTGCAGCGACTGCCCGCCGGGGTCTTCGCGCCGCTGACCGCGACGACGTACGGCTCGGGCGAACTGCTGCGTGCCGCGCTGGACGCGGGGGCCCGGACGATCGTGTTCGGCGTGGGCGGGAGCGCCACCACGGACGGCGGCTCGGGCATGCTGGCCGCGCTCGGGGCACGCTTCCTCGACGCCGACGGAGAACCCGTCGGACCCGGGGGCGGAGCACTGAGTGCCCTGGCCGTCGCCGATCTGTCGGGCCTCGACCCGCGGCTCGCCGAGATCGAGTTCGTGCTGGCCAGCGACGTGGACAACCCGCTGACCGGACCCAAGGGCGCGCCCGCCGTGTACGGGCCGCAGAAGGGGGCGACCCCGGACGACGTGGCGGTGCTGGACGCGGCGCTGGGTCACTTCGCGCAGGTCCTGGAACAGGCGATCGGCCCACGCGCGGCCGAGTACGCCACCTCGCCCGGTGCGGGCGCGGCGGGCGGCATCGGGTACGGCGCCCTCATCGTGGGCGCCGGTTTCCGTCCGGGCATCGAGGTCATGCTGGATGTGCTGGGCTTCGCGCCCGCGCTGGAGCGGGCCACGCTGGTGATCACCGGTGAGGGCTCCCTGGACGAGCAGACCCTCCACGGCAAGGCGCCCGCGGGCGTCGCCGCGGCCGCCCGCGCCGCGGGCAAGGAGGTCATAGCGGTCTGCGGCCGCCTCGCGTTGTCGCCGGAGACCCTTCACCGGGCGGGCATCCGCCGCGCCTACCCCCTGACCGAGGCCGAGCCCGACGTCCAGCGGTGCATCGCGGAGGCCGGCCCGATCCTGGAGTCCGTGGCGGAACGGATCGCGCGGGACCTGCTGACCTGACGAGGGGGCGACGACCGCTCCCGGCCGACCGCACCGGACCGTACACGACGAGGGCCCGAACCACAGTGGTTCGGGCCCTCGTCACGATCGGACGTCCAGCGGACGGCTACGGCAGCTGTGCCGCCCTGGCCTCGCGCCGGTTGTCGCGGAAGTTGTTCACCCGACGAGCCGTGGCGAACAGCGGGATGACCGCACCCATGACCAGCTGCAGCGCACAGCCCGTCTGGAGCAGCAGCTGACCGCTGGGGGCGTCGAAGGCCCACGCGGCCAGGAGCCCCATGCTCAGCACGATCCAGGAGAGCATCGCCACCGCGAGGCGCCCCCGCGGCTTCGGGTACTCGACCCGGCTCACCATCAGCCACGCCGTCCCCAGGATCGCCAGCAGCGTCGCCACGAACGGCAGCTCCAGCAGGATGATCGAGACGACCGTGAGCGCGCCGAACGGAGACGGCATGCCCTGGAACGTGCCGTCCTTCACCGTCACGCACGAGAAGCGGGCGAGTCTCAGCACCACCGCGAGCAGCACGACGACGGCTCCCACCGTCGCCACCCGCTGGTACGCGTCGTCCGCGACCATGCCGTAGACGAGGACGAAGTAGGCCGGCGCCAGACCGAAGCTGATCAGGTCGGAGAGGTTGTCCAGCTCCGCGCCCATCGGCGACGACCGCAGCTTGCGCGCCACGAGGCCGTCGAACAGGTCGAAGACCGCCGCGCACAGCATCAGGATGACCGCCGTGGCCGCGCTGTTGCGGGCCATGCCGGATTCCTGGCTGCCGGTGAGGTGCGGGATGAGGATGCCGGTGGTGGTGAAGTACACCGCCATGAAGCCGCACGTGGCGTTGCCGAGCGTCAGAGTGTCCGCTATCGACAGGCGCAACGACAGCGGCATCTCCTCCTCGTCGTCATCCTCCGCGTCCGGCACCCAGCCGGCCTTTGTATCGGGATCAATCACGGTCAATGCGAGTCACCCCAGCCACGGTCTTCTGTCCGACCTCGACCGCGATCTCGACGCCCTCGGGGAGGTAGATGTCGACGCGCGAGCCGAAGCGGATCAGCCCGATGCGGTCACCCTGCTCGACCTTGGTGCCCTGCGGGATGTACGGGACGATACGGCGGGCGACCGCGCCGGCGATCTGGACCATCTCGATGTCACCGAGCTCGGTGTCGAAGTGCCAGACGACGCGCTCGTTGTTCTCGCTCTCCTTGTTGAACGCCGGAACGAACCCGCCCGGGATGTGCTCGACCGACGTGACCGTGCCGGAGAGCGGCGCGCGGTTCACGTGGACGTTGAGCGGGCTCATGAAGATCGCGACGCGGGTGCGGCCGTCCTTCCACGGCATGATGCTCTGCACCACACCGTCGGCGGGCGAGATGACTCGGCCCTGGGCGATCTCGCGCTCGGGGTCGCGGAAGAACCACAGCATGCCGGCCGCGAGGGCGGTGGCCGGTACTGCCACGGCCTTGGCGGCGCCGGAGCGGCGTGCGCGGACCAGGCTGATGGCTGCGGTGGCGACGGTCGGGAGAAGCCACGGCGATGCTCCGCGCGCGAGGCGTACGCCGGCCAGGCTGTCGCGTGGTGCAGAGGTTTGGCTGTGGGGCATGGATGACCTTCGTAGCGGATGATGCCGCGCTGTGACTGGGGACGGCGGCTTTTCCGGGATCGTACCGGTCGCGGGCCACAACTGGGCAAGCCAGGAAGCCGAGTCGGCGGCTGAAGACCGTTGACAGGGTGTGATCTTCTTCTCGAAGAAAACACCCCTAAACGGACGTCTAGCCCTGGAATCGATATTCTTCGAGCAGCCTGCGCCCGATGATCATTTTCTGGATTTCGGCGGTGCCTTCACCGATCAGCAGCATCGGTGCCTCACGGTAGAGACGCTCGATCTCGTACTCCTTGGAGAAGCCGTAGCCGCCATGGATCCGGAAGGCGTCCTCCACGACTTCTTTGCAGTATTCGGAGGCGAGGTACTTCGCCATCCCTGCTTCGAGGTCGTTTCGTTCTCCCGAGTCCTTTTTGCGAGCTGCGCTGACCATCATGGCATGGGCGGCCTCGACCTTGGTAGCCATCTCCGCCAGCTTGAACTGAATCGCCTGGTGCTGGGCGATCTGCTTGCCGAAGGTATGCCGCTGCTGGGCGTACTGGATGCCCAGTTCGAACGCACGCTGAGCGACGCCACAGCCACGCGCCGCCACATTCACGCGGCCCACCTCGACGCCGTCCATCATTTGGTAAAAACCTCGGCCGGTGGTGCCGCCGAGCACACGATTGGCCGGAATGCGCAGTCCGTCCATGATGAGCTCGGTCGTGTCGACGCCCTTGTAGCCCATCTTGTCGATCTTGCCGGGGATGGTGAGCCCGGGGCGGACCTCACCGAAACCGGGCTCCTTCTCGACGAGGAAGGTCGTCATCGACCTGTGGGGCGCCGCGGCCGCCTCCGCAGGGGAGTGTCCTTCGTCACTCCGCACGAGGACGGCAACCAGGGTTGACGTTCCGCCGTTCGTGAGCCACATCTTCTGGCCGCTCAGGACGTACTCTCCCCCACTCTCGGCTGCGCTCGAGCGGGAGGTGCCCCCATCGTCCTTCACCGCCTTGGACGTGATGGCCGCCACATCCGAGCCCAGCCCCGGCTCCGACATCGAGAAGGCGCCCCGGACCTCGCCCAGCGCCATCTTCGGCAGGAAGGTGTCCTTCTGCTCCTGCGTGCCGTGCTGCTTGAGCATGTACGCCACGATGAAGTGGGTGTTGATGATGCCGGACACGGACATCCAGCCGCGGGCGATCTCCTCCACACAGAGGGCGTACGTGAGGAGGGACTCGCCCAGTCCGCCGTACTCCTCGGGAATCATCAGACCGAACAGACCCAGCTCCTTCAGGCCGTCGACGATCTGCTGCGGGTACTCGTCGCGGTGCTCCAGCTCGGTCGCGACCGGGATGATCTCCTTGTCGACGAAGTCCCGGACGGTGGAGAGGATCTCCTGCTGGACGTCGGTCAGACCGTGGGTCTGGGCGAGTCGCGCCATGGCTACTTCTCCTGTGCGTTCGGCTCAGGGCGGCCGGGCTGCTCGCCGCCGCGCTCCTTGATGTATGTCTCGGTGGGCACCATCACCTTGCGGCGGAACACGCACACGAGCGTGCCGTCCTGCTTGTAGCCCTTGGTCTCGACGTGGACGATGCCGCGGTCGTTCTTCGACTTGGACAGCCACTTGTCGAGCACGGTCGTCTCGCCGTAGACCGTGTCGCCGTGGAAGGTCGGCGCCACGTGTCTGAGCGACTCGATCTCCAGGTTGGCGATCGCCTTGCCGGAGACGTCGGGCACGGACATGCCGAGCAGGAGCGAGTAGATGTAGTTCCCCACGACGACGTTCCTGCCGAAGTCCGTCGTCTTCTCCGCGTAGTTGCTGTCCAGGTGGAGCGGATGGTGGTTCATCGTGAGGAGACAGAACAGGTGGTCGTCGTACTCCGTGACCGTCTTACCGGGCCAGTGCTTGTAGACCGCCCCGACCTCGAACTCCTCGTAGGTGCGCCCGAACTGCATGGCGTTACGCGTCCCCTCTGGTCGGCCTAGTCGGCGGGAATCTCGAACGTGCTGGTGCGCCGCATACCGGCGGCGCGGCCCTTGCCCGCGATGACCAGCGCCATCTTGCGGCTGGCCTCGTCGATCATCTCGTCGCCGAGCATCGCCGAGCCCTTCCTGCCGCCCGCCTCGGACGTGCAGTACTCGTACGCGTCCAGGATCAGCTCGGCGTGGTCGTAGTCCTCCTGGGAGGGCGAGAAGATCTCGTTGGACGCCTCGACCTGGCCCGGGTGGAGCACCCACTTGCCGTCGAAGCCGAGCGCCGCGGCGCGCTGCGCGACCTCGCGGTAGCCGTCGACGTTGCGGATCTGGAGGTAGGGGCCGTCGATCGCCTGGAGGTTGTTGGCGCGGGCGGCCATCAGGATCTTCATCAGGATGTAGTGGTAGGCGTCCGCCGGGTAGCCGGGCGGCTGCTCGCCCACGACCAGCGACTTCATATTGATCGACGCCATGAAGTCGGCCGGGCCGAAGATGATCGTCTCGACGCGCGGCGAGGCCTGGGCGATCTCGTTGACATTGTTCAGGCCCTGGGCGTTCTCGATCTGCGCCTCGATGCCGATCCGCCCGACCTCGAAGCCCATCGTCTTCTCGATCTGGGTGAGCAGCAGGTCCAGGGCGAGGACCTGCTGGGCGTCCTGCACCTTCGGCAGCATGATGCAGTCCAGGTTCGGACCCGCGCCCTCGACGACCGTGATGACGTCGCGGTACGTCCACTCGGTCGTCCAGTCGTTCACGCGTACGACCCGGGTCTTGCCGGTCCAGTCGCCCTCGTTGAGGAACTTCACGATCGTGTGCCGCGCCTCGGGCTTGGCGAGCGGGGCGCAGGCGTCCTCCAGGTCGAGGAAGACCTGGTCGGCGGGGAGGCCCTGGGCCTTCTCCAGGAAGCGCGGGTTGCTTCCGGGTACCGCGAGGCAGGAACGCCGCGGACGAAGACGGTTGACAGAAGGAAGAGGCGCGGCGGAGCCGCTCGTCAGAGGGGTGGTGGCGGGAGACGGGCGGGCGGTCATGCGGGGACCTCCAAGGGGTCGAGCTTGTTGGCCTTGCGGATCTCGTCGACGATACGGCCGATGATCCCGGTGATGTCGAAGTCCTTCGGGGTGAAGACCGCGGCCACTCCAGCGGCCCTGAGCTGCTCGGCGTCGCCGTTCGGGATGATCCCGCCGGCGATCACCGGGATGTCGGGCGCACCGGCCTGACGCAGCCGCTCCAGCACGTCCGGCACGAGCCGCGTGTGTGAACCGGAGAGAACCGACAGGCCGACCGCGTGCACGTCCTCGGCCAGGGCTGCGTCCACGATCTGCTCGGGGGTGAGCCGGATGCCTTGGTACACCACCTCGAACCCGGCGTCCCGGGCCCGCACGGCGATCTGCTCGGCCCCGTTGGAGTGTCCGTCCAGGCCGGGCTTGCCGACGAGGAAGCGCAGCTTGCCCACGCCCAGGTCCCGGGCGGTGGCGTCCACCCCCCGGCGGACCTCCGCCAGCCCGCTGCCCTCCTCGGCCGTCATCGCGACCGGCGCCGAGGAAACGCCGGTCGGCGCCCGGAACTCCCCGAACACCTCCCGCAGGGCCCCGGCCCATTCACCGGTCGTGATCCCGGCACGGGCACACTCCAGGGTGGCCTCCATGAGGTTGTCCTCGCCCTGGGCGGCCTCCTTCAGCCGCTCCAGCGCCACCCGCAGGCGTGGGTCGTCGCGGGTGGCGCGCCATTCCTGGAGGGCTCGTACGACACGTTCCTCGACCGCGGGGTCGATCGTGTGGATGGCCGTGTCCAGATCGGCCGTCAGCGGGTTCGGCTCGGTCGTCTCGAAGATGTTGACGCCGACGATCTTCTCCTCACCGGACTCGATCCGGGCCCGGCGGGCCGCGTGCGAGGCGACGAGCCGCGACTTCAGATAGCCCGACTCGACGGCGGCCATCGCACCGCCCATCTCCTGGATGTGTTCGATCTCCGCGAACGACTCCTCGACCAGCCTGGCGACCTTCGCCTCGATGACGTGCGAGCCCTCGAAGATGTCGTCGTACTCCAGCAGGTCGCTCTCGTGCGCGAGCACCTGCTGGATGCGCAGCGACCACTGCTGGTCCCAGGGCCGGGGCAGGCCCAGCGCCTCGTTCCAGGCGGGCAGCTGGACGGCACGCGCGCGGGCGTCCTTCGAGAGCGTCACGGCCAGCATTTCGAGCACGATCCGCTGGACGTTGTTCTCGGGCTGGGCTTCCGTCAGACCCAGCGAGTTGACCTGGACGCCGTACCGGAAGCGCCGCTGCCGGGGGTCCTCGATGCCGTACCGCTCGCGCGTGATGCGGTCCCAGATGCGGCCGAAGGCCCGCATCTTGCACATCTCCTCGACGAAGCGGACGCCCGCGTTCACGAAGAAGGAGATACGGGCGACGACCTCGCCCATGCGCTCTTGCGGCACCTGACCGGAGTCACGGACGGCGTCCAGCACCGCGACGGCCGTCGACATCGCGTACGCGATCTCCTGGACCGGTGTGGCACCGGCCTCCTGGAGGTGGTACGAGCAGATGTTGATCGGGTTCCACTTCGGGATGTGGGAGACCGTGTACGCGATCATGTCCGTGGTCAGACGGAGCGAGGGGCCGGGCGGGAAGACATGCGTCCCCCGCGACAGGTACTCCTTCACGATGTCGTTCTGTGTCGTCCCCTGGAGCCTGGTGACGGCCTCCTCATCGAGTCCCTGCTCCTCCGCGACGACCTGGTAGAGCGCCAGCAGCCACATGGCCGTGGCGTTGATGGTCATCGAGGTGTTCATCTGCTCCAGGGGGATGTCCTGGAACAGCCGGCGCATGTCACCCAGGTGCGAGACCGGCACCCCGACCCGGCCGACCTCGCCGCGGGCGAGGACGTGGTCGGGGTCGTATCCGGTCTGCGTCGGCAGGTCGAAGGCCACCGAGAGACCCGTCTGCCCCTTGGCGAGGTTGCGCCGGTACAACGCGTTGGACGCCTCGGCCGTGGAGTGACCGGCGTAGGTCCGCATCAGCCACGGCCGGTCCCTTTCCCTGGGTTCCTGCCGGCTGCGTTCCCCTGTCTTCGTCTCTTTCATGTCTTTCATGAAGGGACCTCAGACGTTCCGGAAGCGGTTGATGGCGTCGATGTGCCGGGCGCGCTTCTCCGCGTCGCGCACGCCCATGCCCTCGCGCGGGGCCAGCGTCAGTACACCGACCTTGCCCTGGTGGAGGTTGCGGTGCACGTCGTAGGCGGCCTGGCCGGTCTCCTCCAGCGAGTAGACCTTCGACAGCGTCGGGTGGATCCTGCCCTTCGCGATCAGCCGGTTGGCCTCCCAGGCCTCGCGGTAGTTGGCGAAGTGCGAACCGATGATCCGCTTCAGGGACATCCACAGGTAGCGGTTGTCGTACTCGTGGGTGTAGCCCGACGTGGAGGCGCAGGTGACGATGGTGCCGCCCTTGCGCGTGACGTAGACCGAGGCGCCGAAGGTCTCGCGGCCGGGGTGCTCGAAGACGATGTCGACGTCCTCGCCGCCGGTCAGCTCGCGGATGCGCTTGCCGAAGCGCTTCCACTCCTTGGGGTCCTGGGTGTGCTCGTCCTTCCAGAACCGGTAGTCCTCGGCGTTGCGGTCGATGATCGCCTCGGCACCCATGGCCCGGCAGATCTCCGCCTTCCGCGGGCTGCTCACCACGCAGATGGGGGTGGCGCCACCGGCCAGCGCGAACTGTGTGGCGTAACTGCCGAGCCCGCCGCTCGCGCCCCAGATCAGCACGTTGTCGCCCTGCTTCATACCGGCGCCGTTGCGGGAGACGAGCTGCCGGTAGGCGGTGGAGTTGACCAGGCCCGGAGCGGCGGCCTCCTCCCAGGTGAGGTGGTCCGGCTTGGGCATCAGCTGGTTGGACTTCACCAGGGCGATCTCGGCGAGTCCGCCGAAGTTGGTCTCGAAGCCCCAGATCCGCTGCTCGGGGTCGAGCATCGTGTCGTTGTGGCCGTCGCTGGACTCCAGCTCGACCGACAGACAGTGCGCGACGACCTCGTCACCGGGGTTCCAGGCGTTGACGCCGGGGCCGGTGCGCAGGACCACGCCCGCGAGGTCGGAGCCGATGATGTGGTACGGCAGGTCGTGGCGCTTGGCGAGCTCGCTCAGCTTGCCGTAGCGCTCCAGGAAACCGAAGGTCGGCAGCGGCTCGAAGATCGACGTCCACACCGAGTTGTAGTTGACCGACGAGGCCATGACCGCCACCAGGGCCTCGCCCGGACCCAGCTCCGGCACCGGCACGTCGTCCAGGTGGATCGACTTGCGCGGGTCCTTGTCGCGGGTGGTGAGCCCGGTGAACATCTCCGTCTCGTCCTTGTGCACGGTGATGGCGCGGTACGACTCGGGGAGCGGCAGAGCGGCGAAGTCGGCGGACGTGACCGCGGCGGAGCCGCCTGATGTCACGGTCTGCGACTGGATCGCGTCCAGGATTTCCTTCACGGTGTTGCCTCCGGCGACGAGCGTCCTGAGGGAAGACGCTGCTGAGGGTTACGTCGGGTGCTGCTGAGGGTGTGCCGTCGGTTCGGCGGAAGGGTGGTGTTCCGGCAGCGCTTTGTGGCGCGGAGGGTGCCTGTGACGCAGGCGTCCGGGCGCGCCGGCCGGATGGCCGACGGGGACAGTCGGCGTACGAAGGATCTCTGTACGCCGATCGCCCGGACACCCTCACGGTATGGCACCCCGTGTCACCTCGCAAGGCACTGGGTGCCAGAAATTGCTCTCAGGTGAATTATTTACGCGACAAATGAGCGATGATCGATCGACGGCCGCCCGAATATCGGCGGAAAATCCGGCGACGCCTCAGACACCTCACGCCGCTGCCGTTGTCCAGCACGACGAGAACGGCTCCGCTGCCGCCCGTCCTGCCGTAGCAGATCCGTGCGCAGCGGAGCCGTGAGCTCGATGCAGTGGGTGGGCCGGCAGCCGGTCGCCGTGCGACGTCCGGCATACGCAGCAGTTCCGTCGGCAACTCCTCGGTGCTGACCGGCCGTTCGGGGCCACGGGTGACGATCGGGCCCGCGACGCCGACGCTGCCGGTCAGCGGCTCCTCAGGGCCTCCTCGATGGTCTTCATGACCTCGTCCAGCGGTGCGTCGGTCCTGGCCACCGTCACCAGTACCTCGCCCTGCGAGGAGACCGACGCCGGGACCCGGGAGGTGTGGGGCGTGGGCTCGTGCCGGCCGACCCCGATCCCCGTGCCGAACGTCCTGCGGACGATCGCGAAGGCGTGGTCCAGTTGTGCCTCCACGTCCCCCTGTCCGTCGGCGCGCAGCCAGCGGCGCAGTACGTGGTTGTGCGCGGTGACGACCGCGGACGCGGCGACCTCGGCCAGCAACGGGTCGTCGTTGGCGTCGTCGTCGTGGGCGTGCTCGTCGAAGTGGCCCAGCAGGTACCGGGTGAAGAGCCGCTCGTAGCGGGCGACCGACGCGATCTCCGCCTCGCGCAGGGTGGGGACCTCCCGCGTGAGCTTGTAGCGCTGCACCGAGATCTCCGGCCGGGCCGCGTACATCTTCATGACTTCCTTGATGCCGCGGCACACGGTGTCGAGCGGGTGCTCGTGGGCGGGCGCCGCGTTCAGCACGGCCTCGGCACGGACCAGGGTGTCGTCGTGGTCGGGGAAGATCGCCTCTTCCTTGGAGCGGAAGTGACGGAAGAAGGTGCGGCGGGCGACTCCGGCGGCCGCCGCGATCTCGTCGACGGTGGTCGCCTCGTACCCCTTGGTCGCGAACAGTTCCATCGCCGCGGCCGCCAGTTCCCGGCGCATTTTGAGCCGTTGGGCGGCGGCGCGACCGCCCGCGGCGCTTTCCGGAGCGTCGGGCGCAGCTGGTGTACGTGAGGACTTGGCGGGGTGGGACATGACCCGAACGTACTGCATCGGCGCAGCATGATGCGCGGATCCGCCGATCACCCGCACTCGGGAGCAGGGGGAGCAGGGGGAGCAGGGGG
>NZ_VMNX01000145.1 GCF_009377235.1 Streptomyces acidicola
CCCGTCAACACCGTCGTCCCGCCCGCCACCCTGAACGTGCCCGGCGTGAACGGCGCCGGCATCCAGGTGCAGTTCGGCGGCACCCCCGGACAGATCACCGGGGTGACTCCGGTCAGGGGCGGCCAGGGCGGGCCCGCGATCACCACCCAGCACCTCCCCGGCGCCGGCCCGAACGGCGCCGACCTGTTGCGCGTCGACCACGCGGTGAGCGGGGTCGAGGTCCGGCAGCTCGACCTGACCCTGAACGCGGGCAGCCTCAACCCCGTCCGCGACGAACGCCTGATCACCCTGGCGGGCGGCCCGCACGGGGGGACCACGGTCGGTATCGACCTGCTCAACGCCAACGCCGTACGGCACGTGTCCGGGACCCAGCTGCCGCCCGGCCAGGCGCGGTACGTGGGCAGTGAGCTCAACATCCCGACCACCGGCGGATTCCAGCTGTACGACCCGGCGACCGGCATGCCGGGCCGCGCCGGTACGCAGCTGACCGGCGGCGGCATCGGCAACAACATGTACGTGATCCCCGCCCCGGGCGGCACGGGCCTACAGCTCACCGACGCGGTCGCCGTCCCGCACCCCGGCGGCTCGGTCACCCCGGCGGGAGGCGGCTACCACGTCCGTACGCAGGGGACCCCGGCCGGAGTCGTCAACGTCCACACCACGAACGGCGCCTTCTCCCACGAGGCGCTCACCATCCAGGGCGGCGGCTACATCAACCGCGGCACCCAGCAACTGGTCGACGCGGGCGGGGCCAGGATCACCAGCGCCACGGTGACCCCACAGCCGGGCAACGCCTTCCGCATCGAGGACGGCAACCGCCACATCGTGGTCGGCCCCGACGGCCGCCAGACCCACCACGTCATCTCCCTCCAGGGCACGAACGACCTGGTACATGTGCCGAACACCCGGACCGGCACCCTGGTCCGGGTCGACGGAGCCGGTGTCGGCCAGGGCGCGATCACGCGGGTCGGCAACGAGTTCCACGTGCCGGCCGGGAACAACCGCACGACCGTGTACGACGGCACCGGCGCGCACACGAACGACCTGGTGTCGATTCAGGGTGGTCCGCTGGCGGGCAGTCGCCTGGACGTGAACCTGACTGGCACGCCGACCCGCGTGGTCGACGGGGGCGGTGTCCAGACGCACAACGTGATTCCCCTTCAGGGCACGAACGATTTGGTGCTGGTGCCGAACACTGCGGGCGGCGGTCCGGTGGGCCGGGTCAGTACGGGTGGTGTGGACCAGGGTGCGATCACGCGGGTCGGCAACGAGTTCCACGTGCCGGCCGGGAACAACCGCACGACCGTGTACGACGGTACCGGCGCGCACACGAACGACCTGGTGTCGATTCAGGGTGGTCCGCTGGCGGGCAGTCGCCTGGACGTGAACCTGACTGGCACGCCGACCCGCGTGGTCGACGGGGGTGGCGTTCAGACGCACAACGTGATTCCCCTTCAGGGCACGAACGATCTGGTGCTGGTGCCGAACACTGCGGGCGGCGGTCCGGTGGGCCGGGTCAGTACAGGTGGTGTGGACCAGGGAGCGATCACCCGCGTCGGCAACGAGTTCCACGTGCCGGCCGCGAACAACCGCACGACCGTCTACGACGGCACCGGCACGCACACCAACGACCTGCTGTCCATCCAGGGCGGCCCGCTGGGCGGCCGTGACATCCGGCTGGGCCTGGACGGCACGCCCCGGATGGACAACGGCATCGTCGTCCCGCAGCCGAACGGCCACTTCAGGATCCAGCAGGGCAACGACCACATCGTCGTCAACGCCCAGGGCGTGCACACCGACAACGTCGCCTCGCTTCCCCCCGCGCAGGGCAACGGTCTGGTGCACACCCCGGCGACCGGGAACAACCCCGTCCCCGTCCTGAAGGACGTGGGCGGCAACCCCGTACCGCACGCCTCCGTCACCGCCGGTCCGGGCGGCTCCTTCAACGTCACCCGTGCCATCGTCGACGGCAGCGGCGGCCCCATCGGCCGGTCCCTGCAGTTCCACCCCGGTGGCGCCGTCGACCTGCTGGACGGCAGCCTGGCCAAGATGGACGACGTCCTGGTCTCCTCCCGGCCGAACGGCGGCGGCTTCCGCATCAGCCAGGACGGGGAGGTCCTGCTCGTCAACCCGAACGGCCGGGTCGACTTCGCGGCCACGGACACGGCCGGGACCGGAACCTTCCGCGTCTTCGACGGCCAGGGAACCCATCAGTTCGACACCGTCCGGCTCTCCGACTCCGCCGGCGTCCGGTTCATCCGTACCGACACGCACGCACTGCTCGACGGCGACCTGGCCCCGGTGCCCCCGGGCGGGCACAACATCACCCCGCAGCCTGGCGGCGGCTACCGGATCGACGGCTTCCCGGGCGTCCGGGCGGGCGAGTACAAGCTCTATGACAACCTGGGCAAGCTCACCGAGCAGCGGTTCAACGTCGTCAACAAGGGCGCCATCAAGCCGAACGAGTACCTCAAGGTCACCCACCCGACGGACGGCGTCACCAAGCCCACCTGGGAGCGGGTGCGGCTGGACGCGACGGGCAACCCACAGCCGGTGACCGGGGCCCGCAACTGGTACGACACCGGCAAGCTGGACGCCAAGGGCCTCGGCAACGGCCAGGTCCGGCTGACCAGCGACTCCGGCGTCGAGGTCTTCCAGCGGCGCACGTTGCCCGACGGCCATGTCGTCGACGCGTACCACTCGCCCGCCGGAGTCGGCACCTTCGGAAAGTTCAACCAGCGCGGGGTGTGGACGGAGTACGACGCGGGCGGCACGGTGACCCGCTTCGGCACCCGGCACTGGGGCGAGAGCGGCCGCAGCTGGTTCGACGTGACGACCTCCAAGGGCATCGACACGCGGGTCCGGCACTTCCAGGAGACCCCGGACGGCGGGCACATCCTGGCCAAGCTCGACAACTCGCCACTGACGCAGAGCTTCGCGAAGACGACCTGGACGCGCTTCGACGGCGAGTTCCGGCCGATCGCGGAAGGCACCCGGAACTGGGGTCCCGGCCGCGGCTACACCGACACGATGGTCAACCCGAAGTCCGGCGAGAGCGTCCTCGTCCACGAGAAGTGGGGCCGCTTCACCTGGAGCGTGCACGACGTACGCCGCTTCCACCAGACCGAGATCGGCGCGGACGGCGTGCCGAAGAAGGACTACACGTCCTGGTCGACGCACGGCAAGGAGAACGGTCGCGGACTGACCCTGAAGGACGGCGACTTCCTGGAGACCCGCCGCTTCGCCGAGCAGCGGCCCCCGGTCTCCTTCCGCTGGCTGATGAGCAGCGACTACCGGGCCATGAGCTTCGACGGCGCCCCCTGGCTGAAGTGGGACAGCAAGCTCCAGGTGCACCACTTCACCCAGACCCCGGCGGGCGGTGGCGCCTCCGTGCACGGTGTGCGGTTCGTCAGCCAGAACACCACGACCGACATCATCCGCACCGGCGACGTCGTCCGCGAGACCCGCAAGCTGACGAACGGCGACACCCTCACCGTCGGCGACGTGAAGATGCCGGACGGGGTGAACCGCCAGAACAACTACCAGCCCTGGTCGCAGGGCGACGGCAAACCGCAGGGCCACCGCACCTACGACAGCAACGACTTCACGACGGCCACGATCGACAGCCGCCGGGTCGTCTGGCAGGACCGGGTGGCCACGGGCCTCAACGACGGCGACGACTGGTACTCGCCGAACGTGGCGGGCAGGCAGTGGAACGTCGTCCGGTCCGGCCTGGACGACGGCACGGTCGTCGAGTACCGGCCCGCCCCGGGCCAGCAGACCCCGGCCCATCTGAACAACGGCGACTGGACCCGCTACGACCACCACGGCCTCGTCGTCGGCCGCCAGGACACCTGGCCCAACCCGACGGGAACCGGCAACGACATCCAGGTCACCTCCGTCAACATGCTGAACGGCGACGTGCGCTGGACCGACAGCCTGGGCAACGGCGGCATCCGCAAGCTGAACCACAACCGGGGCGACGTCACGCCCTGGGGCTGGGACCGGGAGGCGTTCCAGGACTTCGACGCGGCCGGCCAACTGGTTCGCGACCACCGGATCACCGCCAACGGCACCAGCATCGACTCCTGGTCCGTGCCCAACGCGGGCGGCGGCGGCAGGACCTGGCACTGGAACAAGGTCGACGCCGACGGCACGGTCAACAACTTCGGCACCGGAGGGGCCGACCGCATCCGCCAGTGGTTCGACGCGGGCGGCAACCAGATCCCCGACTGGCGCCCCGGCGCCAGCTGGCAGGACCAGGTGCCGAGCCTCAACCACCAGGTCATCCAGGAGATCCCGGCCAAGCCGGCCGGCACCTCCTGGTTCACCGACGCTCCGCACCGCGTGCGCGAGTACGTGCCCGACCCGGCCGGCCTCGCGGGCGCCAACCCGCATGTGTGGAAGGAGTACGAGAACGGCATCGAGATCGGCCGCAAGGTCGAACTCGACGACGGCACCTTCCTGGAGAGCGAGGACTGGCACAAGCAGTGGCGCCGCTACGGCACCGACGGCGTGACGATGATCGACGAGCGGACCATGGCCGGGTTCGTCTGGCACACCGACACCTTCGGCCGGGTCTCGCTCATCGGCCGGGAGACCAACTTCACCGGGGTGTTCAACGAGTACCGCGGCTTCAACCGGATGTGGCGCGAGGGCAACAACTGGGAATGGGGCGCCACCACGAATGGCGTGTCCACGTACACTCCGTTCATCAACCGGGCCGCGCGGTCGATCGCCATCGACATGGTCCAGGAGTGGATCCTCGACTTCGCCATGAACCTGACGGTCTACGGCATCATCGCGGCCGCCACCGGTACCCCGTTCGGCGGCATGGACGTGGCCAAGGCCGCGTTCGGCGCCAGCGTCAGCGCGGGCGTCAAGGGCACGTTCTCCGCCGGGCACTTCGCCGCCTACCGGGGCGGCCCGTGGAAGACCGGGCTCAGCCAGATCGACCAGGGCAACCCGTACAACCGTCGCCCTAACGACGACAACTGGGGAGCCGAGTACGGAGGCAACGAGAAGGTGACCCGCTGGCGCTCCGGCACCTACGACTTCGGCATGGGCCTCGTCAGCGGCATGACGTCCGGCTTCATCGGCGCCGCGGCCTCGTCGGCGATCTTCGGTGTGAAGGACAAGGACGGCAACACCGTCCACCTGTCCGGCGGGGACGCCCTGCTGGCGGGCCTGGTCGGCATGGCGGGCAGCGCGCTCGGCGGTGTCACCACCGGCCTCGGCAAGACGATCATCACCCAGAACCTCGGCGGTCGCTGGTACCACCGCCAGGGCCCCTTCGACATCTTCGTTGTCGGCGGCATCGGCAAGATGATCGACAAGCTCTTCTCCAACCTGTGGATCGGCAAGACGCTCACCCAGTCGACCGGCCCGGACTACTACACGAACCCGGGCGGGGACTCCACCGCCGGCCCGGCTGAGGGCTCGACCGGGGGCCAGAACGGAGGGCCCTCCTCATGACGGTGATACGCGTGGCCGCCAAGGGCCGGGGCGCGTACCGGACCATCGCCGCCGCGCTGGCCGCCGCACCCGCCGGGGCGCTGGTCAGCGTCGAGCCCGGCGAGTACACGGAGCCGCTGCGGCTCGCCCGCCGCGTCGCCATCGAGCCGGAAGCCGGCTACGGCTCCGTGGCCGTACGCCCTCCCGCCGGGCCCGCCGTCATCGTCACCGCCCCGGACTGCGTACTGACCGGGCTGGTGCTGAACGGCGCCGACCCGGCCGAGGCGCTCGTCCGGGTCGAGGACGCGGCCGGGCTGCTGCTGGAGGACTGCGAGCTGAGCGGCGGCCGGATCGAGGTGCTCGGCTCGGCGGCGGGCTCGTCGGCGGCGGCCAACGCGGCGCTCACCCCCGACGCCGAACTCACCGCCGAACTGGCCGACCCCGTCAACGGCGGCGGCGTGCTGCTGCTGCGCCGTACGACGCTGAGCGGCGCCCGCAACACCGCCCTGCACCTGGCCGGCGACGCCCGGGCGCGGGCCGAGGACACACTGATCGACGAGGTGGACGGCATCGGCGTGGTGCTGTCCGGCTCCGCCGTGCTGGTGGCCGAGCGGCTGCGGGTGCGGGGCACCTCCGGGTCGGCGCTGCGGGTGCGGGGCGGCGCACGGCTGCTGGCCCAGGACTGCGCGTGGACGGGCGCGGGCCGCAACGGCGTGCTCGTCCAGGACACCGCGGTGGCCCTGCTCGCCGAGTGCCGCATCGACGGGGCGGCCCGGTCCGGGGTGCGGGTCTCGCACGAGGCGCGGGCGGAGCTCACCGACTGCCGGATCACCGAGCCCGGCGGCAACGGCCTGGAGGCCGCCGACACCGCCCGGCTCAGCGCCCGGGGCTGCCGCGTCGAGGCACCGGCCGGGCACGGCGTGCTGGCGACGGGCGGTACGACGCTGGTGCTGGCCGACGCGGTGGTCGACCGGGCGGACGGCACGGCGCTGCATCTGGGCGACCGGGCGGTCGCCGTGATCAGCGGAAGCCGGGTGCGCGGGGGCGGCGACCACGGGCTGGCCGCGGTGGGCGCCGCGCACGTCGAGATGACGGAGAGCACGCTGGAGGACTTCCAGTCCTGCGGTGTGCATGTCGAGGACGAGGCCCGGGCGGTGCTGGGCGCGGTCCGCGTGACGGGCGGGGAGACCGGTGTGCGGGTGCGGTCCACGACCGCGGAACCCTCCGAACTGCGGGACTGCTCGCTCCTCGGCCAGCGGCGCAGCGGCGTCGAGATCGGCTCCGGTGCCGCCGCCGTCCTGGTGGGCGTCCGGGTCGCCGGGGCGGCCGGCGCCGGTGTGGCCGTCGACGCCGGGGGACGGCTCGCGATGTCGGGCGGCGGTGTGTCGGGCGGGGCCGGGAGCGGGCTGGTGCTGGGGCGGGGCGCCGCGGCCGAGGTCAGTGGCGTGCGCGTCGAGGGCAGCGGCAAGAACGGCATCCTGGTCGGCGACTCGGTCAGCGGCACCTTCGACCACTGCGACGTGTCGGGTTCCGCCTTCCCCGCGCTGCACGTCGGCAAGGGCGCCGAGGTGAGGTTCCGGGGCTGCCGGGTCTTCGACTGCGGGCAGGACCTGGGGATGGCCGACGGGGCCGAGCCGGTGTTCGAGGACTGCGCGGCGATCCGCGTCCGTACGTCCGTACTCCCCGCGCTGACGGACCGGCCGGGCGGCCCCCCGCCGTCCCGTCCGACCGGACCGGGCGGCCCGAACGGCCCGGGCGGTCCGGGCGCCCCGACGGGCCCGGGCGCTCCGACCGGCCCCGCCGCCGGTGCCGGTGCTGCCACCTCCGCCACCGACGGCGACGAGCTGTGGCAGCAGGGCGAGCCCGAGCCGGAGCCCGAGACGCTGGAGGACCTGCTCGCCGAACTCGACGAGCTGGTCGGCCTCGGCGGCGTCAAACGGGACGTGGGCGGCATGGTCAAGCTGATGCAGACCGTCCGGCTGCGCGAGGAGGCCGGGCTGCCCGCCCCTCCACTCAGCCGCCACCTGGTCTTCGCCGGCAACCCCGGCACCGGCAAGACCACCGTCGCCCGCCTCTACGGCCGCCTCCTCAAGGCCCTCGGCCTGCTCTCCCGGGGCCACCTGATCGAGGTCGACCGCAGCGCCCTCGTCGGCGAGTACGTCGGTCACACCGGCCCCAAGACCACCGAGGCGTTCCTCCGCGCCCGCGGCGGCGTCCTCTTCATCGACGAGGCCTACGCGCTCGTCCCGGCGGGTGCCTCCAACGACTTCGGCACGGAGGCCATCGCCACGCTCGTCAAACTCATGGAGGACCACCGTGACGAGGTCGTCGTCATCGCCGCCGGATACCCCGACGACATGGACCGCTTCGTCACCTCGAACCCGGGCCTGTCCTCCCGCTTCACCCGCAGCCTGACCTTCGCCGACTACACCTCGGCCGAACTCGTCAGCATCGTCGAGCACCACGCCCAGCGGCACCGGTACGAACTCACCACCGCCGCCCGCAAGGCACTCGCCGAGTACGTCGAACTCATCCCGCGCAACGCCCAGTTCGGCAACGGCCGAACAGCACGACAGCTCTTCCAGCACATGACGGAACGCCAGGCCATGAGGGTCGCCGAACTCACCGCGCCCGATTCCGCCCAGCTGATGCAACTGGACGAACAGGACCTGCCGTAACACACCCCCCGGAGCCCGAAGCCATGCCTGAGCCCAGCTCACCACAGCCCCAGCCCACCAAGTCCGCAACTCCGCCCGAGAAGCCCGGGGCCCCGAAGGGGTTCGCGGACACCTTCCGCCGCAAGCCCGCCCGCGCCCCGCGCGGTCTGACCCCCGGCCCCCGCGTCTGGTCCGCCACTGCCTGGACGGCCGCTGCCGCGGCCGTGGGCGCCGTCGCCGCGCTCGTCGTCGTTCCTCTCCTCCTGGCGGGCAACGACGACGACCGGGAGGAGCGGGCGCAGACCGTGGTGGCGGCGAGCGAGACCCCCGAGGCGCCCTCGCCCTCCCCGAGCGTCAAGGAGTCGAAGAAGCCCGAGAAGCCGAGCCCCTCCGCCACGCCCGAAGCTCCTGCCCCTCCGGCCCCGGCGCCGGTGGTCGAGAGTTCCCCCGAGGCGCCCTCCCCTTCCGCCAGCCGCAAGTCGGAGCCGGAGGAGAAGAAGGCCCCTGAATGGACGAAGACGGTCATATCGGCCACGAACATCCTCTCCACCGGCGAGTCCTGGAAGACGAACCGCATCAGGATGACCATGCAGCCGGACGGCAACCTCGTCGTCTACAACGAGGACGGCAAGGCGACCTGGGCGTCCATGACCTTCGGAGAGGGCCACACGGCCCGGTTCCAGCAGGACGGCAACCTCGTGATCCACAACGGCGACGACAGGCCCATCTGGGCCTCGCAGACCCACGGCAACCCGGGCGCGCAGCTGGTCCTCCGCAAGGACGGCGACGTGGTCATCGCGGCCCCCGGGGGCAGGGTGCTGTGGAGCACCTGATCCTCCGGTGCGGTGAGCGGCGGGACTACCGCTGAGCCCCGGACGTCATCGTGCGGGCCGGGCTGCGGGCCGGGCGGAGGTGTACGACGGCGTCGAGGCCTCCGCCCGGGGCGGCTTCCAGCGTGATGCGGCCGCCGCCGGCGCGGGTCAGCTGTTCCACGATGGGCAGGCCCAGTCCGGTGCCGTCGTGGTGGCTGTCGGAGGCGCGCCAGAACCGGTCGAAGGCGCGCCGGCGTTCGGTCTCGCTCATGCCGGGGCCCTGGTCGACGACATGCAGTTCGATGCTCTGGGGCGCGGGGCGGGTGGCCAGGGTGATGGTGGTGCCGGGCGGTGACACGCGCAGGGCGTTGGCGAGCAGGTTGTCGATGATCTGTTCCAGTGCGCCGGGGATCGCCCAGACGTGACCGGCCCGGCGGCCGGCGGTGGTGACGCCGACGTGGTGTTCGGCGGCGAACGGGGCCCAGGTGGCGGCACGTTCGGCCACCACGGTGTCCAGATCGGCGGCTTCCGGGGTGGTGGCGGTGGCCTCCAGGCGGGCCAGGGAGAGCAGTCCCTGGATCATGCGGCCGAGGCGTTCGGTCTCGCCGATGGCCTCTTCCAGGCTGTCGTGGACGGCGGGATCGAGGTGCGGTTCGAAGTTCTCCAGCCGGATCCGCAGCGCGGTCAGAGGCGTTTTCAGCTGGTGGGAGGCCTCGGCGGCGAAGGCGCGCTGCGCTGTGAGCAGGTGCTGCAGGCGGGTGGCGGTGTGGGTGAAGGAGGCGGCCAGCCTGCGTAGTTCGGGCGGGCCGAGGTCGGTGGCCGGCGGGTTGGTGAGGGTGCCGTCGGCGAGCTGGGTGGTGGCACGTTCGAGGGCGTGGACGGGCCGGATGATCCAGCGGGCCAGGGCGAGAGCGATCAGTGTCACGACCACCAGCACACCCAGGCCGGTCAGGGCCAGGGTGAGCCAGATGTCGTGGACCCGGCCGTTGAGGACGTCGGTGGGGTAACTGAGCCGCAGGGCGCCGCGGATGGTGCTGCCCGAGGAGCCGGGGACGGTGGCGTAGCGGAACTCGGTGCCGCTGTCCGGATCGAGGGCGGTGCCGACGGTGGGCTGGTTGCGCAGGGCGGTGGCGATGTCCGGCTGAGCGGACAGATCGGCGCCGACGGGGGTGAGGGAGGCGGAGTCGGTCAGGACGGCGCCGGTACGGTCCACGATGACGATCCGCGCTCCGGTCCCCTCCGCGTAGCCGGTGGCCAGCTCGGGCAGCTCGTCGGTGTTCTTCTCCTCGATGCGTTCCTCGGCGAGCTCGGCGAGCATTCCGGCGTCCCGCTCGATGCTGTTGGACAGACGGGACGTCTCGGCGCGGGCGTACAGGAGGCCGAAGGGGATCTCCAGGCCGAGCAGGACCAGCAGGACCAGGCCGAGAAAGCCGGCCAGCAGACGCCGGGTCATGTACCGGTACCGGCTGCCGGGTGCACGTGGTCGGAGGGCGGTGCGGCATCGGAGGACCGTACGGCATCGGGGACGTGGAGGCGGAAGCCGACCCGGCGGACGGTCTCGATCCAGGCGGGATCGCCGAGTTTGCGGCGCAGGGCGGCCACGTGCACGTCCAGGGTCTTGGTGGGGCCGAAGAAGTGCGGGTCCCACACCTGGTCGACGATCTCCCGGCGCGAGCAGACGGCCCCGGGGTCCATGCCGAGGTGCGCGAGCAGGTCGAACTCCTTGGGTGCCAGGGCGACGGGCGTTCCGTGGAGGCGGACCTGGCGGGTGCGGCGGTCGATGACCAGCGGGCCCACCGCCTGCGGTGCCTCCGCGGGCGCGGGCGCGGGCGCGGGGCCGGTGGCGCCGGGCGTCCGAGCGGGCGGGCCCGGGGCGACCGTGCCCTCGGGGGCGTCGGCACCCGCCGCGGCCTGGGGGCGGGCGCGCCGGCTGACCGCGCGGATGCGGGCGACCAGTTCACGGACGCCGAAGGGCTTGGCCATGTAGTCGTCGGCGCCCAGTTCGAGGCCCAGGACCCGGTCGATCTCCTCACCCCGGGCGGTGATCATGATGATCGGTACGTCCGAGCGCCGGCGCAGCGCCCGGCAGACATCGATGCCGTCCATGTCCGGCAGGCCCAGGTCGAGCAGCACCATGTCCGGATCGTCCGCGGCCAGCGCCGCGGAGCCGGTGCGCACCCGCTCCACGGTGTACCCGTAGCGGGCCAGGCCCTCCGCCAGCGGGCCGGCGATCCGTTCGTCGTCTTCGATGAGCAGCACCTGCATGGCGTCAGGCTCACACAGCGGCACTGTTCCGCGTGCCATGATCACGCCAATCTGTCTCAGTCGTCATCCGGGCACCCCCTGATACGCGTTCGGGGCCGCACCCGCTCGAAGAAGACGGCCGGGCTCGCCGGCCGCAGGCGGGGAGGTTGCCTGCGGCCGGCGAAGCCGACCTCGTGGTTCCGACAGCGGGATCAGTCGTCGTCGCCGGCCTCGTCCTTGGTCTTGACGACCTTGTACGTCTTCGGGTCGAGGTAGACCTCCACCTCGCTGCCGTCGGCCTTCTTGATCTCCACCGCGTACGTGCCGGGGTTCTCGGCGTCCTCTTCGGACTTGATCACCGTGCCGGGGAACTCGGCCAGCGCCGCGGCCTCGGCCTTCTGCTTGGCCTCACCGGTCAGCGGGGTCTCCACCGCGTCACCGCCGCCGTCCTCGGCCTGCGCACCGCCCTCCGCGGCCTGGGTGTCGCCGCCGGCCCGATCGGCCGCGGCGCTGTTCGAGGACGAGGCGGAGTCACTGGAGTCCGAGCCGCCACAGGCGACCAGCCCGACCAGCAGAGCGGCGGTGGACACAGCGGCGGCGAGGGCGCGCTTGGAAGCGTTCATGTCGAAGATCTCCCAGGGTGTCAGGGACGTCGTACAGGCACCGGGACAGCAGCGGAACACCGCAGGTCCGGGCCGTTTCGGGGACGTCAACGACCCTAGGAACAGGCACTCAAGCACGAGGTTAGAGAGCGGCCAGGAAACCGCCAGGAAACGCCCAACCTTCGACGGCGACCACCACGGCGACGATCACCGTGGGCAGCACCTCGGGCGTGCCGGTCTGGCTCAGGGATGTGCCGGGCCCGGCGGTGGTGAGCCGCGGAGAGTGGCCAGACGCCGCTCGTACTCCTCCTCGTCGATCTCGCCCCGTGCGTACCGCTCGGCGATGATCTGTTCAGGACCGGAGCGGGGGCCCGGAGGGCCGGGGGAGGGCGGGGTGCCCCAGCCGCCGTGCCCGCTGCCGGGTGCGCCCGGACGCTGCGAGAGAGCGCGGAAGAACAGGACGACGATCACGACGATGACGACGATCGCCGCCAGGACCAGGAGGTTGCCGAGCACCATCCACGGCCACATCCATCCGCCGCCGCCGTGTCCGTACCAGTACATCATCGCGGTTCACTTCCCCAGGTCAGCGGTGCTCGGGGTGGGCACACGCTGCGACCTTCCTCCTTCCATCATTACTCCGCGACGCAGCGGCACGAAAACAGCGGGCTCAGGCGGCTCACGCCGACGCGGCCTGCTCGATCAGATCGGCGGCCGTCCGCAGCCCGTCCCGTGCCCGGATCGTCTCCGAGGCCTTGGCCAGGGCGGCCCGTGGCCCCGTGCCGCCGAGCAACTGCTCCAGGGCCCCGTGGAGCTGGGTGTCGGTGAAGCGGTAGGGGTCGAGCCGGACGCCGTGGCCCAGTTCGGCCATCCGCTGGGCGTTGTCGTACTGGTCCCAGAAGAGCGGCAGCAGGATCATGGGCTTGCCGAAGTGGAGGCACTCGGTGGTCGTGTTGTTGCCGCCGTGGGTGATGACGAGGTCGACCAGCGGCAGGATCCGCGTCTGCGGCAGGAACTCGGCCCCCCACATGTTCGGCGGGAGGTCGATCTCGTCGTGCAGCGGCCCCTTGGAGACGATGTACCGGTGCCGGGTGCGGGCGAGTGAGGCGATGACCCGGCGCATGAGGCCGACATCGGCGGAGCCGAGCGAGCCCAGGCTGAAGTAGATCAGAGCGCTGTCGCCCTCACCGCCCGGCGGGTCGGCCAGTTCCCGTGGCAGGGTGAACTCCTCCTCGGTCTCCCGGACAGAGGAGTCCAGCCGGTGCCAGGTGGGGCCCAGCGGGCGGGCGTCGGCGTAGTCGGCGAGCTCGGGGTAGAGGTAGAGGTTCAGGTCGCCCTCGTGGATGAACTCCAGGTCGGGGAGAGGTTGTGCGCCCTGTTCGGTCACCCACGTGTTGAAGTCCGCCCACAGGGCGCGGTGGGTGCGGTCGTACTCGGCGCGGAAGGCGTCCCAGCCGGTACGGTCGTCCGCCGGGTACCCGGAGAAGGCCGGGGGCACGTGCTCGCCCTTCATCTCCAGCGGATTGCAGGAGACGATCCGCACGAAGGGCACTCCGGCCGTGGTCAGCGCGGGGAAGCAGACGACGTTGTCCTCGACGATCACGTCCGGGCGGACCCGGTCGATGATCGCCTTCAGCCGCGGCTCGCAGTAGCGGGCGCCGGAGACCAGCTCCTCCCAGACCGGCTTGACCCAGGTGTCCAGCTGCTCGATGGTCGGCTTGCGGAACTCGGGCGCGGTGTCCCGTATGAAGTCCTTCCAGAACTGGCCCGCGTCCTGGGGCTGTTCGGGCGGCGGTGCGAGATCGACGAGGTTCTCCTCGAAGCCCAGCGGGCTGAGCCTGCCCTTCCAGGAGGCCTCGGCCGCGAACACCACACGGTGGCCCCGGCGGCGCAGGACATCTCCGATGCCGACGCAGTTGTTCGTCGGGCCGTAGGCGCTCTCCGGTGCGAAGAGGATGGTCAGGGATCCGCTCAAGGGGCCGTTCAGTGGGCTGTTCAAGGGGCCGTACAAGGGGATTCTCCCGTCTTCTCGATCGTCTTCTCGATCAGTACGGCGCTCTCCGGGTGCCAGGTCAGTGCGACGCGGGCGCCGGGGGCCACGGGGGCCGGGCCCGGGGCGGTGAGCAGGACCGGACGGTCGAGGCCCGGGACCGTGACCGCGATCCGTGAGGAGCCGCCGAAGAAGCTGATGTCCAGCACGGTGCCGTGCAGCGGGGCGTCCGCGTCCGGGTCGGTGAGCCGGATGCTCTCGGGGCGCACGGCGACGAGCCCGGCCGTGCTCCCGGTCGTCGCGACCCCACCCTTGGCGTTCTCGGTCTCCGTGCCCGCAACCGCTACGGGCAGGACGCCGACGCCCGGTACGTCGAGTCCGCCGGAGGCCGGCAGCCGTCCCGCGAAGATGTTGTTGGCGCCGACGAAGCCCGCGACGAATCTGCCCCGTGGGCGGCGGTAGAGCTCGACGGGTGTGTCGACCTGCTGGACGCGCCCCGCGTCCAGGACGGCGATCCGGTCCGCGAGCGACATCGCCTCCTCCTGGTCGTGCGTGACGACGAGGAAGGTGATGCCGGCCTCGTGCTGCAGCCGCTTCAGCTCCAGCTGCATCTCCGCGCGGACCTGTTTGTCGAGCGCCGACAGCGGCTCGTCGAGCAGCAGCAGACGGGGCCGCTTGACGATGGCGCGGGCCAGGGCGACGCGCTGCCGCTGCCCGCCGGACAGCTGCTGCGGCCGTCGCCGGGCCAGGGCGCTCAGCCCGACCGTGTCGAGCACGTCGGCGACCCGTTCCCGGATCTCCGCCCGGGGCAGCCCTTCGCGCGCCAGCCCGTACGCGATGTTCCGCTCCACGTTCATGTGCGGGAACAGGGCATAGGACTGGAACATCAGATTGACCGGTCGCCGGTGCGCGGCCAGGGCGAGCAGGTCGCGGCCGTCCAGGGTGACCGTGCCGCCGTCCGGCGTCTCGAACCCGGCGAGCACGCGCAGCAGGGTCGTCTTGCCGCAGCCGCTCGGGCCGAGCAGCGCGAAGAACTCGCCCTCCGCGATGTCCAGGCTCACCCCGTCCAGGGCGATGGTGTCGCCGAACCGCCGGGTGACCTCATGGATACGGATCACGATGCCTCCGCGAGCCGGCTGATCCGCTGGGCGGCGATCACCACGGTGAAACTCACCGTCAGCAGGACGGTGGCGAGCGCGTTGATCTCCGGGGTCACCCCGAACCTGATCATCGAGTAGACGACGATCGGCAGGGTGGGGTCCTGGGGTCCCGCGGTGAAGAAGGCGATGACGAACTCGTCGAGCGAGAGCGTGAACACCAGCAGCGCGCCCGCCACGATCCCCGGGGCGAGGCCCGGCAGCGTCACCCGCAGGAACGTGCTGACCTCTCCCGCGCCGAGATCGCGTGAGGCCTCCTCCAGCGAGGGGTCGCCATGGGCGATCCGGGTACGGACGACCGCCGTGACGAAGGCGAGGCCGAAGACGGTGTGCGCGAGCAGGACCGAGTGCAGGCCGAGGGTCGCCGAGACCATCGAGTAGAAGGCCAGCAGGCCGATCGCGAGCACGATGTCCGGCAGGACGGCGGGCATCACCGACAGGGCGTGCAGCAGCCGTGACCGGTTCGCGTGGCGGGCCAGCCCCACGGCGAGCAGCGTGCCGAGGACCGTGGACAGGACGGTGGCGCCGGCCGCCACGATCAGCGTGTTGGCCAGGCCCCTCAGCACCTCGTCGTCGCGGGCCAGTGTGCCGTACCAGCCGGTGCCGAACCCGCCCCACTGGTAGGGGCTTTCGGACCGGTTGAAGGACATCGCGACGAGCACGACGACGGGTGTGTAGAGGAACAGGTACGTCAGCCACAGCGGAAGTCCCGCCACCAGTCCCGCCAGTCCCGCCACCAGTCCCGTCGGCCGCCGCCGCGCAGGAAGCCGTCTCGGCCGGCGCACCGGACGGCCCGCGATTCCCCCTGGCCGGCGCATCAGCGACGACTCCCCGTCCGGTGCCCGGCCCAGGCCTGCGCCATCAGCAGCAGGACCAGGAACGCCATGAGCGCGAGGGCCAGAACCGAGCCGAACGGCCAGTCCCGCGCGGTCAGGAACTGGTCCCTGATCAGGTTGCCGACCATGACCGTGCGCCCGCCGCCCAGCAGTTCGGGGACCACGAAGTTGCCGAGGCTGGGCACGAAGACGAAGACGCAGCCGGTCAGCACGCCGGGCAGGGTGAGCGGAAGCGTCACGCTGCAGAACGTACGGGCCGGGCGCGCGCCCAGATCGGACGAGGCGTCGAGGAGCCGTCGGTCGACCCGCTCGATCGCCGCGTACAGCGGCAGCACCATCAGCGGCAGGTAGGCGTAGAGCAGCCCGACGACGACGGCCCCCTCCGTGTACAGCAGCCGCAGCGGCCGGTCGGTCACCCCGATACCGGTGAGGGCCCTGTTGACCACACCTTCGCTGGACAGCAGCACGATCCAGGCATACGTACGGACCAGGAAGTTGGTCCAGAACGGCAGCACGACCAGGACCAGGGCGACCGTACGCCACCGTGCCGTCAGCCGGGTGATGGCGTACGCCGTCGGGTAGCCGAGGGCGAGCGCCAGCACCGTGGTGATGCCCGCGATCCGCAGCGAGTCCGTGAGGACGCCGGCGTACAGGGGGTCGGCGATCCTCGCGAAGTTGTCCCCCGTCACCCCGTCCTCGTACGCGATCCCGCCGAACCGCCCCCGCCGGAAGGCGGTGTAGCCGATCACGAGGGCCAGTGGCAGCACCAGCAGGACGACCAGGTACGAGAAGCCGGGGCCGATCAGGACGAGGCGGGCGCGTGTGCGCGCCGCGGAGCCGACTCGTGCGCGCGCTGCGGAGACCCCCTTCAGCCGACGCGTTACCGGGCCCGCCCCCGCACGGCCACCGGCCGCCATCACCCCGCGGTGACTTCCGTGACGATCCGCGCGTAGTCCGTCGTGGCGTCCCCGAGGTCGACGGCCGACTCACCCTCCAGCAGTTCCTTGGACGTCATGGCGAGGGTCGGGTATTTCTTCACCAGCCCCGGATCAACCTCCGCCATGGCCGCCGAGTTGGGCACCTTGTAGAAGATGTTCGAGGCGACCCAGGAGTGCGTCTTCGCGTCGAGGACGTAGTTGATGAAGGCGTGCGCCGCCTCCTTGTTCTTCGACGACTTGAGGACGACCATCGTGTCGGCCCAGAGGTCGCTGCCCTCCTTGGGGACCACGAACCCGATCCTCTTGTCGTCGGTCGGACACCAGCCGTCCCAGGCCTCCACCAGCGCGGCCTCCCCGGACCTGAGCCGGTCGCCGAACGTGGTGTCGTCGTACGCGAGGAGTCCCTGCTTGGCGTCGAGCAGCAACTCCTTGACGCGGGCGAGCTGTTGGCCGTCGGTGGTGTTCACCGAGTAGCCGAGCACCTTCTGCGCGGGGAGGAAGAGCCAGCGCTCGGTCTTCAGCATGGTGATCTTCTTCTTCAGCGCGGCGCGCGGCTTCAGCAGATCGTTCCAGCTGTCGGGGGTGTAGCCGGTGAGGTCCTTGCGGTAGCAGAGCCCGGTGGTGCCCCAGGTGTAGGGGACGGAGTACTTGTTGCCCTTGTCGTGGGCGAGGCGGGACGCCAGCGGGTCCAGGTTCTTGAGGTTGGGGACCAGCTCGTGGTGGATGGGTTCGAGCAGTCCCTGCTCCGCGAGCGCCTGCGCGTACTGGCCCGACACGAACGCCACGTCGATGCCGCTGCCGGTAGCGGCGGTCAGCTTGGCGACGATCTCTTCGTTGGTCGTGTGCTTCGCGACCGTGACGGGGGCGCCGACGGCGGACTTGAACCTGGCGGGCAGGTCCTCCGGCATGTAGCCGTCCCAGTTCGACACGGTGAGCCGCTGCTTGCTCAGATCCGCCTGGGGGTCGAGCTTCGCGGGGGCGGTGGAGCCGCTTCCGGCCGTCTCGTTGCCGCCGCCGCAGGCGGAGAGCAGGAGGGCGAGCACGGCTGCCGCGGCGCCCACGGGAACCAGTCCGAACCTTCGGGCCCGTAACGGTAATGCCCTACGAGCAGCTGACGGTCTTCTGGCACCTGACGGTCTACGCGTACGCGACACACCCACTCCCTCGCTGTCGAGATCAGCCAGTCGTGCGGGGCAGCGCCTGATGCACCGACAGGATCGCGGGCAGGCAGCGGTTCCGAAGTGTCGCACCATGAACGAATATCGGGCAAGATGCCGGAACGGGACCGTGTGCGCGGGGGTGGCACCTCGCATTGCACCCCGCATGGGCCCGCGCAGGAGATCAGCGGCTCTCCCCGTCCCGGCAACCTGTTCCAGGCTGTCGGCGTCTGTGCTGGTCAGTGCCCGTTCCAGCGTTCCGGCGTCCCGTAGTGACCGCCTCTTGTGGCGGGCGGGACGGATCGCGGAACAAGCTGCGGTCGTCCAAGCAGCCCGCTGGACGACCCACTTCCGCACCATGGAGATCTCGATGCGTTCGCGCCTTGCCGCCCGCTCCGCCCGCTCCGCCCGCTCCGCCCGCTCCGCCCGCTCCGCCCGCCTCGCCCTGGCCGCCCTCGCGGCGGTGGCCCTCACCGCCACCGCGACCGCCACTGCCACCGCCGACAGCCGAAGCGCCAACGTGCGGGCCTGTGGAACCAACGACCTGACCTTCAAGGTCAGCTCGGAGACGCAGGCGGGCGGCTACCTCCTCGTCACCGCCAAGGCCAAGCCCGGCATCACCTGCTACCTGGAAGGCGTCTTCCCCTCCGCGTCCTTCGGCTCCTCCGCCGACACCGAGGTCTCGCCCGCCGAGCACGCCGTCAGCGAGAACGTCACTCTCTCCGGCTCCACCGCCGCCTACGCCGGGATCAACCCCAAGACGACCAACGACAACAACGGCAGGCAGTTCGACCTGCTCCACCTCTCCGTCGCAGGCGACGAGCTCAACGCCACCACCCTCGACCTCCCCGACACCGTCACGGTCGACAGGCCCATCGCCACCAACTGGCACGCCGACCCCGCCGACGCCGTCCCCTTCTCCAGCTGACCTCCCTCTCCAGTTGACCTCCGCGCCGGGCGCCTCCACCGCGCCCGGCGACAGCAGCGTCATCTACCAGCGGGGCGCTCGTCGGAGACGTACGTCACATGCGTTCCTGTCACATCGCGCCGGGCCGCTCCGTCAGTGAGGTGTAACTGGCGACAACGGCACAGGAGCCCAGCATGGAAGCTCGACTGAACCTCTTCGGCAACCCGCTCGCGGAGAAGTTCCTGCGGTACATCAACTCGGCGGGCAAGGTCGCCTCGGACTCGACCCTGCCGACCGCGACGCAGGAGCTGGTGAAGCTCCGCGCCAGCCAGATCAACGGCTGCGGTTTCTGCACCGACATGCACACCAAGGACGCCGCGGCCGCGGGGGAGACCGCGCAGCGGCTCCACCTGGTCGCGGCCTGGCGGGAGGCCAAGGTGTTCACCGACGCCGAGCGCGCCGCCCTGGAGCTGACGGAGCAGGGCACCCGCATCGCGGACGCGGCCGGCGGTGTCACGGACGAGGCCTGGGCGAACGCCGCCAAGCACTACGACGAGGACCAGCTCGTCGCTCTGGTGTCCGTCATCGCCCTCATCAACGCCTACAACCGCCTGAACTGCATCATCCAGCAGCCCGCCGGCGACTACCAGCCCGGCCAGTTCGGATAACCCGGGCGGCTCGAGCGGCTCTGACAGCTCGGGCAGCTCGAACAACGGCGAGCGACAGCACACGCCCCGGGTGACCTCACCAGGCGCCCGGGGCGTTGTGATGTGTGACCCGGATACGCGTCAAAGGGGCAATGAGCGCTCGGCCGCGTTTGTCAGCTCGGGTCTGTCGGGCAGTTGTCGCCGGGCATCGTGAGGCGGGCGGGCTCGGGGCAGGAACAGGGCGATGAGCAGGCCGATCGCCATCGCGCCTGTCGCGATCAGGAAGGAGACGCGGAAGCCCTGCATGGTCGGGACCGTGACCCCGTTCATGTCGTTCGCGGTGTTGGCGAGGACCATGCCGACGACGGCGCTGGAGACCGAGGCACCGATCGAGCGCATCAGGGTGTTGAGGCCGCTTGCCGCGCCGGTCTCCGCGGCGGGGACCGCACCGATGATCAGCGCGGGCAGGGAGGAGTAGGCGAGGCCGATGCCCGGGCCCAGGACCACCGTGATGACGAGGCTCTGCCAGGGGGCGCTCATCAGGCCGAGGCCGGCGCCGTAGCCGATCGCGATGATCAGCATGCCGAGGATCAGGGTGACCTTGGGGCCGTACTTCGCGGACAGCCGGGCGTAGACGGGTGTCGTGAACATCATGGTCAGGCCGAGCGGTGCCATGAGCAGGCCCGCGACCACCATCGACTCGCCGAGGCCGTAGCCGGTGGACTCGGGCAGTTGGAGCAGCTGGGGGAGGACGAGGGAGACGACCAGGAAGGAGAAGCCGACCATGATCGAGGCGAGGTTGGTGAGGAGCACCGTGGGGGAGGCCGTGGTGCGCAGGTCCACCAGCGGTGCCTCGAGCCGCAGCTCCATCACGCCCCACAGGACGAGCACGACCGCCGACGCGGCGAACAGGCCGAGCGTGGTGGCCGAAGTCCAGCCCCAGTCACTGCCCTTGGTGATCGGCAGCAGGAAGAGGACGAGGCCGGCGGACAGCCCGATCGCGCCGAGGACGTCGAAGGTGCCCTGCGCGCGGGTCGGGGACTCGGGGACGACGAGAAGGGTGAGGGCGATGCAGAGGACGCCGAGGCCGGCGGCGCCGTAGAAGAGGGCGTGCCAGTCGGTGTGCTGGGCGACCAGGGCCGCGGCGGGCAGCGCGAGACTGCCGCCGACGCCCATGGAGGAGCTCATCAGGGCCATCGCCGAGCCGAGCTTTTCGCGGGGGAGCGTGTCACGCATCAGGCCGATGCCGAGGGGGATCGCGCTCATCGCGAAGCCCTGGAGGGTCCGGCCCGCGACCATCGTGAGCAGGTCGTTGGTGAGGGCGCTGACAAGCGCGCCGACGACCATCACCACGAGGCTGAGGACCAGCATGCGGCGCTTGCCGTAGAGGTCGCCGAGGCGGCCCGCGACCGGCGTGGTGACGGCGCCGGAGAGCAGGGTCGCGGTGATGACCCAGGTGGCGTTGCCCGGCTCGGTGCCCAGCAGTTGCGGCAGGTCCTTGATGACCGGGACGAGCAGGGTCTGCATCACCGCGACCACGATGCCCGTGAAGGCGAGCACCGGGACGAGGGCCCCGCCGACTCGGGTGGCGGGCCGGTCGGTCGACGTGTGCGTCACGCTGTTGCCCAGGCGCCGAGGGCGAACCCGTCCCTCTCCCGTCGGACTTCCACGGCACCCGCACCGCCGAAGTGCGCGGGGACGAGCAACTCCCGTTCATCGGCTGCCCGCCCCAGAATCCGACGGCGACTGGCCACCGCCTGCTCCGGGGCCAGGCAGGCGTTGCTGTTGCAGCAGGGCTGGAGGATCTGCACCGGACTGTGCAGCAGATCTCCGACGAAGACCGCCCGGTCGCTCCCGGACGCGAGTCGCAGCACGGACGAACCGGGAGTGTGGCCGGGCGCGGACTCCAGGGTGAGAGTTTCGTCGATGCGATGGAGGCCGTCCCACAGCACGGCCTGTCCGGCCTGGTGGACGGGCGCCACACTGTCTTCGTAGATCAGTCGGTCGACCTCCTGCACGCCGTTCCCGTAGGAATTGTCCGGACCGTAGTGGAAGTCGTCGGCGGCCGGAATGAGGTACTGGGCGTTGGGGAACGTCGGGACCCACTCCCCGTCCGCGTCGACGGTGTTCCAGCCGACGTGATCGACGTGGAGGTGGGTGTTGACGACGACGTCGACATCCTGCGGGCGCACACCGGCCCTCGCCAGAAGGCCGAGAAAATCGCCCTGACACTGGTGGAACGGCGGCATGCCCGGCCGCTCGCGACCGTTGCCCGCTCCGGTGTCGACCACGACGGTCCGCCCACCGCTGCGCAGCACCCACGTCTGCAGAGCAAGCACCGCCCAGTCGCTGTCCGGCTCCCAGTGGTCCGGTGCCAGCCAGTCCTCGTTGTCCTTCCACACATCGGCGGTAGCTCCTGAAAACATTCCGGAAGCAGGCGCGAAGGGTTTGTGCCACTCAACGACCCGGATGACCTCGACATCCCCCAGCACCATGCGCTGCACACTCGCGTTCTCGTTCGTCATGTGCCCGACCCTAAGAAGGCGCGGACGATCCTCTCAATGCGCATCCAGCTCAATAAAATAAGAATCCGTCTCACGCTCTGTACGGCAGATACCCTGGGCGGATGGATGTGGTGAGCGACGCGATCTCTGTCGTGCACCTCGGCCACCCCGCGTCCCACCGGGTGCGGACGAGGGGGAGCTGGTGCGCACGGCTGGACCCGTACGACGGCGCGGGCTTCTACGTCGTCCTGAAGGGCAACTGCTGGCTGCTGCCCGACAGTGGCGTCCCGGTACCTCTCGGCGTGGGCGACGCGGTGCTGCTGCCTCATGGGGCGGGCCATGTGATCGCCGATTCCCCCGTCGATGCGGCGGTCGCGGCGAAGAAGGCGGTGCCGTTCGAGCAATGGCTTGAGGAGACAGGGCAGACAGGGCAGGCAGGGCCGCGAGCTCGGCCTGATCATGACGAGACGGAGATGCTCTGCGGCAAGTACTGGCTCGACTGCAGCCGCATCCACCCGCTCATGGCGGAGCTGCCCGAGGTCGTCCACCTTCCCAACCGAGTGGGCAGTCACCTCGAACTCCGTGCCGCGATCGACCTGCTCGCCGGTGAGCTGGACGAGAGGCAGCCCGGCTCCTGCATCGCGCTGCCGAACCTGCTCGACCTCCTCCTCGTCTACATGATCCGCTCCTGGATGACCGAGACCACCAGCGGAGCCTGGCCCAGCGCACTGGGCGACCCGGTGACGGCTGCCGCCCTGCGGGCGCTGCACTCGGACCCGGCCGCGCCGTGGAGCAACGATCGCCTGGCCGCGGAGGCGGGTGTCTCCCGTCCCACCCTGGCGCGCCGGTTCACCACCCTGGTCGGCCGCCCTCCGATGGCGTACCTCACGTGGTGGCGCCTGATCCTCGCCGCCACCCTGCTCCGGGACACCCCGGACACCCTGTCCGCCATCGCCGACCGAGTCGGCTACGGCAGCCCGTACGCGCTCTCACACGCCTTCCAGAGGGAGTTCGGTACGACGCCGGGGCGGTATCGAGCGCAGGCCGCGAGTCGATCCCCCGGATGAGTACGTGCGGCCTCGCTCTGAGTAGCCGTACTCATGCCGGACTCGACGCTCGCACCCACACTGCGAACATGCGACGACTTTCCGGGGAAAAACCCGTTATCAGCCGTATCCTCCGCCCCTCCCTCCGCCTCTCCCTCCGCTCCTCCCGCGCCCGGCGTGGCGCGGCGCTGGCGGTGTTGTGCGCGCTCACCCTCGCCGCCTGCGGCACCGAGCGGGCGGGCGACGAGGACACGAAGGCCGGACGCGACGACCGGGTCGGGGCCGGCTCGCCGACGGCGTCCCGCGCCGGGGGTGGCGACGCCGACTCCGGTGATGCCGACTCCGGTGACGCCGAGTTCCTCGCCTTCATGGAACTGCTCACCTCCCTCGCCAAGCCGTGCCTGAAGGACGTTCCGGTCCCGGAGCCGCCTGAGGAGCCGGAGCCGGATACGGCCGGGCCGCCCACCGCCGCCCTCCCCGAGCCGTCCC
>NZ_VMNX01000146.1 GCF_009377235.1 Streptomyces acidicola
ACAGCTCCCCGCCTCCCCGGGCCTGCCCTGGACCCGGGCCCCGGCCTACCCTGGATGTATGTACGCGCGACGGCGTCGCCTCTACTTCGCCATGATGGGGACGTGTGTGGTGCTCTTCGTCCTGGCCTGGGGAGTCGTGCGGCTCTGGTCGGTTCCGGTGGCCGTGGGCATGTGCGTGGTGGCGATGGTGATCCCGCCGCTGGCCGCGATGGTCGCCAACCGGCGCGGGCCCGACGACCGCTGGTGGGACGACCCCTCCGGTGACCCGCAGTCCGACGAGTGGTGGGACGAGCTGGACGGGAAGAAGCGCCGGTAGTACCAAGGTGTCCATGCCACGCGCGAAGGTGTCCACCGTTGTGCTCGACGCGCACGACGCACATGAACTGGCCGACTTCTACGCACGGTTGCTGGGGTACGAGGTGCGGGCGGACGAGCCGCACTGGGTGCTCATCGGCCCGCCGGACGGTGACGGCGTCCCGCTCGCGTTCGAGACCGAGCCGGAGTACGTCCGCCCAGTCTGGCCGACCAGGAAGCCCGGCGACCAGCAGATGATGCTGCACCTGGACATCGAGGTCGACGACCTGGAGGGCGAGACGGCCCGGGCGGTCGCCGAGGGTGCCGTACTCGCCGGCTTCCAGCCCCAGGACGACGTACGGGTGCTGTTCGACCCGGCCGGACACCCCTTCTGCCTGTGGGTGCGGACCGAGGGCTGAGCCGCCCGTCTCAGTGCACGAGCGTCAGCAGGAGTCAGGAGTCAGGAGTCAGGAGTCAGGAATCAGGCGTCCGGCTCAGGCGTCAGGCGTCAGTAGACGAGCGCCTGCGTCCCGTCCGTCATCGCCTCCTGGACGAAGACCTGGGCGCCCGCGATGCGCACGCCCTCGATGACGTCCTTCTCGGTGATCTCGCGGCGGGCAGCGCACTGGGTGCACAGCGTGAGGCTGCCGCCCGCCAGGACCGAGTCGATCAGGTCGGGGAGCGGGGCGGCGTGCGGGAGCTCGAACTCGGCGGCTCGGCCCGGCAGCGCGAACCACGCGGACTCGCCGGTCAGCCACAGCGAGACATCGACACCGCTGGCCACGGCCACCGCCGCGACGGTGAACGCCTGCGAGCAGCGCTCGGGGGCGTCCGCCCCGGCCGTCACCTTGATCACGAGCTTCTTGGGCATGCCCGCATCGTAGTTCCAGCGTGGGCTTCCGCGCTGAGCCGTACCTGAAGGAAAGGGCCCGATCCCAGCCGCGTAAGCTGGGGAGCGGCCCTGTATGTACCACCCTCTCCGCTCAATCGAGGAGCACCCCGTGGAGATCTTCTTCGAAGTCCTGCTGGCCCTGGTCTGCGTCGGCGTCCTCGCCTTCGCCGGGCTGACCGTGAAGAAGCTGTACCAGGGCCAGCGCTGACCCACGTCCAGGAACTTTCTCCCATGATCGAGATTCCGTCCGACCTGCACAAGGACCTCGTCCCGCTCGCCTTCCTGCTCGGCAACTGGGCCGGCGCGGGCGTGCACGACTTCCCCGGCTCGGAGAAGTGCAACTTCGGCCAGGAGGTCACCTTCACCCACGACGGCCGGGACTTCCTGGAGTACCGCTCCCACACCTGGGTGCTGGACCAGGAGGGCAACAAGGTCCGGCCGCTGGAGTCGGAGTCCGGCTTCTGGCGGATCGACGCCGACCGCAAGGTCGAGGTGACGATGGTCCGCCACGACGGTGTCGTCGAGATCTGGTACGGCGAGCTGGCCGACAAGAAGCCGCAGATCGACCTGGTCACGGACGCGGTCGCGCGCACGGCGGCCTCGGGACCGTACTCGGGCGGCAAGCGGCTCTACGGCTACGTCAAGAGCGACCTGATGTGGGTCGGCGAGAAGCAGACCCCCGAGGTCGAGCTGCGCCCCTACATGTCGGCGCACCTGAAGAAGGTCGTCACCCCGGAGGAGGTCGAGCGCTGGGCCAAGGCCCTGCCCGACGACATGCCGGACGACGGGATCGCCTTCTTCAAGTAGGACTGGTCATTGAGGCTTGTGTCATCGTGATGGCCCCCGCGCCCTGCGCCGGGGCCATCAACTGTTTCTGGTGTCTCGGTGTGCTGAACCGTCAGGGGTTAACAAATTCTCTCCGCAGTGCACTGCGGTTGCGGGGGGATGATGTCTGCCGCTAGTTTGGGTGCAATGACGCGGCACTCCGGCGGAGTTGGCGCCGTGCGGAGAAGCTGTGCCTGAGAAACAGAAACCCCCGGCTGTCCTGAAGGAGCGGCCGGGGGTCCGTAAATCCGTGCCCTGGGTGGCGTGCGATGCAGAGGCGGGCCCAGGGCGTTCGTCGCCCACCGTATCACGGTGAGTCTGTTCCAGTACTGAAATACGGCCCGGGCCCTGGTGTGCCCGGATGAGGGGGGATCTCGATGAGCGACAAGCTGCCGAAGTGGATGCTGCGAGCGTTCTCGTCGCTGCGGCTGGCGCGCTACGTCCGTGCGGCGCGCGGCAACGCCGTGGTGGCGGAGCGACTGTACTGGTGGAACGTCGAGGCTTCGGCCGCGCTCTACGGTTCTCTGCACTGCTTGGAAGTCGCGCTGCGCAACGCGTTGCACAAGCAACTCTCCCTCGCCTATCACAGGGACGACTGGTGGACGACGGCTCCGCTCAATCCGAACGGGCAACGCCTCGTGGCCAAGGCGCGGAGTAAGTGCGAGCGCCGGGGACTCGTCCCGGCACCGCCCGACAGCATGGTCGCCGAGCTGTCCTTCGGCTTCTGGGCGTCGCTGGTCAGTGGTGGATCGGGCTACGACCGGTTGTTCTGGGTGCCCACCGTGCACAAGGCGTTCCCTCACTACTCGGGTCGCCGCGATGTCCTGTATGACGGCCTGTGGTCGCTGGTGCTGCTGCGCAACCGGATCATGCATCACGAGCCGATCCACCACCGCGACCTCGCCGCCGACCATGCCAAGATCTACCGCATGCTCGGGTACCTCGACCCCCAGTTGGCCAAGGAGGCCCAGGCCATGGACCGCTTTCCGTCCGTTCTCGCTGGCAAGCGGGATGCTCTGCATGGTTCCAGGCCTTCGCGATTCTGATGGGCGGACGAGCGGTGACCGACTTCGAGGGGGTCCTTGTCTCAAGGGCCGACATCGCCCGGTTCGCCGGGGTGAAACGACCCGCGGTGACGAACTGGGAGCGCCGGCACGCGGACTTCCCCCAACCTCTAGGGGAGCCGGCCGAGGGGCCCGCGGACATCGAGGTCTTCTCGGCGGCTCAGGTGTTGGCCTGGCTCGACCTGCGCGCCATCCCGGCGAACGCCAGGCGAGCCGAGGAGCCCGAAGGAACCACCTACGGTGATCGGTTCCGGGCTTCGCTCGGCGGAACGAGAACCGGAGCACTGCTCAAGGCCGTGGACAGGCTGAGCGGTCCGGAGGCGGAACGATTCCGTGGGGAACTGTCCCACGCCGACTACCTCACCGTGCTGCTCACTCTCGTCTACGTCCGAGGATGCCTGCCCGAGGAATGGCAGAGGATCCTGAGCGAGGCCCGCCGGTTTCAGTTTCCGCACTCCGGCGAACTGCTGGTGCGCATACTGGCGAGCGCGGTCCGCCGAGGGCTGGGCCCCGAGCATGAGCGCCTTCTCCTCGCTCTTTCCCAGAACCTGGGCGACTCCCGCATGGCCGACACCATCCGGCTGCTGGACGACACGGGACCGGTGGACCGGGCCGAACACGCCCAGGCCTTCGAAAGGCTCATGGCCCGCTACAGCGATCGCATGGGCAAGAGGGCGGGCGACTTCTTCACGCCCCGGGCCGCCGTAGACGTTCTCACGAAGCTCGTCGCCGACGGGAGCCAGGACGTCAGGAGCGTGCATGATCCCTTCGTACGGGCGGGTGAGCTGCTGTCGGCGGCGTGGGACGCGGTGGCTGACGCACAGGGCAGCCCGCTCGAAGCGAGCGGCGCGGGCGTGGGTGAGCATCCGCTGGCGCTGGCGGGCATGAACCTCGCTTTGCACGGTGTTCCCGAAGCCCGGCTCTGGACGGGAAGCACGTCTCCCTCGGCCGGGGACGACCCCTGGCACCAGGGTTTCGATCGCATCGTGACGAATCCCCCGTTCAATGTGAAGCTTGAACGTCCCGTTGAGCATGGGCACTGGCGCTATGGCTCGCCGCCCCAGCACAACGCCAACTTCGACTGGCTTCAGTACGCCGTGACCCGTCTGAGGCGAGACGGCCGGGCAGCCGTCCTCATGCCCGACATCGCTGCTTTCTCCGCCAACCCCTCGGAGCGGAGGATCAGGGCCGCGATGGTGGAGGACGGTGCGGTGGAGGCACTGATCGCGCTGCCCGCTCAGCTCTTCACGACGACAGGCATCCGTGTGACGATCTGGCTGCTACGGCATCCGACGGGGACATGCGACGAGATCCTGTTCGTCGACGCCAGCCATCTCGGCTCGCTTGTCTCCCGTGTCCGGCGGGAACTGGCCCCGCACGAGACCCAACGCATCCTTGAGGAGTACCGGTCCTGGATCGCTGCCCGGGCCGACGGCAGCGTGTTCGCGGAGACCGAGGGCCTGAGCAGGGCCGTATCCATTGAGAAGATCAGGGAGAAGGACTACACCCTCAGCCCTGCCTTCTATGTGCCGAGCGGTAGGCCGTCCGGTGCCCCGCCCGTGGAGCCCGCGGACCTGGCTGCCCTGGCCGGGCAGCTGACCGAGCTGCACGCGCGAGCCCGGGACGCGGACGCCGCGGTCGAAGAACTGCTGGGAAGGTATGGCCTGTGAGCGAGGACGGACTCGACGATCTGCCACAGGGCTGGCGGCTTGCCCCTCTCGGCGAGATCTGTGACATCCAGGCGGGCGGCCCCGCCGTGCGCAGGAACGAGCAGGTGCGGGCAGGGGTTCCGCTGGTTCGCCCGGCCGATCTCCATCACCAGAGGATCTTGGCCCGGTCCGCGATGGTGCACGTCGATCCCGAGACGGCACGGGGACTGCGCAAGTACCGGATCGCCACCGACGACATTCTGGTGACCCGCACCGGAACAGTGGGACGGGTGGCGCTCGTCGCCACCGACGAGAGCGGGTGGTTGTACAACACCCACCTTCTGCGTGTGCGAGCGCACGATCCGGCGCAGGCCCCGTACCTGCTCGCCTGCCTTTCCCACCGGAGGGTCGCCGACTGGCTGGAGCGCCGAGCGGCCGGAACCACCGGCATGCGGTCGATCACCGTGCGCACCCTGCAGGACCTGCCGGTGCCGCTGCCCCCGCTCGACCGGCAACGGGAAATCGGAGCCGCGCTCAAGGCGGTCGACGAGAAGATCAGGGCACACGAGGAGATCGTCCGGGTGACCACGGAGCTCCGCGAGACTCTTGCGGAGCTCCTCATGACGGGCCGCCTGCCGACAGGCTCTTGACGGGCGTAGGCCCTTCTACACTGGCCGTGTGGTGAGCACCGACTGGAAGAGCGACCTCAGGCAGCGCGGCTACCGGCTGACGCCGCAGCGCCAGCTTGTCCTCGAAGCAGTGGACACCCTGGAGCACGCGACCCCCGACGACATCCTCGTGGAAGTGAGGAAGACGGCGTCGGGGGTCAACATTTCCACCGTGTACCGGACCCTGGAGCTCCTGGAGGAGCTCGGGCTGGTCTCGCACGCCCATCTCGGGCACGGGGCCCCGACGTACCACCTGGCCGACCGGCACCACCACATCCACCTGGTGTGCCGCGACTGCACGACCGTCATCGAGGCCGACGTCGAGGTGGCTGCCGACTTCAGGGCCAAGCTGCGCGAGACCTTCGCCTTCGACACGGACATGAAGCACTTCGCGATCTTCGGGCGGTGCGAGGGATGTTCCCTGAAGGGTTCAACTACCAAGTCGTAGGCTTGTCCGTATGAAGAGTCCCCTGCTGTCCCTGCCCGGCGCCGTCCCCGCCGAGGGCGTGGACGAAGGCGTAGCCGCCCACTACGGCGACCTGTTCCGCGAGCAGCGCGCCCTCGCCGACGGCACCGGATTCGTGGACCTCTCCCACCGAGGGGTCCTGACCGTCTCCGGTGAGGACCGGCTCAGCTGGCTGCACCTGCTGCTCACCCAGCACGTCAGCGACCTCCCGCCGCACCAGGCCACCGAGGCGCTCGTCCTCTCCGCGCACGGCCACATCGAGCACGCGCTGTACCTGGTGGACGACGGCGAGACGGTCTGGGCGCACGTCGAGCCAGGCACTCAGGACGCGCTGATCGCGTACCTGGAGTCGATGAAGTTCTTCTACCGGGTCGAGGTCGCCGACCGCACCGGCGACTTCGCGGTCGTGCACCTGCCGGCCGGTTCGATCGCCGAGGTCCCGGAGGGCGTCGTCGTCCGCGAGACGCCGTACGGCCGCGACCTCTTCCTGCCGCGTACGGACCTGGAGTCGTACGCGGAGAAGGCCGGCCCGGCTGCCGGGCTGCTCGCGTACGAGGCCCTGCGCGTCGAGGCGCACCGCCCGCGGCTCGGCTTCGAGACCGACCACCGGACCATCCCGCACGAGCTGGGCCTGATCGGCACCGCGGTCCACCTCCAGAAGGGCTGTTACCGGGGCCAGGAGACGGTCGCCCGCGTCCAGAACCTGGGCAAGCCGCCGCGCCGCCTCGTCTTCCTCCACCTCGACGGCAGCGAGGTCCACCTGCCGCCGCGCGGCACGGAGATCCGCCTCGCGGACGACGGTCCCGACGGCCGGAAGATCGGCTTCGTGACCACGTCCGTACGCCACCACGAGCTGGGCCCGGTGGCGCTGGCGCTGGTCAAGCGGAACGTGCCGACGGACGCGCCGTTGATGGCCGACACGACGGCGGCGGCCCAGGAGGTCGTGGTCGAGCCCTGAGGCTCACGTTCTCAGCGTCTTCAGCGGTGGGGTCGCTCACATATCCAGCAGCACGGTGAAGGGGCCGTCGTTCGTCAGGGACACCCGCATCCGGGCGCCGAAGCGGCCTGTGGCCACCGTCGCGCCGAGCGCGCGCAGCTGGGCGACGACCTCGTCGACGAGGGGCTCGGCGACCTCGCCGGGGGCGGCCGCGTTCCAGGTGGGGCGGCGGCCCTTGCGGGCGTCGCCGTACAGCGTGAACTGGCTGATGACGAGCAGCGGCGCGTCGATGTCGCTGCACGACTTCTCGTCGTGCAGCATCCGGACCGACCAGAGCTTGCGGGCGAGTTGGGCGGCCTTCTCCTTGGTGTCGTCATGCGTGACCCCGACGAGTACGCACAACCCCTCGCCCTCGATCGCGCCGACCGTCTCCCCGTCCACGACGACGCTCGCGCCGTCCACCCTCTGTACCACCGCACGCATGGGGACCATGATGCCGTGCGATGACGCGTCACTCGTACGGGGGTATTGACGGGACCAGGGAAGAGTGCTGACCGCGGTACGGGCAAGCTCGTGCCCACCGCTGGGCCAATGCGGTGACTCGGGCGATCATCCTTAATGATCCTTTTGATTCTTAACCCCGCATCTGGGGCAGATCAGGGGCACTAGGCCACATAGCGGCTACTTGGGGTGGCACGATGCCTGTGTTGCGGTGCGTGCGTGGGGTGCACCGCGCCGGCTGAGGGGACGGTTGAGACGCATGAGCACTTCGGGTACGAACACCAGTACGGGGCAGCCGCCGGTGGAATGGGCGGAGTGGGTGGAGCGGACCGTCGGGGGCGCTCATCGTCCTCCCGTGCAGCGCACGAACAGCACACCGGTGGCACCCGATCAGTCCAGCCGGGATCTGGCCCTGCTCCGGCTGTCCGAGCTGCGGACCCTGCGCCGGGACGCCCAGCGGGACGAGGCCGACCTCAGCTACGTACGGCGGCTGCTCCAGGGCCGCATCGACATCCTGCGGGCCGAGCTGGAGGGGCGGGGCGGGACGACGGCGCCCGTCGGCCTGGTCGACCGGCTCCCGGAGATCCTCACAGACGCCCCGGCCCGGCATCGCTCCTCGGCCCGCCATGTGACGGTGGGCACCCCGCAGGGTGAGGAGTACCGGGCCCTGGCCTCCGACATGCTCGCCGAGGTCGAGCTGTCCGACCTTCAGGCCCGCACGGACGAGGAGCTGGGTGCGGGCCTGCGCCGTCTCGTCCGCTACGAGCAGCAGATCTCGCGCCGCCGTCAGCAGCTGCAGCGCACGGCCGACGACTGCAGCGCGGAGATCGCCCGCAGGTACCGCGACGGGGAAGCGCAGGTGGACGACCTGCTCCTGTGAGGAGCGTTCTGCGGGGAATACACCGGAGAACACATGAGGGCGCCGAACTCACCCTCAAAATCGGTGAGTTGGGCGCCCTGCTGCGTACTGCTGCATACGTCCAGGCAACCGTGGTGCCTGGGCATCCCGTGAGTGGTGCTCCTTCCGTGCAGGTGGTGCAGCTGGTTCTGCTGTTGCTGGTTCAGGTGTTGCTGGTTCAGGTGTTGGCACTTCTGTGGTGCTGAATCCGTATCCGTAGCTATGCAGTTGTTGTGGCTCCCCATATGAAGTTGTGGTGCCGGTATGCAGTTGTGGCTGTGCTCTTCAGTTGTGACTGTGCTGTTCAACTGTGGCTGTGCTCTTCGGTTGTGGCTGTACGTGGCCGGCCGAGCTCCCGGCTCCCCTCCGGAAGGGAGTCCGACCCTGTGCCGCTGATCGCCCACCTGTCGACGGAGTCACCCTCAGCGAATCCTTGGTCACCCGAGGTGACCAACCCCCGTTAAGCTTGACCATGTTGCTCAAGTTGGCGACCAACTCAACCATAGTTATCTCCGTTTGGAGTCGTCTCATAACCACCTTCTCATGAACTGCCCAAAGATGGCGTGAAGTTGTAATGTTCGGTCGTGGACGGGGAACATGCCGCAGTCAATGGGCGGAAGAAGTCACATCCGCCACAGAGGTCACACCACGAGGTGGCCGACGAGTTGCGCAGCCGGATCAGGTCCGGTGAGCTGAGGCCGGGCCAGCGCATGCCCACTCAGGCCAGGCTGGCCGACGAGTTCGGTGTGGATCGGGGTGCCGTACGCCAGGCGCTGCGCATCCTGCAGTCGGAGCGTCTGCTCACCAACGTTTCCAAGGGCAGCCCTGCCACCGTGGCTCCGATCTCGGGGAAGATGCCGGCCGGTCCCGAGGCCCCGCCCCAGCCCACGATGGTGGCGCTCGCCCCACGTATTTCGGCCGCCTTCGCCGCACAGCACGTCGAGATCGACGCGCTGTGCCTGACATCGGTCTCGCTGACCCTCGCCATGGGTGAGCCGTTGCGTGAGATTCACGCGGGGCGCATAAAACCGGCCAGGGTCGACGTCCGCGTCCTGCTGCCCAGCCGCGACATCGACCTCGCCTTCCCGGCCCCGGTGGACCATTCGTCCGACGGCCGGCTGCAACGCCGCTGGCTCGCGCAGCGCAACGCGCAGGGCCAGGTCCTGCGGCACAACCTGTATGCGCTCCGTGCCTCGCACGGCATCGACGTGCACGTTTCGTTCCGCGCGCTCCCCTTCACCCCGCCGGTGAAGCTGTACCTGCTGAACGGTGCGGAGGCGCTCTTCGCGTACTACACCGTCCAGCGCCGGGAACTGGAGGTGGACAGTGAACAGCTGGAGACGTACGACGCCGAGGGCACCCGGTCGATGTTGTTCGCCTTCGAGCAGGGGGCCGGTTTACGGGACACGACCTTCGTGGAGCAGTCGCACCTGTGGTTCGACGCACTGTGGGGGACGATCAGTTCGGAGCTGCTGCTCACGAACTGATCGTCTGCGGCTGGGGTTTGATGCGAGCTTGACGCAGGCTTGACCCGGGCGTGACGCGAGGATGGTGACTCGGGTCGGCGCTGCTCACAGGGCCGGCCCGGCAACCATCAGGGCCAGCACGACGGCCCCGATGGAGCTGCACGTGGGGCTCTTGGCCTTGAGCCCGACGGTGAGGAGCAGCAGGCCGACGATACCCATGGGGCCGTAGTGCCACTGGACGAACTGCTCGAAACCGACGACGAGGACTGCGGAGAGGAGGGCGAGGACGGGCATGGGTGTTCCCCCTTCGGTGCGTTTCGGTGGAGCGGGGTACGGAACCGGGGTGACGCGGGGCGTCTTTTGCGCACGTGCTGCGGGCCACTAGGTACCAAGAGGCCCCGAGAGGAGTCAGAACCTCCGCCAACTTCATCAAGTTGGCAACCAACTTCGACTAAGTTATGCCCACTTGGTCGTCATCTACAAACAACTCCAAAACAACTCCCCAAAGATGGAGAGGAGTTGTACGTTTTGGTCGTGACCCAGGAGAACGTTGCAGTGAACGGCAGCAGAAGGCTCTCACCGCAGGAGATCGCGGATGTCCTGCGCGACCGCATACGCGCCGGAGACCTCAAGGCCGGCGACCGCCTGCCCACCCAGGCCGAGCTCGCCGAGGAGTTCGGCGTGGAACGCGGCACGGTCCGCCAGGCGCTGCGCGTGCTCCAGAACGACGGTCTGCTCAGCAACGTGAGCAAGGGCAGCCCGCCCCGTATCGCCGAACCGGCCCCGACCCACGACCAGCCCCAGCCGACGATGGTGGGCCTGGCCCCGCGGCTGGCCGAGGCGTTCTCGACCCCGCACGTCCGGATCGACGCGGCGTGCCTCACGGCGGAGACCCTGATGCTGGCCCTGGGCGAGCCCGTCCGCCTGATCCACGAGGGCCGCGTCCGCCCCGAGTCCATCGACGTCCGCATCCTGCTGCCGTCCCGCGACATCAACCTGGCCTTCCCGATCTCCGTCACGGAACACGGGGACGCCGACCCGGTCCACGGACGCTGGCTGGCCCAGCGCAACGCCCAGGGTCATGTCCTGCGCCACAACCTCCGCTCACTGCGCTCCTCGCACGGCATCGACGTGCGCGTCACGTTCCGGGCGCTCCCCTTCACCCCGCCGATGAAGCTGTACCTCATCAACGAGTCGGAGGCGTTGATGGCGTACTACATGATCACTCGCCGCGAGGAACTGTCGGACACGGGCACCCTGGACATGTACGACGTCCTGGGCACGGAGTCACTGCTCTTCTCCTTCGAGAAGCGCGCCGGCCGGCGGGACTCCGCGTTCGTGGACGAGTCCCAGAGGTGGTTCAACGCCCTCTGGGAAACCATCACCACGGACCTGACACTCTCCTAGTGACTTCTGATGCGGCGCAGACTGAGTTGGTGACGGTAGAGACAGAGAACCTGCGAGAACTGCTCACCTCCGTTCGTTTCGTCCTGTGGGATCTGGACGGACCGATATGCCGGTTGTTCGCGGGGCATCCAGCCGATGAAGTGGCCAAGAACCTGGTGCGGTTGATCGACGGGCGTGGTCTCGGTGGACTGCTCACCGAGACGGAGCGATCCACCACGGACCCGCATGCCGCGCTGCTCGGCGTCAACAGGCGACACCCGCGCAGCGACCTGATCGTCGAACTGGAGGAGTGGCTCACCCGGCAGGAGCTGGAGGCAGTCCCCAGGGCGTTTCCCACCGAATACGCCGATCCGCTCATCAGGACCTGGGCGACACGGGCTCGTTTCGCCATCACCACGAACAACTCGGCGCTGGCGGCGGCTCGTTACATAGCGAGCCGTGGCCTCACCGGCTGCTTCCCCTACATCTACGGTCGTACGCAGAACCTGGCTCTGATGAAGCCGGACCCGCACATCCTGGTCCAGGCGCTGAACGCCATGGGTGCCGACCCTTCCACCTCGCTGATGGTCGGCGACGCGCCGACGGACTTCCAGGCCGCCAGGGAGGCGGGCGTGGCCTTCCTGGGGTACGCGCGCAACGGGCGGAAGGCTGCGGAACTGATGAGCGCGGGAGTCGCCCCCGAGTTCATCGTCGGCTCTCTGAAGCTCGTCCTCGACCAGCTGAAGAGTCAGGCCTGAGCCATCAGAGCCACGAAGAAGAACCCCCCGAGCAGCAGGCACGTCCTGTTGCGCGTCTCGATGCCCACGGCCATGAAGAGGATGAACAGCAGCGTCAGCATTCCGTACGGCGACTTGACCATCTGCAACGCGTCGGGCAGCACTGCGGCCGTCAGCCACTGGAAGACCTTCAAGGAACCCACCCCCGTACATCTGCGATGAACTGATCCGTTGAACTGAACCGTTGGGTCGATCCGTTGGGTCGATCCATCAGTCGATCCATGGGGCGACCCGTTGAACTGATCGACAACCGGTCCAATTGGACTGACCCGGTTGAATTGGTTGTGCCCTGACTGCTTGATCCCTTAACCGCCCACCGAACTCGGGCACTCAACCTGCACAACCGGCGGTCGATATGACTGAATGTGGTTTGCCCATACGTGTGGAGAGGTACGGTCGCGGTGTGAGCGCGGAACGTGGTGACAGCGGTGGTGCGGAGTTCGAGCGCGTCCTGGAGAACCTGCGCGGCCGCATCACGGACGGCACCTACGCGCTCGGAGCCCTGCTGCCGCCGCAGCGTGAGCTGGCCCTGGAGTTCGGGGTCTCGCGCGACACCGTGCAGCGCGTGCTCCGGGAGCTGAAGAGCGAGCGCCTGGTCGAGTCCCGACAGGGCAGCGGGACGCGGGTCGTGAAGAAACCGATCCACTCGTTGACGCGGCCGCAGGACGACCCTCTGATACGGCCGACGCTGGCGCCCTTCATCAACCGGGCCTTCGCCCAGAGGGACGTGCGACTGGACGTCTTCACCCTGACCTCCGAGAGCCTCGACGCCCACATCCGGATGCAGGCTCTGCGTATCCGCGCCAAGGAGATCCCGCCGCCGGAGCGGATCGAAGTGCGGCTTCTGCTGCCCGCCACATCGATGGAGTTTCCGTATCTGCGGGCGCTCGGGGTGAAAAAGGCGGCCGATGGACTGGATGAGGCCCCGCCATTGGACCGGTTGCAGGAACGGGTCCAGGAGCGGTTCCGCGGCATCAGCGCACGGCACACCTCCTCGCTGCGCGCGTCCCTGATCGATCTGGAGACGGAAGGCGTGGTGCCGTCCGCGCGCGTGGAGATCCGGCAGGTGCCGGTGGCCCCCACGTTCAAGCTGTACCTGCGCCGGAACGCCGAGGCGTTGTCGGGCCCGTACGAGGTACTCAAGCGCACCATCCGGCTGGACGACGGGACGGAGATAGAAGCCCTGGACGTCCTGGGGCTGGGATCGACGCTGCTCCGGTACGTCAACGACGAAGGCGACCCCAACTCCACCGGCTCCGTGTACATGGAAAGCATGCAGGCCTGGTTCGACTCCTGCTGGGAGCACCTCGCCACGCCGGTCTGACGCCACGCCGGTCGGACGCCAGGCAGGTCTGACGCCAGGCAGGTCTGACGCCAGGCAGGTCTGATGCCACGCCTGCCTGATGTCACACCCGTCTGACGCCACGGCGTCCTCGATACGGCGCGGATTCCCCGGGTTGGCGCGCCGCGGGCCACTCGGGGAACTACAGTAGGGCCACCTCTTTCACTTCGCATGAACATCAGAAGTGACGCACAGTTATTCAGGAGTGGCCCGTGGGTGCTCCGCCGAAGCCCGGGACTTGCGACCTGGCAAACGCGGCCGATGAGTCGTTCGACAGGCTGGTGGCGTACGCCAGATCCCAGGGTGAGTTCAGCCAGGGCCACCACAATCGGAACTACGTGGCGGCGCCGCCCCAGGGCGTCGACAAGTGGCTCACGGCCCTCGCCGGCCACGACCGGGTCACCGTGCGCGAGCAGATCCGCACCGCGCTTCCCGTCGTCATCAGAACCTGGCTGGACGAGGCCGAGATCCTCGGAGCGATCTGCCGTGTGCTGCCGCATGTCCCCCGGTGTCTGGTCAAGCGCCGGGACGTGGCGATCCTGAGCTATGTGCAGGGCGTGCCGCTGTCCAGCATCTGCCGTAACGGCAAGCCGGTCGACTCACATCTGATCTCCGCCCTGGCCGGTCTGCTGGCGGACATGACGCAGGTGCGCAGGAAGGATCTGCCTGCCCTGCCGCAGTCCTGGCCCCGGACCAGCCGGGACAGCCGGGCGTTCCTGCGGACCCTGGCGCTCGCGGCGGAGGAGCAGATCCGGCAGCGCAACTGGGGCGAGTTCGGTGGTCTGTTCGCGATGCTGGGCATTCCCGAGGACGCCCTGGTGCGCTTCGCCGAGCGGGTGCCCTCCATGGCCAGCCGGCCCTTCAGCCTGCTCCACACCGATCTGCACCGCGACAACGTGATCGTGTCGTACCACGGAGACCCGCCGCTGATCTGCGTCGACTGGGAACTGGCGACCTATGGCGATCCGCTCCACGACCTCGCCACCCACCTGGTGCGGATGCAGTACCCCGACGATCAGTGGGCGGAGGTGATGGAAGCGTGGTGCACGGCGATGGCGCAGCGGCGCCCCAAGGCGGTCAACGGTCTGACGCGGGATCTGAAGCACTATGTCGCCTTCGAGAGGGCCCAGTCGGTCTACCCGGACGTGATGCGTGCGGCGACCTCGCTCCGGGACTCCTTCGACCAGCGGGACCTGGACATGGCGACCCATGAGGTGCACCGGGCGCTGCTGGCGGCCGAAGCCCCCTTGCGGTTGAAGCGCGTACCGGACGAGAAGGCGATCGAGCGCATTCTCTTCCGCTGGAACGTGTCGAACGGCAAGCGGCACAGCCGCGACCGGGCGGTGTCGTCCATCTCCTGGACGAGCGACCCGCGGGTGCCCGAGCACCGGGACTTTCCCGCCGCGGCCGTACAGGAAGCGCTGTTCGAGGAGGGTGCCGCCTCCGCGGACCGCGTGTTCAAGGGGACGGCCCATCTCAGTACCGGGGTGTGGGTCAAGGGGGTGCCGTTCCCGGTCATGGTGCGGCGGAAGGTGGGATCGGCCAGCCCCCGGGAGCGCCGCTACCTCAACGAGCACGCCGTCCTCCGCGTGATCGAGGACTCAGGAGTACGGGTGCGTGCCCCGAGAGTGCTGGCCCTGGGCATCAGCGACCTCTGGGACCAGTTCACGATCCACTCCTACGAGGGGCCGAGGGGTGAGATCCGGCACCCCGACCATCCGGCTGACGGGCTGTTGCCGCACGAGGCGGACGACCTCGTCGACCAGCTCTGTGAGCTGACGAAGATCGACGGTGGTCTGCTCGATCCGGACGCGGAAAGCCCGGACTTCTACTGGAGGCTGCGGAACGAACTGATCCGCATGGTGTCCGAGCTCCCCAAGGAGACCCTTGATCTGGCCAGGGAACTCGGCCTGCCGTCCAGCAGTGTCCGGCTGGGCGAGATCCTCGACCGGCACATGGTGACGCCCCGCCGATCCGTGCTCCTGCACGGCGACCTCAACCCGTGGAACCTCGTGCGCCGCGAGGACGGCACAGGGCTGACCCTCATCGACTGGGAAATGGCGATGGTGGGCGATCCGCTCTACGACCTGGTCCGCCACATCCACCTGACGCCGACGCTTCCCGAGATCCGGGAGCGGCTGTTCGCCCGCTGGTCCCGTCGGCTCCCGGAGGACTGCACCAAGGGCTGGCGCGACGACTGGCGTGTCTACCGCTGGATCGAGACCGTGCGCTCGGCCTACGTGGACCTGGACCGCCTCGTGACGGGCGACAGCCTGGAGGCTCCCAACGTACGCCGGGCGGTGGACACCTACGCCATGACCCTGACCGCCGCGACGGCCACCCTGGGCCTCAAGGCCAAGTCGACGGCGAACCCCTACCTCGCCCTCGCACTGCCCCACGGAGACCAGGGAACGGCCTTGGCGGACGGACAGCCGGAAGGCAGGTGAAACCCGTCCGACAGCTTCGCGGCGCCCGCTTCCCTGGTGACCGGCGGTCCTCCGCCTCGTGGTGTTACGTGAAGGCGACCGAGTCATGACCGAGTGCGCACCATGGTGATCGTTCCTGTCACTACTGTGAACGAACGTGCCGGTGAGTGGCTTACTCCCCCCGGCGGGCCCCACTCCCCCCAGGGCCCGCCAGTCGCTCACCGGCACCGGTGCGCTCCCTCCGCCCCGGCCGGGTCTGCCTCACACCGTGGCCGCGTCCAGGGCGGGTATCAACTGCTCCTCCTCGTAGGCGAGATGAGTTTCGAGCTGGGCCGTCAGGCGTTCCACCTCACGCAGGACGTGGCCGGGTTCGGCGTTCCCGGCCTCGTCGGCGACGACCCGGCGGAGGTCCTCCAGGAGTGCGGCGATCCGTTCGTGCTCGTGGCGCAGTCGGTCGAGGACCGGGGCCAGTTCGGGGTGGCGGTCGGCGAGGAACGGGAACAGGGCGATGTCCTCGCCGGTGTGGTGGTTGTGCAGGCCCTGGCAGAGGGTGAGGCAGTTGATGCGGAGCTGGGCGCCGAGGCGGGTGTTGGGGTTGGTTCCGTCAGAGCCGCTGTTCCTGGCCGACTGCTTCCCGGTCAACTCCTTCCTAATCAGGGCGAGTTCGCGTCTGAAGGCGTCATGTACGACCTTCACGGCCTTGCCCATGGAGCCCGCGTTGATGTTCGGCGGCCCGCCCTTGGCGATCTCCCGCAGGGCGACCAGGGGGATGACCCGGTCCGTCCTGGCCTGGTACTCGGCCCAGCCCGGATCGCTCTCGACCGCCCGCGCGAAGGCCTGGTCCCGCTCCTTCCCGGTCAGGACGACGGCCTCCGCCTCGTACGTGAACGCTCCGCTCTCCACGGTCACCCGCGGGTGGGCGACCAGGTTGCGGAACCAGTCGGGGTGCTTGGGTGAGCCGCCGGCCGAGGCGATGACGAGGATCCGGCCGTCGCCGTCGTGGAGGAAGCCGACGGGGGTGGTGTGCGGGGTGCCTGTGCGGGCGCCGGTGGTGGTCAGCAGGATGAGCCGGGCGCCCTCGAAATGCCCGCCGACCTGGCCGTGGTTGGCGCGGAATTCATCGATGAGCTGTTGGTTGAAGGGGTTGGTCATTCTCGGGTTGGGCATTCTCGGCTTTCCGTTTTGTGTTTTTGCGTTCTCTGTTTTTGGGCAGGGGTAATTTCCGCGGGGCGTCTGAGAGCGGCGCGTGAGAAGGGCGCCTGAGGACGGCGCGTGAGAAGGGCGTGTGAAAAGGGCGCGTGAGGAGGCGCCTGCGGTGGGGCGGCGTGAACGCACGTAAGTGGCGCGGGCAGCCCGTTGAGGAGGGGATCAGCCGGATGTGCGGCTACGGCGTCGTCGTACGGGCGCGCGGAAACGCCACGCGAAACCCACGGAACAGGCCGAACATCCGGTGACATCCGGTGGAGAAAACGGCGGGCCCCTGGCCCGCACCGGCCTCACTCGGAGGCCGGGCAACCAACTCGCTCACGGCACAAGGCCGCCAACCCGGCAGTCATGCGAGTAACCGTAATGCCCAATGCGAGAAACGGCAATGCGGTTATTCGGCGTTGACCGATTTCCGCGCCACGGTCGTGGTCGTACGGCGTTCCGCAGGCACACGCAGGGACGGTGCCGGGCGGCCGCCGTCGCGGTAGGTCTGGTTGGATTCCTCGCATGACGGATTGGTCGCGGCTCAGCCATGCGTACGGCTCTGCGGAAGACATACCAGCTCTGCTGGACCGGATCGCCTCGGAGCCGAGCTCGGAGCTCTGGAACGATCTCTGGTCGTCCCTGTGTCACCAGGGCAGCGTGTACTCGGCCAGCTTCGCCGCACTGCCCTGGTTGGCCGGCACGGCCGGCTCGGACGACCGGGACCAGGCGGTGAGCGCCCTGACCCTGGCGGGCGCGATCATGGCGGGTGCCGGTCCGGGGCCCGAGGCCGACGATGTCCGCGTCAAGCACGCGGCCGAGGTGGCGACCTTGCTGTCGCTGGCGAACGAGCGCATTCGGACGGCCAGTGATCGCAGCGAGTACGTCTACCTTCTTGAATCCATCCTGGCCTTCGAGGGCGTCGTCGGCTGGAGCGAGGAGCTGGCGTGGGGGCTCACGAACGAGGAGTACGAGGTCTCCTGCCCCGAGTGTGAGGAGGCCCTGTTCGTGGTCTTCGGCGAGCGCGGATTCTTCTGCACCAGCGATGACTACGCGCTGTCGGACGACCAGGCGGAGGCGGAGACGAAACCCTTGCGCCCCGCCGACCCCGGCGATCTGGACGGCATCGGACGGCGTCTTCACGACACCGCCCTCGCCGACGGCCGGCGAGAGGTCGCTGCCGCGCTGACCTACGTGTTCGGCGACGCGACCTGCCCGGACTGCGACACGGACTTCTCCGTGGCCGCTCAGATCAGCGCCGACTGGGGTTACAGGTAGAGAAGTTGAGCCGGCGACTCCAGGCTGTGCACGAGAACCCCGCGCCGCGCGTCGGCGAGGGCTCTCGTGTGCACGGCTGCTCAGTCCGGTACAGCGGATGAGAAGTCGTAGGCAGACCAGTCGGTGAGCTTGCGATAGCCGAGGCGCTGGTAGAGGGCGTTGCTGGTGGGGTTGGACTGGTCCGCGAACAGCACGACATCCCTCGCGCCCGCGGCGAGCGCGGCCCGGCTCACTTCCGCCGTCACGGCACCCGCATAGCCGCGACCGCGCAGCTGAGCCGGGGTGTAGACGATGTCCACCTGGATCTGGCCGTCGATCAACGGGTTCATGCCCGCGATGGAGACGGGAGTGCCGTCCGGGGTCTCCCAGAGCGTGTAGCGCTTGTCGGCGAAGCGTGTGTTGGTCCACGAGTCGGCGTCTATGGAGACGACTTCCCCGACAGCCTTGGCGAACTCGCCGCACCAGAACATGACTTGCTCAAGATCCTGCTCGCCCAGGACGCGGCCCCGCCCCGCCGGCAGCGGCTCGGGTGGGGTGAGCGTGCCGAGGCGGTACAGACAGAGCCGCGTATCGCGGATTTTCGGCGTCGCCCCGGTGTGCCGCTGCCAGGCCTCGGCGAAAGCGGTGGCGGTGCTGTCGTCCGCGCTGACGGAGGGAAGGGAGCGCCCGAGGGCGACCAGGTGGGCGGCGAGGGCGTCGGCCTGCTCGGGCGTGAGCGGGGTGGGAACCAGAGCGCGGGGCGGGAGGCGGTAGAAGGTGGCGTGTACCTCGCCCGCTTGCTCCAGCACGCCGAAGACGGGGGCTTCGGTGCCGTACGCCTCCGCGCCGCGTGCTCGCAGTCTCGCGGCCCACGTCAGCGGCATGACATGCAGGCCGGGCCGCGAGCGCAGGAAGTCTCCGGCTCGGACGAGAAAGTCGTCGACGTCTTCGGTGAGGTACCAGCCATCCGGTCGCATGCTTCATGATCCCCCGTGCTGTAGAGGTGCCCCATGGTTTTCCGCCGAGGCCCCCCGTACGCACAAACACAGCGCTCTGGCCTGAGACAACTGGTCAGACCGTGCGCCTCAGAACCAGGCCAGAACTGTCCCGTCTCGCTGAAGATGAGGCAGGCGGCAGCGGTCGGCGCAGGCGTCCTCAGCTCAGGCGGGCTCGCAGGAGGCAGAATCCGTTGCCTTCGGGGTCGGCCAGGACGTGCCACTGCTCCTCGCCGCTCTGGCCGACGTCGGCCCGGCGCGCCCCGAGCCTCAGGAGGCGTTCGAGTTCGGCGTCCTGATCGCCTTCCTGAGGTCCGATCTCCACCGCGCCGTCGTCGGTGTCGAGCACGATGAAGCCCAGTACCTCGCACACTGCGACACGGCCGACCATCGCATGTTCGCCGATCGGCGCTGATGGCACACTTTTGCAAGCGAGTGCTTGCAAAAGTTAGCGGAGGTGGGGCACTGTAGGGATATGGCATCGCTGAACGTCGGCAATCTTGGTGAGTACCTCCGCGAACAGCGGCGCAACGCGCAGCTGTCCCTCAGGCAGCTCGCCGCCGCCGCCGGGGTGTCCAATCCGTATCTGAGCCAGATCGAGCGCGGGCTGCGCAAGCCGAGCGCGGAGGTGCTGCAGCAGGTCGCCAAGGCGCTGCGGATCTCCGCGGAGACGCTGTACGTGCGCGCCGGCATTCTCGATGCCGAGCGGGACGGCGAGGAGGGCCGACGGGACGGTGCGACGCGTGCCGTCATCCTCGACGATCCCACGCTGAACGAGCGGCAGAAGCAGGTGCTGCTCCAGATCTACGAGTCGTTCCGCAAGGAGAACGGCTTCGAGGTCGCGGGCTCGGCGGACGACGACGGTCTGGGCGACGTCCAGGAACAGGACGTCAAGGAACAGGACGTCCGGGACCAGGGAGTCCAGGTCCAGGGAGTCCAGGGAGTCCAGGGTGCTCAGGACGTGACGGATGTGACGGATGTGACGGGTGTAGCGGACGTGCGCGGCGAGATACGTGCCGTCCAGGACACCGAACGCCCCGGCCCTCGCACGGCCGACGGCGGCGATGCCGGTTCGCAGCAGACGGCGAGTTGACCCCGAGGCCCTGAAGAGCGGGCCCGTCACCGAGGCGGGCACGACCCCGCGGGCGGCAATGGTGCCGGACCGCTGCGAACCGAACCACAAAACCCTCAGCCGAAAGCCATTACGGGAGGACGTTCACCATGGCCATCACCGAAGACCTGCGCAAGACCCTCAGCGACCCGACGCCGCTCTACTTCGCCGCCGGCACCGCCGACCTGGCCCTCCAGCAGGCCAAGAAGGTGCCCGGCATCGTCGAGCAGATCCGCGCCGAGGCCCCGTCCCGCATCGAGGCGGTTCGCAACACCGACCCCAAGGTGGTCCAGGAGAAGGCCACCGCCCGGGTCAAGGAGACCCAGGAGAAGGCCGCTGCGCGGCTCAAGGAGAGCCAGGAGAAGGCCGCCGCCCGTGCCAAGGAGGCGCAGGAGAGGGCCGCCGTACGCGCCAAGGAGGCGCAGGAGAACCTCCAGGTCAGGATCAGCGACATCCTCGGTTCCCTCGACACCGACCTGAAGAAGCTCGGCGAGACCGCCCAGGACCTCGCTCTGCGCGGTGTCGGCGTCGCCGCCGAGTATGCCGTGAAGGCGCGGGAGACGTACGAGAAGGTGGCCGAGCACGGCGAGCAGGCCGTGAAGACCTGGCGTGGTGAGGCCGCCGAGGAGATGGGGCAGCTCGCGGTCGTCGTCGAGCCCAAGCCGGAGCCCGCCGAGGTCAAGGAGCAAGAGCGGCCCGCTGCCGCCCAGCCCGCGCCCGCACCGGCGCCTGCGGCCCAGCCCGCGCCCGCCGCTCAGCCCTCGCCGGCCGTTTCTGCCAAGAAGCCCGCGCCGAAGAAGGCCGCCCCGGCCGCCAGGAAGACCCCCACGAAGAAGATCACGCCTCCCGCGAAGTAGGAACCCCGGTGGGCGAACAGCGGTACGAGAACGGGTCGGGCACCTTTGGGGTGTGCGGCCCGTTCTCCGGGTACGGTGGCCGTAAGACGAATCGACCCGGGTGGTGGGCATTGTGCTGATGACGGCATTCGGCGGCTTCATGTCGCTGCTTTACCTCGCCATGCTGCTGCTCGCGGTGGCGGCGCTGGTGCTGGCCGCGATGGCGCGTGAGGACGCGTATCGCGCCGCCGACAAGCAGAACAAGATGTTCTGGCTGATCATCCTGGGTGTCACGGTCGCGGTGAACCTGCTCGTGCCGATGCTCTTCCTGCAGATCGCGGGCCTCATCGCGACGATCGTCTTCTTCGTCGACGTCCGCCCCGCGATCCAGCAGGTCTCCGGTGGCGGGGGCGGTGGCCGCCGCGGATCGAGCAGCGACGGTCCGTACGGTCCGTACAACGGCGGCCGGTGACCGGGCCGCTCACAGCACCTTGCCACCAAGCAAGCCCAGCACCTCAAGGCGCCAGCACCCCAAGGGGCTGCACGAACGCGTGCTGAGTTCTGGGCTGAAGTACGGCGGCCTTCGGCCGCTCTAGGTGCCGCGGTTCAGCAGCAGGACCGCCACGTCGTCCGTCAGCTCGCCGCCGTTGAGGTTGCGGACCTCGCTCACCGCCGCCTGGAGCAGCGCCTCGCCTGCCAGGCCCCGGTCGAGCAGGCGGCGGATCAGGTCGACCATGCCGTCCTGGCCGAGGCGTTCGCCGTCCGTGCCGACGCGGCCCTCGATCAGGCCGTCCGTATAGAGCATCAGGCCCCACGAGCCGCCCAGCTGGATCTGCGTACGCGGCCAGCGGGCGTTCGGCAGCAGGCCGAGAGCCGGGCCGTTGTTGCCGTACGGCAGGAGCTCGGCCACCGGAGTGCCTCCCGCACCGGGGCGGGTGAGCAGCGGGGCCGGGTGGCCGGCCAGGCACAGGCCCGCGCTGCGGCCGTCCGGCGAAATGTCGACCGTGCACAGCGTCGCGAAGATCTCGTCGCTCTCACGTTCGTGCTCCAGTACCTGCTGGAGCGTGGAGAGCAACTGGTCCCCGCACAGCCCCGCGAACGTCAGCGCCCGCCAGGCGATCCGCAGCTCCACGCCGAGCGCCGCCTCGTCGGGCCCGTGCCCGCAGACGTCGCCGATCATGGCGTGCACGGTGCCGTCGGGGGTGCGGACCGTGTCGTAGAAGTCGCCGCCGAGGAGCGCGCGGGAGCGGCCCGGGCGGTAGCGGGCGGCGAAGCGGAGCGGGGAGCCCTCCAGCAGGGGGGTGGGGAGGAGACCGCGCTCCAGGCGGGCGTTCTCCTGGGCCCGCAGCCTGGACTCGGTGAGGTGTCGCTCGGCCTTGTCGGAACGTTTCCGCTCCACGGCGTACCGGATCGCCCGGCTCAGCAGACGACCGTCCAGCTCGTCTCGGAAGAGGTAGTCCTGGGCGCCGACGCGCACCGCCTCGGCGCCGCGCTCGGCGTCGCCGGAACCGGTGAGCGCGAGCACGGCGTGGCGGGGCGCGAGCCGCAGGACGTGCTTGAGCACGGCCAGCTCGTCGTCGTTGCCGGCGTCGCCGCTGCCCGGGGCCGGGAGTGCGAGGTCGAGGAGGATGCAGTTCACGTCGTCGGTGAGGAGCCGCCCGGCCTCGGTGAGGTTGCGGGCGGTGCGGACCCGGATCGGTTTGCCCGCGGAGTCGAGCAGTTCGGGCACGCTGAGTGATCCTGCCGGGTCGTCCTCGATCAGCAGCACGGTGAGGTTGGCGTGGGTGCCGGCAGAGCCGGTGCTGTCGGCACTGTCGGCACCGCTGGTGTTCTCGGTGTTCTCGGTGCTGTCGGCAGGGGTGGCGGGTGTGGCGGGTGTGGCGCTCAGTGCCGCCCCCTCTCCGGACGGGATGGGGCCGCCGGGAGGGCCGCTGAACGGGTCTCCGGGCGGGCCGCTGGGTGGGCCGCTGGGTGCGGACACGGAGTGCGCCTGACCACTCTCCACGGCCGGGATCGCTCTCTGCCGCGGTATGGGTACGGGCATCGTCTTGGGTTTCCTTCCCTCCCCCGAGGGCGCGGTGGGAACGAGGGGTCTCGAACCACCGACCGGGACCATAGCGGTAGGCGGCGCCGCAACGGAATGGTCTGCGGGGCGGCTACCGGCGAATGGCCACCGTCATATGCCGCATCCCGTAACGCACTTGGACACGGGGGGCTCCGCCGGGGATGACTAATGTCACGCGGGTGGGGGT
>NZ_VMNX01000147.1 GCF_009377235.1 Streptomyces acidicola
GGCGGGCCGTGTTCGTGTGGCCGTGGGTGGCGCTGTGGCGGTATGTCGTCGTGCCGGTCACGAAGGGGATCGCCTGGCTCGGGAACGTGCTGCTCGTCGTGCCCGCCGTATGGGTGTACCAGCACGTGCTCACGCCCGTCGGGCACGGGATCGCCTGGGTGGCCGGGGCCGTCTGGGCGGGTGTTGTGTGGGTGGCCCGGGGTGTGTGGAGTGGAGCCGTCCGGGTCTGCCGGTGGATCGGGGCCGGGTTCGGCTGGGTGTACGCGCGCCTGCTGACTCCGGTCGGGCACGGGATCGCGTGGCTGGTCAGGGGGATCGGGCTCGTGCTTGCCGCGCTGGGGGTCGGTGTGTACACGGCCGTGTCCTGGCTCGTGCGGTATCTCCTCGTCGTGCCGGCCGTGTGGGTGTACCGGTATGTGCTCACGCCCGTCGGGCACGGGATCGCCTGGGTCGCGGGCGGGGTCGCGTGGCTCGTGCGGATGCTTCTCACCGGTGTGTGGCTCGCGCTGTACTGGACCGGGCGTGTGCTGATCGTGCTGCCCGCGCTCGCGGTGTGGCGGTGGGTACTGGCGCCGATCGGGCGGGCGCTCGTCGTCGTCGGGCGGGAGATCCGGGATGCGCTGGGGCACGCGTGGCGCATCGCAGGGCATGTGTCGCAGGCCGTCGGGAGGGCCCTCGGCACTCTCTTCCGGTGGATCTTCGTCGAGCCCGTCCGTTGGGTGTACCGCACCGTGCTGACCCCCGTCGGGCATGTCGTACGGGACGTGGTCTGGCGGCCCGCCGTCGAGGCCGCGCGCAGTGTGGGCCGTGCCGTCCGGCAGGCGCTGGCGTCCGCTCGTGAGTCCGTCCGGCAGGCCCGGGCCGACTTCCGGCGGATGCTCTTCGGAGAGCTGGAGCAGCGGCAGTCCGTCGGGCCTCGGGAACCTGTCGGCCGTGAGGCACGTACTCTTGGTAGCAGTACGACCGCACTCACGAAGGACTGAGCGACACTGGGCAAGCGACAGCCCGAAGGCCCGCCGCCCGCACCGGCGGTGCAGCGCATCCGACTGCGCTACACCAAGCGCGGCCGCCTCCGGTTCACCAGCCACCGTGACTTCCAGCGTGCTTTCGAGCGCGCGCTGCGCCGTGCCGAGGTGCCGATGGCGTACTCGGCGGGGTTCACGCCGCACCCGAAGGTGTCGTACGCCAATGCCGCACCCACCGGCACGGGCAGTGAGGCGGAGTACCTGGAGATCGCGCTCACCGAGGCGCGCGATCCCGACAAGCTGCGTGAGCTCCTCGACGAGTCGCTGCCCGCCGGGCTCGACATCGTCGACGCGGTCGAGGCCCGCACCTCGGGTCTCGCCGACCGGCTCACCGCGTCCGTCTGGGAGCTGCGTCTCGACGGGGTGACCCCCGAGGAGGCGGAGCGCGCGGTGGTGGCCTTCAAGGCGGCCGAGACCATCGAGGTCGAGCGCCAGACCAAGAAGGGCATGCGGGCCTTCGACGCCCGCGCCGCCGTCGTGAACCTTGAGGCAGTCCCTGAGGCGCACAGTCCACGGCCGACCGCAAGCGGAGCGGTCGGCGTCGCGGCCCTTTCTGGGCCGACCGACCAGCCCTGTGCGATACTGCGGCTGGTTGTTCGGCACGTGACGCCTGCCGTACGACCCGACGACGTCCTGTCCGGTCTCCGCGCCGTGGCCGACCTGGCGCCGCCGGTCCCCGCAGCGGTGACCAGGCTGGCGCAGGGGCTGTTCGATGAAGAGACCGGCACGGTGACCGACCCGCTCGCGCCCGACCGCGAGGCAGTAGCGACCGAGCCGCACACGGCCCGCGCGACTGCCGCCGCGACGGCGCCGGTGTAAGGAAGGTTCCGCGAAGGACGGACGTCGTAGCGCCGCCCTCGTACTCGGGAGCCACCTGGGTCGGGCAGCGCACCGACCAGAAGACTTCAGAAGACTTTCGCCAGGCCGTACGCAACATGGCGTACGGAACCGGCGAGACAGGACACAGCGAGCTCCCGTGTGGCGCCCGCGCCCCGGACGGCGGCACCGCGCACAGCGCGAGCCGCGGACGTCACCGGCATCGCCGGACCAGGCGCGGCGCCCGGGAGCCTGACGGGAGAACCGCCCGCATGCTCGAACCGAACGAACCCGCAGAGTCCGTGACGGACTCCGAACGCAACACCCCCAGCGACACCCTGCCGCCGCGGAGGCGGCGCCGTGCCGCGTCCCGCCCCGCGGGCCCGCCCGCGGGCACCGCCGAGGCGCCCGTGGAGACCATCGCGCCGGCCACACCGCCCGCGGACTCCGCGGCCCTTGCGGCCGACGAGACGGCCGCGACCACCGAGGTGGCGCGGGTCGTCGCGGTCGGGGAGATCACAGAGAACGAGAACGAGGAGGCGGTGGCTGAGGCGGCCGCCGCCGAAGAGGCGGTTGCGGAGGCCGCTGGGGCCGAGGTGGCTCCTGTGTCTTCTGCTCCGCGTACGAGGCGTCGGGCGACGCGGCGTGCGTCGGCGCCTGCCGGTGCGCCAGAGGCTGCGGAGACGGTGGTGTCCGTGGCTCCGGTGAGTGGTGAGAGCGGCGGCGTGGCTGCTGAGGCTGAGGCTGTCGAGGTTTCTGAGCCTGTCGTTGCCGAGTCGGCTCCGGTTGTCGGCGAGGCCGAGGTGGCTTCTGCTGCTGTGCCGCGTACGAGGCGTCGGGCGACGCGGCGTGCGTCGGCGCCCGCCGGGGCGCCCACGGCCGCCGAGACCGTCGTCGCCGAGGCGGCCGCGGAGACGCCCGCTGCTGAGGTCGAGACGCCCGCCGAGGCCGAGGAGAAGCCCGTGGCCGCGGAGGTGGCCGAGGATGCTGCTCCTCGCCGTACCCGTCGGCGTGCCACGCGGCGCGTGTCCGCGCCGGCCGGAGGGGCCACGGACGACGCCGCCCAGGCGAGCGTGACCGAGCCTGAGCCCGAGGCCGCGGCTGAAGAAGCCGGAGAGACTGTTGAGGCCGCTGAGGCTGTCGAGGCCAAGGCTGACGTCACGCAGGAGACCACGGTCGCGGAGGTCGAGGAGGCCGTCGAAGCCGCCGCTCCGCGTCGGACCCGTCGGCGGGCCACCCGCAAGGCTGCCGGTGGCTTCTCCGAGCCCAAGGTGCGGCCCGCGGCCGAGGACAGTGGCGAGCAAGAGGCGAAGCGGCCCGCGCGGCCGGCGGTCGCGGTGTTCCAGGCACCCGTGTTCACCGAGCCGATGTTCCAGACGCCGGAGCGGGCCGCGGCCGCCGCTGCCGCCGAGGCGGCGGAGGAGGCCCCCGCGGTCGAGGAGTTCCCGGAGGAGGAGAGCACCGGCTCGCGGCGGCGTCGCCGTCGGCGCGGCTTCGACGAGGAGCCCGCGGCCGTGACCACCGACGAGGCGGAAGAGGCCGACGAGGCCGAGGAGTCCGCCGAGGCGGAGGGGGCCGAGGGCGACGAGGCCGAGGAGACCGGAGCGCGCCGTCGGCGTCGCCGCGGTGGCCGTCGCCGTCGCCGGGGCGAGTCCGCCGAGGCGGAGGGTGAGTCCACGGAGTCCGAGGAGCTCGCCGCCGAGCAGGCCGCGCAGGACGCCGAGGACACCGCCGAGCAGGTCGACGAGGACGCCGAGGAGGCGGCCGACAGCCGGGGCGACGATGAGCAGGCAGGCTCCAGCAGCAGCCGTCGCCGTCGGCGCCGCCGTCGCCGCGCGGGGGACACGACCGTCGACACGGAGCCCGGCGAGGGCGACCCGGAGCGTACGGTCGTCAAGGTCCGCGAGCCGAGGGAACGGCGCGGGAAGGACACCGAACCCTCCGACGAGGTGCAGTCCATCAAGGGCTCGACCCGCCTGGAGGCCAAGAAGCAGCGCCGCCGGGAAGGCCGTGAGCAGGGCCGTCGCCGCGTCCCGATCATCACCGAGGCCGAGTTCCTGGCCCGCCGTGAGGCCGTCGAGCGTGTGATGGTCGTCCGGCAGAACGGCGACCGTACGCAGATCGGCGTCCTGGAGGACGGCGTGCTCGTCGAGCACTACGTCAACAAGGAGCAGTCGACCTCGTACGTCGGCAACGTGTACCTCGGCAAGGTGCAGAACGTGCTGCCGTCGATGGAGGCCGCGTTCATCGACATCGGCAAGGGACGGAACGCCGTTCTGTATGCCGGCGAGGTGAACTTCGAGGCGCTGGGGCTCTCGGGCGGGCCGCGGCGGATCGAGAGCGCCCTGAAGTCCGGGCAGTCCGTGCTCGTCCAGGTGACGAAGGACCCGATCGGCCACAAGGGTGCGCGTCTGACCAGCCAGGTCTCGCTGCCGGGCCGCTACCTGGTGTACGTCCCCGAGGGGTCGATGACCGGTATCAGCCGCAAGCTGCCCGACACCGAGCGCGCGCGTCTGAAGACCATCCTCAAGAAGATCGTCCCCGAGGACGCGGGCGTCATCGTGCGCACCGCCGCCGAGGGCGCGAGCGAGGAGGAGCTGCGCCGGGACGTCGAGCGGCTGCAGGCGCAGTGGGAGGACATCCGCAAGAAGTCGAAGAGCGGCGGCAGCTCGAACGCGCCGTCGCTGCTGTACGGCGAGCCGGACATGACCGTCCGCGTCGTCCGCGACATCTTCAACGAGGACTTCTCCAAGGTCATCGTGAGCGGTGACGAGGCGTGGGACACGGTGCACGGGTACGTCTCGCACGTGGCGCCCGACCTCGCCGACCGGCTGTCCAGGTGGACCTCCGAGGTCGACGTCTTCGCGACGTACCGGATCGACGAGCAGCTCGCCAAGGCGCTGGACCGGAAGGTCTGGCTGCCGAGCGGTGGTTCGCTGGTGATCGACAAGACCGAGGCCATGGTCGTGGTCGACGTCAACACCGGCAAGTTCACCGGCCAGGGCGGCAACCTGGAGGAGACGGTCACCAGGAACAACCTGGAGGCGGCCGAGGAGATCGTGCGCCAGCTGCGGCTGCGCGACCTGGGCGGCATCGTCGTGATCGACTTCATCGACATGGTGCTGGAGTCCAACCGGGACCTGGTGCTGCGGCGCCTGCTGGAGTGCCTGGGACGCGACCGTACGAAGCACCAGGTGGCCGAGGTGACGTCACTGGGGCTCGTGCAGATGACCCGTAAGCGGGTCGGGCAGGGGCTGCTGGAGTCGTTCTCCGAGACCTGCGTGCACTGCAACGGACGTGGCGTGATCGTGCACATGGATCAGGCGACGGGCGCGGGCGGCGGCGGCAAGCGGCGCAAGCGCGGGCGTGGGGGTGCCGAGCACGAGCACGTTCACGTGGCCGAGGCGGCCGAGGTTGCCGAGGTGGCGGAGTCGGTCGACGCCGAGTCCGGGGCCGAGGCTGTCGAGGGTGTGGCCGAGGTCGCGGCGGAGGTCGCCGAGGTCGCGGCCGAGTCGCTGGTGGGTGTTGTCGCGCCGGACGAGGAGCTGTACAGCAGCGTCGCCGAGGCGGAGGCCGCGGCTACGCGTGGGCGTACTCGGCGGCGGGCGACCCGGAAGGTCTCGGCACCGGCCAGGGCGCCGAAGGCGCGGAGGGGTGCGGAGGCCGAGCCGGCCGTGGCGGTGGAGAATCCGGTGGTCGAGACGGCGCCTGCCGTGACCGAGGAGGCTCCGGCGGTCTCGAAGGAGCCCGTGGCCGAGGCTGCCGCCGCTCCGGCGGACGCCGCGCCCAAGGGGCGTACGCGGCGGCGGGCGACTCGGAAGGCGTCTGCGCCGGCCGGGGCTCCTTCGGCCGAGGAGGCCGTGGTGACCGTGCCGGAGTCGGAGTCGGCTGCCGAGCCCGTTGCGGAGCCGGTGGCCGCTGAGGCGGTCGCCGAGCCGGTGGTTGCGGTTGAGGCTGCGGAGTCGGCTGCGCCTGCGCGGCCGCGGCGGCGGGCCGTGCGGAAGGCGACCGCGCCTACCGCGTCCGAGGATGCGGCTGTGGTGGTCGTGCCGGCGGCTTCGGCTGAGGCGGTTGGTGAGGCTCCTGCGGCGTCCGTGGCGGATGCGGCTTCTGAGGTCTCCGAGGCTTCCGCGGGTGAAGGTGTCGCGGAGGAGGCCCCGCCTGCCAAGAAGGCGGCGCGCAAGGCTGCGAAGAAGGCGACCGCCAAGAAGGCTGCCGTGAAGAAGACGGCGGCCAAGAAGACCGCCGCCAAGAAGACTACGGCGAAGAAGGCGACGAAGAAGTCGGCGACCAAGAAGACGGCCGCTGCGGCACAGCAGGCGCCGTCCACGGTGACGGCTTCCGCCGACGAAGGCTGAGTCTGTCGGGGCGTTTGCCTGGCTTGGTGAACCGGTGCCCCGGTCCGGTGGCTTGTCCGCTGGGCCGGGGCACCGGTGTGTCCTCCGGGGTTCGTTTCCCGCCGTCGTGGCTTGGGCGCCTGCGGTTACGTCGTGGTCGGGTGCGCGCCGGGAGGTCTCCGTCCTCGGTCCGGCGGGTCTGTGGGGGAGTCAGGTGCTCGGCGGTGGACGCCGGCCGCTGCGGGCGGACACCTCCCGGCACACCCCCTGCCGTGCGTACGCGGCTGGCGGCCGGTGGGGGCGGGCGTTGTGACCGTTGCGGTGCGCTCTCCCGCTGAGCTGTCGGAGGCCAGGAGGGCTCGCGTACCGCACCCCCCTCTTGGATCGCAGGCGACCACCTGTAAAACTCGGATGGTCAAGTGCTGGGCACATGAACGAACACCGGGCGGGCTCTGGGGAGAGCGCTTACTCGGGGGCAAGGCGGGGAGGGGATCGCATGGCGCGCGTGCGCCTGAGGGGTGCTGGGCGGCACCGTGGTGTGAAGCCGGTCAGGGGCGGGCGGCAGGCTGTGGCGTTGGCCACGGTGTTGTCGGCGGCGGGGGTGCAGGTCGCTGTGTCGGCAGGCACCGCCGAAGCCGCGCCCGCGTGGATCGAGGGGCCCATCTTCAACGATCCGTTGGGTGCGAGTGATGAGCAGCTCGCTCTTCGTACGCGGTTGATCGAGCTGACGGATGCGGCGCTGCCGGGGTCCACCATCAAGGTCGCCGTCTACCACGTGTGGGAGGCGTCGGTGGTGGACGCGCTGATCGCCGCCGAGAACCGTGGTGTCCGTGTGCAGGTGCTGCTCGACGAGTCGAGCGTCAGCGATCGGCCCGCCAACACGTCGTACAGCACTCTGGCGGCGGCGCTCGGTACGGATCGTACGAAGGGGTCGTACGTGACGACCTGTCCGGTGGACAAGTCCTGTCTGGGCGACCCGAAGTACGGGCAGTCGATCATGCACAACAAGTTCTGGCTGTTCTCGGCCGTCGAGGGCGCCACGAACGTCGTGGTGCAGACGACGTCCAACTCGACGCCTTCGGCGCACACCAAGTTCTTCAACGACGCCCTGCTGCTGCCGGACAACCCGACGATGTACGACGCGTACGCGGACTACTTCGACACGATGGTCGCCAGGGGCTGGAAGTCCTGGGAGTACCGGACGGTCAGTAACGGGCTCTACAAGGCCTACTTCTTTCCGCGGGCCGGGAGCTCGCGGGACACCGACACCGTGTATTCCGTGCTCAACAACGTCCAGTGCTCGTACAAGGACAGCGCGGGGGTCACCCAGAAGACCTGGGTTCGGGTGGCGATCTTCAAGATCACGCGGCTGGCCATCGCGGAGAAGCTGGTCGCGCTGAAGAAGGCCGGCTGCAACGTCAGCATCGTGTACGCCGAGTCGGACAGCGCGAAGAGCAGCGGCGGGACCAAGGGGACGTGGGAGATGATGCACACGTCCGGTGGGCCGACGGTGCGGTGCTACAACGACGACCGGGACCCGTTGAACCCCGGGAAGAAGCTGACCACGCCGTACATCATCCACACCAAGTACATCCTCGTGGACGGGATGTACGACGGTGCGCGGAAGAAGATCAGCTTTACCGGGTCGGGGAACTACACCGGGCCTGCGCTGCGGGAGAACGACGAGTCGATCGTCAAGGTCGACGACAGCGCCGTGCACGACATGTACAAGGCGCATTTCAACAAGGTGATCGGGGTCGCCTACCCGGGGAAGGCGGACGGCACGGACCTGTGCAAGGGCGTGAAGCCGCTGCCCGCGGACGGTGAGAAGCCCGCCACGTGACGGAGGGGCTCGGTTTGACCCCTTCGGGCGTGTCCTCGTACCCTTGACCGTCGGCGTGTCCCCTGATGCGTCACATCCCCGTAAACCTCATCCTCCCGGGCGCCGGACGCGCTTGTGGGAGAGGCCGTTCGTGTGTCGGACGGCTGGACTGCGGGGGTGCCGTTTCCGAGCGAGAGAGTGAGATCCGCGTGTACGCCATCGTGCGCAGCGGTGGTCGCCAGCACAAGGTTGCTGTCGGCGACATCGTTGAGGTTGACAAGATTTCCACTGCCAAGGTTGGCGACACGGTCGAGCTCTCGACCCTGCTCGTTGTCGACGGCGACGCTGTGACCAGCGACCCGTGGGTGCTGGCCGGCATCAAGGTCCAGGCCGAGGTCGTGGACCACCACAAGGGCCAGAAGATCGACATTCTGCGCTACAAGAACAAGACCGGCTACCGCCGTCGTCAGGGCCACCGCCAGCAGTACACGGCGATCAAGGTCACTGAGATCCCCGCGGCTGCGAAGTAAGGGACTGAGAAGAGATGGCACACAAGAAGGGCGCATCGTCCACCCGGAACGGTCGCGACTCGAACGCCCAGCGGCTCGGCGTGAAGCGCTTCGGCGGTCAGGTCGTCAACGCGGGTGAGATCCTGGTCCGCCAGCGTGGCACCCACTTCCACCCGGGCGCGGGCGTCGGCCGTGGCGGAGACGACACGCTGTTCGCGCTGCAGGCCGGTGCGGTGGAGTTCGGCTCCAGCCGTGGCCGCAAGGTCGTGAACATCGTTCCGGTCGCCTGACCGGAATTCCTCGCGAGGCGGACCTCACTTCCCGGTAGGGAAGGTGGGTCCGCCTTTCGCGTGTTGCAGCAACTGAAGACGGCTGCGCTGAAGACAGCCGCACTGGTACGCATTCGTAAGTTTCTGGAGGCACTGAACCATGACCACCTTCGTGGACCGCGTCGAGCTGCACGTCGCCGCGGGTAACGGAGGTCACGGCTGTGCCTCCGTCCACCGTGAGAAGTTCAAGCCGCTGGGCGGGCCCGACGGCGGCAACGGCGGGCGCGGCGGTGATGTGATCCTCGTCGTCGACCAGTCCGTCACCACGCTGCTCGACTACCACCACTCGCCCCACCGCAAGGCCACCAACGGCAAGCCCGGCGAGGGCGGCAACCGCTCCGGCAAGGACGGACAGGACCTGGTGCTGCCGGTGCCGGACGGGACCGTGGTGCTCGACAAGGCGGGCAACGTGCTCGCCGACCTGGTGGGGCACGGGACGTCGTACGTCGCCGCTCAGGGCGGCCGGGGCGGGCTCGGCAACGCGGCGCTGGCCTCCGCCCGGCGCAAGGCCCCCGGCTTCGCGCTGCTCGGTGAGCCGGGCGATCTCCAGGACATCGTGCTGGAGCTCAAGACCGTCGCCGACGTGGCGCTGGTGGGTTACCCGAGCGCCGGCAAGTCCTCGCTGATCTCCGTGCTCTCCGCCGCCAAGCCCAAGATCGCGGACTATCCGTTCACGACGCTCGTCCCGAACCTGGGCGTGGTGACCGCGGGCTCGACCGTGTACACGATCGCCGACGTGCCGGGGCTCATCCCGGGTGCCAGCCAGGGCAAGGGCCTGGGCCTGGAGTTCCTGCGCCATGTGGAGCGGTGCAGCGTGCTCGTGCACGTCCTGGACACGGCCACGCTGGAGTCCGAGCGGGACCCCGTCTCCGACCTCGACATCATCGAGGAGGAGCTGGCGCAGTACGGCGGCCTGGGCGACCGTCCGCGGATCGTGGTGCTCAACAAGATCGACGTACCGGACGGCAAGGACCTCGCCGAGATGGTGCGGCCGGACCTGGAGGAGCGCGGTTACCGGGTCTTCGAGGTGTCCGCGGTCGCGCACCTGGGGCTGAAGGAGCTGTCCTTCGCCCTCGCCGACCTGGTGGGCGCGGCGCGCGCCGCCCGGCCGAAGGAGGAGGCGACGCGGATCGTCATCCGCCCCAAGGCCGTCGACGACGCGGGCTTCACCGTCGTGCGCGAGGGCGACGGACTCTTCCGGGTGCGTGGCGAGAAGCCCGAGCGCTGGGTCCGCCAGACCGACTTCAACAACGACGAGGCCGTGGGCTACCTCGCCGACCGGCTGAACCGCCTCGGCGTGGAGGAGGAGCTCATGAAGGCGGGCGCCCGGACGGGCGACGGCGTCGCCATCGGGCCCGAGGACAATGCGGTCGTCTTCGACTGGGAGCCCACCGTCATGGCCGGCGCCGAGATGCTCGGCCGTCGTGGCGAGGACCATCGCCTCGAAGGCGTACGGCCCGCCGCGCAGCGTCGCCGGGACCGCGACGCCGAGCGGGACGAGGCAGAGCGGGAGTACGACGGCTTCGAGCCGTTCTAGCCGGGTGGGCGAGCGTCAGACCAGAACGTTCTTGTAGAAGACGTTCGCGAGGCGCTCGCCCGGTGTGCTGCCCGAGGCGAAGCCGAAGAAGAGGCGGGGCTCGCCTCCCGCGGTGGTGTGGACGGCCATGCCCTCCGGCTCACGGAAGGTGAGCGTGGAGCCCGCGCCGGTGAGGAACTCCTCCATCACCGCGCCGGTGTTCATGTCGACGCTCCAGAGCGTGGCGTCGTCCGTGTCGCTGTGCCCCGTGAGGCAGTACAGGTACTGGCCGTATGCCGTGTAGCCCTGGAACGAGTTCCGTACGGTGGTGTCGTCCGGGTCCAGGTACGTGATGCGGTCCGGCTGCCGGAAGTCGGCCGGCGGCTGGCCGAAGTCGCCGTTCGTGGCGGCCGTCAGGTCGTACGGGGCGAAGCGATGGATGCCTGAGCCCGCCGGCAGGTAGCGCACGATCATCCGGTGGTGCGTGGGGTCGGTGGCGCATGTGTGCCGGTCCGCGGAGGGCTTCGGCGTGTACGTCGTGACCGCCGGGGACGAGGCGGTCAGCGTGGTGCCGTCGCTGTACTTGAAGCGGGCCGGCCGCCGCCCGTAGCCGGCGGCGTCCGCGTCGACGTCGGTCCACAGGTAGGTCGACGTGCCCACGGACTGGGCGCCGATGGAGACCGCGTGGCCGAAGCCGGTCAGGTACATGTGGCCGATCGCCGTCCAGGTCGACCAAGCGAGCTCGGTGACGCACAGGTCGCCGGACGTGCCGGGCGAGCCCTCGCGCAACTGGGCCGTGAACAGCCGTTGGTTGGTCCGGTCGAAGGCGAAGCTCTGCATCACGGTGCCGTTGTAGAGCTCCCGGTTCCGGTACAGGTCGTGCGACGCCTGCCCGCCCAGCTGGAACCGCTTCGACGTGGGCACGGCCGCCGACACGGTCCCCGCGCCGTATCCGAGTCCGAGCGCGGCCAGTGAGAGGCCGCCTCCCGCGCGCAGCAGCGCGCGGCGGCTCAGGGCTTCGTTCATCAGGTCCCCCCCCGTTGACGGGCGATGAGCGCGTGAACAGCAGCAGGACCCTATGCGAAAGGCCCCGGGAGCGGGGCCTTGGGCTCTAGAGGTCGTCGCAACACCCCAGCTGGTGGGGTGCGATGGACTTCAAGATCCGGGAGAACCGGGGCAAGGCTCAGGGCCGCAAGATCCTGGTCCGTGAGCGGGAGGAATACTTCCGGCTCATGGATCAGGGCCTGAGCAGCGCCGAAGCCTGTAAACGCGTCGGGATCAACTACCGGACGGGCAAGCGGTGGCGCAACGGCCGGGGTGCTTCGGGGAAGGACAAGGCGAGACCTCCGGTACTTGCCGTGGTGCCGGCGCAAGGCCCGTCCCGGTATCTGCGCGAGGCCGACCGCATCCACATCGCCGACCGGCTGCGGGAGAAGGCCACGATCCGGCGGATAGCCGTCGAGCTGGGCCGCAGCCCGTCCACGATCAGCCGCGAGATCCGCCGCAGCCGGCACCCGGTCAACGGGCACTACCGGCCGCACGCCGCCCAGGCCCGTGCGGACATCCGCCGACCCCGGCCCAAGCCCGGGAAGATCGGTCAGAACCGGGCACTGCGGGACTTCATCCAGCGCCACCTCGACCTACGGTGGAGCCCCGAGCAGATCTGCCAGGCTCTGCGGGCACAGTTTCCCGACCGGCCGGAGATGCACGTGGCCCACGAGACGATCTACCAGGCCCTCTACGTCCAGGGCCGCGGCGAACTGCGCCGGGAACTCGCCAGGGCCCTGCGCACCGGCCGCGCCCGCCGCAAGCCCCGCCGACAGGCCCAGCAGCGCACTCCACGGTTCTCCACCCCGATGGTCATGATCAGCGAACGGCCCGCCGAGGCCGAAGACCGGGCCGTGCCCGGCCACTGGGAAGGCGACCTGATCATCGGCAAGGATGGCAACTCCGCCATCGGCACCCTCGTCGAGCGCGCCACCCGCTACGTGATGCTGCTGCACCTGCCCGAGGGCCGCACCGCCGAACACGTCCGCGATGCCCTGGTCGAAACCGCCAAGACGCTGCCCGCCCACCTGGTGCGCTCACTGACCTGGGACCAGGGCGCCGAGATGGCCGCTCACGGCTCCTTCACCGTCACCACCGACATCCCCGTCTACTTCTGTGACCCGGCCAGCCCCTGGCAACACGGCTCGAACGAGAACACAAACGGCCTGCTGCGGCAGTACTTCCCCAAAGGTACCGACCTGTCCGTCCACACCGGCCCACGCAAAACGCTCGGCTGGGAAACCCCAGCCGAGCGCCTGCATAAACCGCCCGGTCCCCCGGGGCCTCAACTCGCGCCGTACGACGGTACGTTGCGATCAGTGCTACGCGGTCACGGAGTCCCCCGCGCCGTTCGACCCGGCGTCGTCGGACATCTCCTCGGACGCCTCACGCGGCGAGGGGATCTCGCCGGCCAGGCGGGCCTCCATGACCACACGGCGCTCGTCGGCCTTCGCGCACAGAGCCCGGACCGCGTTGTTGAAGCGGACCAGGGACGGCGGGTCGGCCGGGCCGAGCAGGTGGTCCTTCAACTCCGCGCGGGCCGAGGTGAACTGGTCCTTCTCCGGGTGACGCACCGACTCCAGCAGGGCCGGGACGCCCTCGGCGGACGGGGTGAGGATGACGCCCGCCGACACGGTCGGGAAGCCCGTACGGAACGCCTCCTCCGTCAGGCCCGAGGTGTTGGCGACCGCGTACGGCTTCTCGCTGGACAGCCAGTCGGAGACCACCGACGAGACATCGCTGATCAGCAGGTCCGCCTGGTTGAAGCAGGCGAAGATCGCGGGGCGCGCGTCCGTGATGATCTGGTGCTCCCACTCCGGGAACGACGCCCAGTACGCCTTCTCCCAGGCGGTCGTGGCCTCGGTGATGGCGGCCTCGCGGTCGCCCCGGGGCGCGCCCTGGAGGAGCATGCGCTCCAGTTCGTCCGCGCTGTCGCGGAAGTGCGTGGAGGTGAGCTCGTCCAGTGCGGTGGTGCGGCGGACCAGCTCGGCGGCGGCCTCCGGGCCCGGCCGGGAGCCGGAACGCCGGGTGTTGGCCTCGCGGATCATCGCCATGATCCGCTCGTTCGCGGCGCCCGCGCGCGGATCGACGGAACCCGTCATCGGGTGCGGCTTGTACAGCAGGCGAACGTTGTCGTCGGCCAGGAGCCCGCGGACGATGTTCTCACCGGCCAGGACCACGGAGGTGTTGCCGGGGTTGCCGTCCCAGCCCTCCCAGGTGGGGGCGTACAGGACCGTCGTGAGGTGCTCGCTCGCGTCCTTGTCGCGCGGCCCCGTCGGCGCGCCCGAGTACGGGCGGATCGGCGCGAGCTGCGGGCGGCCGACCTCGACGATGTCCTTGTCCTCGACACCGACCTCGGCGAGCGCGTAGCGCTCGCGCGCCGCGGGACCGGCGACCCACACCTCGTCGTACGCCTTCGCGTACGGGTTGCAGGAGGACAGCTTGTCGCTCTCGCCGTGGTTGATGAACGCGTGCTTGATCGTGGGGATGCGCAGCACCTGCGAGGTCTTCGCGGCGTTCGCCGGGTGCAGCATCATCTGCAGCGACGAGTTCTCCAGCGAGAACATCGTCGCGACCTTCGGGAAGCAGATGATCGGCACGTCGGTGGCGTCGATCTTCTGCACCATGAACCGCTCGCGCAGCACGATCAGCGGCTGGCCCTCGACCTTGGAGAGCGTGGACAGCCACATGTTCGCCTGGTACGCCGACGTCGTGCCGCCCGAGAAGTACATGGCGACCGTCGGCCGGTAGCCGGCCAGCCACTGGTCCAGCCACTCCATGACCTGCTGCTCGTTCTTCGCCCGCTTCTTCGGCAGCAGCCAGGTCGCCAGGTACGCCGTGCCGCCGAGGGTCAGGGCGAGCGCGGTACCGAGGCCGATGCCGCCCCAGAGGCCGTCCTTGGTGGCGGCGGTGGCCATCAGGCCGGCCGTGGTCGGCAGCGAGAACGCCAGCAGACGGTGGGCCTGGCGGCGGGCCAGCAGGCGCGGCGGGGCGGCGGTCAGCCGCAGCGCGGACGCGTCGATGTTCCGCGTCACGATCGGCAGCGTCCGGGTGCGGCGCACCAGCACCGCCATGCCCTGGCAGGCGAAGTGCAGCGCGTAGAAGGCGCACAGGCCGACCACCAGGGGCGCGTGCTCGGTCTCCGGGTCGATGCCCTCGATCCGCAGCAGCCCCACCAGGATCAGCATGTCGCGCAGCAGCTGCCGGACCAGCGTGTCGAAGCGGACCTTGCCGAGGACCGCGAGCAGACCGGGGTCCCGGTACTGCAGCGCGGTGTCCAGGACGAGGCCGGCCGCGCTCGCCGCGACGAACACCGGGACGTTCGGCAGCAGCGCGGAGACGATCTGGGCCGTGAAGAGCGCGAACATCGCCAGCAGCGCGGACAGCTGCGCGATGCGGCGGGGGGCGAGCCTTGCGGAGGGCACTGGCTGGGCTCCTGCGGAGGGAATCGATGACGGATGGGGGGAAAGTAGCGGAGAGATTAGTGGGGGCGGCCCGCCTCCGTGCGCGCGCCCCGGGCGTTTTCCGCCCCATGGGCGCCTCGAACAGGTGAGGCCGACCCCTGACGGTATGACCTACGGAGCCGGGGGAGCAATCTTCCGCGGAATCAATCGGCGCAAAAGGTGCATATCCGTCACGCGTCGGGCGTCCGGTCGGCCGTCCACCCACCGAAATGCCGCGACATCCGCCCCCGACGCTCACGTAGATTGCAGACACCGGCGGGTCGGAGCCGGGGAAAAGTGGGGATACGCGTGTCTACGGCAGGGCAGGGCGTCGCGAGGCGGCAGGGCGTGGCGGAAGCGCGCAGGGTCGTCGTCAAGGTGGGCTCCTCGTCCCTGACCACGGCGGCCGGGGGCCTGGACGCGGACCGGGTGGACGCCCTCGTCGATGTGCTCGCCAAGGTGCGCAGCGGAGGTGAGAGGGAGATCGTGCTGGTCTCCTCCGGGGCCATCGCCGCCGGGCTCGCACCGCTGGGCCTGCGCCGGCGCCCCAAGGACCTCGCCCGGCAGCAGGCGGCCGCGAGCGTCGGCCAGGGCCTCCTCGTGGCCCGCTACACGGCCTCCTGTGCCCGGTACGGCATCCGCGTCGGCCAGGTGCTCCTCACCTCCGACGACATGAGCCGCCGCGCCCACCACCGCAACGCCTCGCGCACCCTCGACAAGCTGCTCGCGATGGGCGCGCTGCCGGTCGTCAACGAGAACGACACCGTCGCCACGGACGAGATCCGCTTCGGCGACAACGACCGCCTCGCCGCGCTCGTCGCCCACCTGGTCCGGGCCGACCTGCTGGTCCTGCTCTCGGACGTGGACGGCGTCTACGACGGCGACCCCGGCAAGGCCGGCACCTCACGGATAGCGGAGGTGCGGGGGCCCGAGGACCTCGCCCACGTCGAGATCGGCAGCACGGGCAAGGCCGGCGTCGGCACCGGCGGCATGGTCACCAAGGTCGAGGCCGCCGGGATCGCCACAGGGGCGGGCGTCCCCGTGGTCCTGACCAGCGCCATCCACGCGGCGGACGCCCTCACCGGCCGCGACACCGGCACGTACTTCCACCCCACGGGCAAGCGTTCCGCCGACCGGCTGCTGTGGCTCCAGCACGCCTCCACCCCGCAGGGCTCGCTCACCCTCGACGACGGGGCCGTGCGTGCGGTCGTCGAGGGCCGCAAGTCGCTGCTGCCCGCGGGCATCGCGGCGGTCGAGGGTGAGTTCACCGCGGGCGACCCCGTCGAGCTGCGGGACGGCGAGGGGCGAGCGGTGGCGCGGGGGCTCGTCAACTTCGACGCCAAGGAGATCCCCCGGCTGATCGGCCGCTCGACCAGGGAACTGGCGCGCGAGCTGGGACCCGCGTACGAACGAGAGGTCGTACACAGGGACGACCTGGCCCTGCTTCACCCTTGACCGAACGCGCCCGGAAAGGGCCGAATCACAGGCTTCCGGCGGGCCACGTTCCGTAAAACCGCCACGCGGAGCCGTCCGGCCTGCTCAACTTTGTTGCAGGGAGATTCCGCCCGGCCAAGGCCCGGTCATTGCGAAAAGGAGGCTGTCGTGAGACAAGTGCGCCCTGGGGCGGCGGTGTCCCGCGGTGGTGGTGCCTCCCCCGGGGCCGGCGAGGAGCGCGCGCTGACCAGCGTCGCGGCCGGAGACGCGTACGACGGGCAGGCCGCCCGGCAGCGTTCCGGGCGGCCGTCCGGAACGCAGGAGCCGACGGACGTTCCGCGGCTGTGGCATGTGACGCTCAGCGTCTCGGGCGGCGAGGCTCCGCTGACGGAGGTGCGGCGCGGTCTCGAACAGCTCGCCCACGACCACCCCTTTCTGCTGACCAGCCGCTACGCCACCGACCACGCCGAGATCCGCTACTGGGAAGAGGCCCGCGACCTGCACGACGCGGCCGCCGTCGCCCTGCGCCTGTGGGGCGAGCACCGCCAGAGCGCCAGACTGCCACCTTGGGAGATCGTCGGCCTGGAGGTCATCGACCGCGAGACGTACCACCAGCGCATCGCCGAGGGACACGGGCCGCTGCCGGCGACGCCCGTGGGGGTGCATCCCTTCTGAGGGCCGTCCTCCTGAAGGACCGCTCGTCTGCAGGGCCGCCCTTCTGAGTGACCGCTCAGGGGGCGCCTGCGCGTCCGGAAGGGGCGTGCGGGCAGGGAGAGAAGCGCCTTTCGGGTGGCTTTGGGCGCCGCTCAGCGCCGTGTCTCGCGCTTTGGGATAGTCGATGGACGTCTCCGCCCGGCGCACTACCCTTCCAGCATGACCACGCTCTCGCCGTACGACGCCATGTCCCCGGTCACCCGGGTCGCCTACCGCGCCAAGGCCGCCGCCGCCGATCTCGCGCCGCTGCCGCGCGCCGAGAAGGACGACGCGCTGCTCGCGATCGCGGACGCGCTGGAGGTCCGCACGAGCGAGATCGTCGCGGCCAACGCCCAGGACATCGAGCGTGCTCGTGAGGCCGGCACCAGCGAGGCGATCATCGACCGGCTGACGCTGACCCCGGAGCGGGTCCGGGCCATCGCCTCCGACGTGCGCGACGTCGTGTCGCTCCCCGACCCGGTCGGCGAGGTCGTCCGCGGCTCCACCCTGCCGAACGGTATCGACCTGCGCCAGGTGCGCGTCCCGCTGGGAGTCGTCGGCATCATCTACGAGGCCCGGCCGAACGTGACCGTCGACGCCGCCGCCCTGTGCCTGAAGTCCGGCAACGCGGTGCTGCTGCGGGGCTCGTCGTCGGCGTACGAGTCGAACGCCGCGCTCGTCCGGGTGCTCCGGGACGCCGTCGGCGGTGCCGGGCTGCCCGCCGACGCCGTGCAGCTCGTACCCGGCGAGAGCCGTGAGTCCGTACGCGAGCTGATGCGTGCCCGCGGCCTCGTCGACGTGCTCATCCCTCGCGGCGGCGCCTCCCTGATCCGTACGGTCGTCGAGGAGTCGACCGTCCCCGTGATCGAGACGGGCACCGGCAACTGCCACGTGTACGTCGATGCCCACGCCGACCTCGACATGGCCATCGAGATCCTGATCAACTCCAAGGCCCAGCGGGTGAGCGTCTGCAACGCCGCCGAGACCCTGCTGGTCCACCAGGACATCGCCCCCGAGTTCCTGCCGCGCGCCCTGGACGCACTGGCCGACGCCGGGGTGACCGTGCACGGCGACGAGCGCGTGCTGGCCTACGCCAAGGACACGCGGGCCACCGTCGTCGAGGCCACCACGGACGACTGGGAGACCGAGTACCTCTCGTACGACATCGCCGCCGCCGTCGTCGACTCGCTCGACAGGGCCGTGGAGCACATCCGGCTGTGGACCTCCGGGCACACCGAGGCGATCGTGACGACCTCGCAGCAGGCCGCCCGCCGCTTCACCCAACTGGTGGACTCCACGACGGTCGCGGTGAACGCCTCCACCCGCTTCACGGACGGCGGCCAGTTCGGCTTCGGGGCCGAGATCGGCATCTCGACGCAGAAGCTGCACGCCCGGGGGCCCATGGGGCTGCCGGAGCTGACGAGCACGAAGTACATCGTGACCGGCGACGGACACGTACGGCGCTGAGTTGAACGCTGGGCAGTTGAACTCGTAACAGAACTGGCGAGGGTGGCCGGGCGCCCGGCGTGCGCCCGGCTCACGGCGGGCCCTGTGCGCGCGGGCGCCCGAGGGCGTCCAGGGAGCGCTGGGAACGGTCACATTCCTGTGAACTGTCCTCGCAAAGCGGATGAATTTCCTTACCGTCTGCCCAAATTACCCCCTCAGGACTACCCTGGAAGGGTGCCGGAGGACGTGGGGGGCACGCCGTTCCCTGACGGCGGGGAGCCCGACGACGACCGCGACCGCGGAGGTATGGACGAAGAGTTCGCCTCCGTGGTCTTCGACGAGGCCTTCGTACAGGCGGCAGCGGTCCACGAGCCGACCGCCGTCGAACGCCTCCTGGCAGCCGCCCAGGCCCGCGCCGAAGCGCAGGAGGCCGAAGCGCGCCGGGCGCACACCAGAGGCGCGCGCGGCGACGACGAGCGCTACGAGGACGGCTACGGACCCGACGGCGACTACGGCTACGGCCGGGACCCCGACGACCTGGACGACGCGGAGATCCTGGAGGACCGCTACGGCGCGCCGGGATACGGCGGGGCGTACGGCAAGCAGGCCCGCTGGCACCGGCCCGTCGCCTGGGTGCTCGCCCTCGTGATGGGCATCGGCATGGTCGCCCTCGCCTTCACGGCGGTCTACCGCGGTGCCTCCTCGGGCGGCCGCCAGGACCAGGTCCCACCACCCGCCTCCACCAGTCCGGAGCAGGGCGGCGCGACGGCTCCCACGGGCCCCTCGGCCTCGGCCGACTATTCCCAGCCACCGGTGTCGGCGGTGCCGCGCACGCCCTGAGGAGGGGCCGTTCCGCGGTTCGACAACCGTTCGAAAACCTGGTGAGAACCTGTCAGAACTTGTCACGCAGCCGCGCGTTTACCTGGGCCTCAACAGACCTACTCTGAAGGTATGGGCGGGCCAGGAGACCCACCTGAGGGGCCACCCGAGGGTGCTCCCGGTGGAGAGGACGAGTACCGATCCGTCGTCTTCGACGAGTCGTTCGTCCGTGCTGCCCGCCTCCAGGAGTTCTCCGCCCAGGAGCGCATCAGTGACCACGCCCCCGCCGTACGCCGCCGCCCGCCCCTGCGGCGTGGCCTGTCCCGGCAGGCGCTGATCCTCGTCCTGCTGATCGCCATGGCCTTCGGCACCGCGATCTACATGGGCATGCGCCATCCGTACCGGACACCGACCGCCCAGCCCACCGACCCGCTGCGGATGACCGTCATCCCGCTCGCGCCCCAGGCCCGGGTACCCGGCACCACGAACCCCGAGAAGCTGTACGCGCACAGCCCGGCCGCCCAGTTCCGCATCGGCGCCGAAGGCATTACCATGCCCGCCACCCGCCGTACCGCGCACTTCTCGGACAGCCAGGTCGTCACCGCGCTGAGCACCGCCAAGGACTACATCGTGGCGTCCGCCCTCGCCCCGGAGGTGCTGAGCGGGATGTCCGTGCGGCCCGCGCGGATGCTGCTCGACCCGGAGCAGCTCGACCAGTTCGACCGGAGCTTCGAGCGCCCCACCGCCGACGGACGGCACGCCCCCACCGGCTGGCTGGTCCGCTTCGACCCCTCCCGCGCCGAGCTCGCCGACACCAAGATCCGCGTCCAGGGCACGCTGCAGGCCGCCGAGTACGACGGCAGCACCCTTGAGGTCGTCGCCGACCACACCCTCGTGTACGCGCTGCGGCCCGCCGGCTCCGATGCCAGTGCCAAGGCCTCCCTGTTCACCGTCCGGCGCGAGCTGCAGTTCCGCTTCGACAGCGACGACCTGCGCACCCATCAGGCCGAACTCGTCGCCTCCTACGTCCAGGCCGGCCCGCTCTCCTGCTCCGAGGACTCCACGAACCACCTGCGCCCGCTGCTCGCCGGCCAGACGGCCAGGGAGGGCGGCCCGGCCGGCACGGACCCCTTCGCGACGGGCAGCGCCACGGCTCTGTGCGGGTCACTCGCACAGAGCGCGCAGCCAGAGGTGTGACCCGCGGTCACGCCTCGTTGTCGGGGCCGTCGGGGCGCTTGTCCTTGGAGGAGTCGCCACCGCCGCTGTCCTTGGACGATCCGCCACCGCCGCCCGCGAAGCCGCCGAACCCTCGCCGTACCCGGCCGCCGAGGTCGCCCGCGCCGCCGGCGATGTCGGTGACCAGCTTCATCAGCGGGTCCTTGGAGTTCTTCACATCGCTGGCGTAGCTGGCCGCCGACTGCCGGAACGAGTCGGTCACCGAGGTGTCCTTGTCCTCGTCGCGTCGCGGGTAGTGACCGTCCATGATCCGCTGGTAGTCGCGGGACTCCGCCCACTGCTTCAGCTCGGCCGCGCGGACGGTGGTGAAGGGGTGCGAGCGGGGCATGACGTTCAGGATCTTGAGCACGGAGTCGCGCAGGTCGCCCGCGGCCTCGTACTCGTCGGCCTGCGCGAGGAACGCGTCCACGTTCATCTCGTGCAGGTGGTTGCCGCCCGCGATCTTCATCAGACCGCGCATCGAGGCCTGCAGATCCTGGCCGACCAGCAGGCCCGCGCGGTCCGCGGACAGCTCCGACTTGCGGAACCACTCGCGCAGCGCGGTCACGATCGCCATGATCGCGAGGTTGCCCAGTGGAATCCACGCCACCCGCAGGGCCAGGCTGGTCAGGAAGAGCAGGATCGTGCGGTAGACGGAGTGGCCCGAGAGGGCGTGGCCCACCTCGTGACCGACGACCGCCCGCATCTCCTCCTCGTCGAGCAGCTCGACGAGCCCCGTGGTCACGACGATGATCGGCTCGTCCAGGCCTATGCACATCGCGTTCGGCTGCGGGTCCTGGTTCACGTACATCGGCGGGACCTTCTCCAGGTCCAGGATGTAGCAGGCGTCCCGCAGCATGTCGTTCAGGTGTGCGAACTGCGCGTCCGAGACCCGTACGGAGTCGGACAGGAACAGCAGCCTCAGGCTGCGCTCGGGCAGCAGACCACTGAGCGCCTTGAAGACCGTGTCGAAGCCGCTGAGCTTGCGCAGGGCCACCAGGGCCGAGCGGTCCGCGGGATGTTCGTACGCCCGCGAGGAGATCCCCTCGAAGCGCCTGCGCTGCCTGCTGGGCACGTTCTCGCGCCCGTTCTGCTCGTGGCTGTCGTCGGACATGTGTCCCCCATGCGTCTGATTGCCCAGTGTGCCCCCCGAGGCGGGTTCCAGCCTAGGCGGAGATACCGTGACAGGGCAGCACACCGTTAGGAGCGATCCCATGGAACACGTCACGGCAGCCCGCTGGATCACCGAGGCCGCGACCGCAGCCGAGCAGCAGGGGCCGGGCAATCTGCTGCGCGTCGTACTGATCGTGATGATCGTCGGATGCGTCCTGGGTGGATGGTTCCTGCTGCGCGGCTACCGGCGGGACGACGACTGACGGTCGGTTTCCGGGTGGGCGGGGTGGCGGGTGGCTTGCGCTGTGGCGGCTTCACCGCGTGGCGGCTTCCAGCTCCGGTGGACTCGGGCGGGCTGTCTCGTTCATGTCCTGGGGGTGCGGTCTCGGGACGTCCTGGGTCGCGGGCTCGTACAGGCAATGAATACGGACGCGACGGGGGTCCCGTTCACCGGGTGCCCGGCGGCCGCCCTTCCCCGCGGCGGAGTCGGGGTGATCGCGGCGGAGGCGCCCGCATACGATGGGCCGGAGTCTTAGTCCCGTTCCCACACCCGGATAGGTCAGCCGACGATGAGCTTCCACAGCACCGCTGCCCAGTTGGTCACTCTCGCCTCCGAGGGCGAGGGGAACGGCGGCAACCACGAGAGCCTCAACCCCTATCTGACCGGCGGCGGAGCGCTCTTCGCGCTGCTGCTCCTGCTGTGGATCACGACCCGCTTCAACCGGGACCGCTGAATCCCCGCAAAAGGACGTTCGACCGGGGCGCGTCGGCCGGGCCGGTAGGGTCTGCACGCATGGGAGAGCAGGAAATGCCTACCGGTCCGGAGCACACCAAGGCGAACGGTCCGGAGCACGAGAGGGAGCGCGACCCGGCGATAGGCCAGGTGCGGGGCGCCGGAAACGGCTCGTCTGCGACGGGCCGGCGACGCCTCGGTGTCATGGGCGGAACGTTCGACCCGATCCACAACGGGCACCTCGTCGCCGCCCAGGAGGTCGCCGCCCAGTTCCACCTCGACGAGGTCGTGTTCGTACCGACCGGCCAGCCGTGGCAGAAGACCCACCGCAAGGTCTCCCCCGCGGAGGACCGCTACCTGATGACCGTTATCGCGACCGCCGAGAACCCTCACTTCTCGGTCAGCCGCATCGACATCGACCGCGGCGGCCCCACCTACACCACGGACACCCTGCGTGAACTGCGGGCGCTCAACCCCGACACGGACCTCTTCTTCATCACCGGCGCCGACGCGCTGAGCCAGATCCTCACCTGGCGTGACACGGACGAGTTGTTCTCCCTCGCGCACTTCATCGGCGTCACGCGGCCCGGCCACACCCTCGCCGACCCGGGCCTGCCCGCGGGCGGGGTCTCTTTGGTCGAGGTTCCGGCCATGGCCATCTCGTCCACAGACTGCCGTGCAAGGGTCGCGAAGGGCGATCCCGTCTGGTATCTGGTGCCGGACGGTGTGGTGCGCTACATCGACAAGCGGCAGCTGTACCGCGGCGAGTGAGCCGAGAGGGGCACCGGTGAACGACCGATACGACGCTGGCCACGGGGGCGACCAGTACGAACTCGTCGGCTATGACGAGTTCGGGCAGCCTGTGTACCGGCAGGTGCCCGCCCAGCCC
>NZ_VMNX01000148.1 GCF_009377235.1 Streptomyces acidicola
TTGTGTATAAGAGACAGCTCCCGGACGAGCCGCCGCCCGCCGGCGAACCCCGGGACCCCGAGTCCGTCAGGAAGGAGGTGGAGTTGAGCCCTGTGGAGAAGTGCGATGCCCGCATCCACACCCGCCGCATCACGAAGGCCCTCAAGGACACGGCCGACCCGACGCCGGGGCAGGTCGGCGACGTCCTGCGTGGTCTCGGCTACATCGACGAGCGAGTCCACGGCCCGCAACGCTCCGGTGAGAGGGTGGAGTTCACCCTCGACCTGCGGGTGATGGGCGGTCAGCTGTGCCTGTCCGGCGGCGTGACGGACGCACGTACCGTCGTCGAGCCGTACGGCGCCTCCGAGGAGGTCAGCTGTCTGGATGTGCGGCGCCGTGAGTGAAGAGGCCTGACCGGCCGTAATCGCCCGGACGGGACGGTGCTCAGCCGGCGACGCCGTGACAAGGGCGGCGACGGCGGCGAGACGAGAGGGCGTGGCCGGGGCAGGTGCCCGCCCGGTGCCCGCCCGGCGGTGTGGCCGCCCGGCGGGCACCCGAGGTGCGGTGACGACGGGTCATCCCGCGGCGCGCAGGGTTCCGAGCAGCCCGTGGTTCTCGTCCTCGATACCCGCGGCGAACCAGACGGTGTGCCTGCCACCGGACTGGTCGGTGCCGCGCTGCAGCCCCCACAGGCCGGGGATCACGATCGGGTTCCCGGCGGGGCTCTTCAGGGTGCCCTCGAGCCGGCCCGTCTTCAGGTCGAAGGCGTGGATGCGACCGTCTCCGAAGTTGCCGACGAGCAGGTCACCGGCGAACTGCCCGAATCCCTTGGGCGCCACTTCGAGGCCCCAGGGCGAGTTGAGCACACCCCGGCTCGCGAAGCGCTTGAGCAGCTTGCCCTCGGTGCTGAACACGTTGATGAAGCCGTTGCCCGGACCGGCGACGTCGTCGTGCTTGGCGGCGTCCTGGAGGGCGTACGTCACGAAGACCTTGTCGCCGATCTTCTTGATGTCGAACGGCGCGAAGCCGGCGGGAAGGCTCGGGTCCTGGAAGCGGCGGTCGTTCGGCAGCTTCTTGAATTTCGTGTTGAAGCTGTCGACGCGGGCGTCACGGAAGTTCGCGACGAGGATGCGCGGCTTGGACTTCTTGTCCTTGTCCTTGTCCTTGTCGTGGTCCTTCTTGTCGTGCTCCTTGCCCTTCTTCTCGCCGGGCACCAGGGTCAGGCCCTTGAACACGGCGTTCGTGCCGTCGCTGGGCTCGAACGCGACCTGGATGGCGTTCGGGCTCACGTCCGGGTTGAACGCGAACAGGGAGCCGCTCTCCGAGGCGAAGATGAACCGGGCGGGACCGGACTTCCCTGCGACACTGAAGCGGAAGTTGTCGGTGTCGTTGCGCACCACCCCGTCCGGAGCGGCGCCGGAGGGGAACGGCACGACCAGCCCGGTGTTGTTGACCGGCTGGTTGTCCAGAGCGCCCGAGTACGCCGTGGCCGTGTCGGAGCCGTTGTTCGACACGAGGATCGCGCCGTTGGTCTTGCGGACCAGACCCCAGGGGTTGACCAGGTTCGGGTCGGTCGTCTCGGCCCTGCCCGGGATGTCGGAGACGAGGTCGCGCTCCACGAAGCCGTGATTGGTCCGGTGCTGCGTGTGCTCCGCCCCGGGCGAGGCGCCGGCGAGCGCGCCGACCGTGCCCAGGGTCAGCGCGACCGCAGTCAGCCGCCGCAAGCCGCGGCGGGGTCTACGGGCCGTTACCAGTGATGCCATGCAGATGCTCCTGTTCCAGTACGAGTCCCGAAAGGACAAACTGGTAGAAGTCATCTCATGTGACCGCAAGTATGACCTTCATCGACACGCCGAGCACCTCACCCGACAGGCCCCGCCTTCGTCCCTGCGCCGCTCCTCGCCCGGTGACCCACTTGGTGACTCACCAGGTGACGGGGAGGCGGGTGACCCCGTGGATCGTGGTGCCGGCGCGCAGCGGCACCTGATCCGGAGGGACGGCGAGGCGCAGGGCGGGGAACCGTCGTAGCGGCGCCGGGTGGGCCAGGCGCATTTTCCGTCCGGGCCCCCTCCGCGCCCCGCGGTCCCCCGCCTGACGTTCGTCCCCTGCTGCCGGCGGCACCCGCAACGGGGCGGGGCTCCCCGCGCTCACCCCGCCTCCGTAACCCCTGCCGGCCTACCGGGGGAAGCCGGTCGTGCGTCATCCCCCGCGTCATCCCCCGCGTCATCCCCCGTGGCCGCCCGCCAGATCTCGGCCGCCGTCGTCTGCGCCGACTCGGTCGGCGACGGCTCGTTGGGCAGTTGCGCGGGCACCGTCGTGCCCTTCTTGTCGCCCGGTCGGTCGGCGAACAGCGCCACCGTCACGGCTAGTCGGCTGTCGTACCCGGTGGTCCACACGGTCCGTCGTGTGGTCCCGCCCCCCGCCCCGCCGGTGAAGAACATCTTCGGTGCCCTGGAGCCGATGGCGACAGGCGTCGGCGCGGTTCCGGCCTTGTCGGCCGCCAGGAACGCCTCTTTCGGGTTCAGGGCGCGCCGTGCGTCGGGCTTCGCCTTGTAGACGGTGCGCCCCTCCTGGGTGATGCGGGCGACGGTGTACGGGGCCGCGTGCATCCCGTTCGCCGCCACCGTCGCGTACGCCGACGCCAGGTCCAGCGGGGTCGGCGCCGCCGTCCTCAGCAGCCGGCGCAGCGGCTCGCCGGACCGCACCCCGCTGAACGGCTCCAGTGCCGTGCCCGCCTCGACCGCCCCGCTCACCGCGTCGTTGAACGGCTGCCGTGCGTAGTCCGAGCCCCCGTACAGCAGCCGCACCGCCCCGTCGCCGGGCACCATCCCCACGACGGCGGTGTGCACCCGGACGCCCTTGCCGCCGGACGGGGCGTCGACCTGTTGGGTGGTGGTGTCCTGCAGCGTCAGGTCGAAGGTGGTCGACACGGTGTAGCCGCCCCTCGCGAGCTGGTCGTCGGTGATGCCGAGCCGGTCGGCGGCCTCCTTCGCGGCGACGTCGATCAGATACTGCCGCTGTCCCTCGGTCTCACCCGGCGGATAGAACCGGAACGCCGGGAAACGCGCCGCGGCCCGCTGCTTCGCCGTGATGCTGCCGCTCGCCTCCATCGCGTCGAGCACCCACATCCAGCGGTCCTCCAGCTTCGTGGTCACCTTCGGGTCGGAGCCCGCCTTCTCGTAGTACGAGGGGATGTTGACGATGGACGCGAGCGCCGCGCCCTGCGAGACCGTCAGGTCATCGGCGTCCACGCCGAAGTAGTTGCGTGCGGCGGACTGGATCCCGGCGGCGCCACGGCCGAAGTACACGGTGTTCAGATAGCCCTTGAGGATCTCGTCCTTGCTCCGGGTGCGGTCCAGCTTGATCGCGATGAGCGCCTCGCGCGCCTTGCGTGACAGCGAACGCTCCGGGCTCAGCAGCGCGTTCTTCACGTACTGCTGGGTGATGGTGGAGCCGCCCTGCGGCTCGCCGCCGGTGACCGCCGCCAGTGCCGCCCGCCCGATGGCCCGCGGCGAGATCCCGCTGTCCGTACGGAAGGAGCGGTTCTCCGCGGCGATCACCGCCTCCTGGACGTGGAGGGGGACGTCGGACAGCGGGACGTCCTGCCGGTCGACCGGACCGCGGCGGCCCAGATAAGTGCCCTTCGAGTCGAGGAACACGGTGCTCTGGGTGACGGTCTCGGGGTGCGGCTCGGGAATGGCCGTCAGCTTGTACGCCACCACGGCCGCCGTGCACAGCGTTCCGATCAGCGCGAGGAAGACGAGGGACAGCCGCCGCAGACGCCGTCCCCGGGTGCGCCGGAAGCGGACCCGGAACGGAGCGCGCCCGCCGTGCCGGGCGACCGGCCGCATCCGCTTCCCCAGACCCCGCACCACGCGCGCCAGTCGCGGCCCGTCCGTCCCGCTCGTTCCAGCTCCGCTCGTTCCAGCCCCGTTCGTTCCAGCCCCACTCATACCAGCCCCACCTCGATCCCCGATCGCGCCGCGACCTTGCCCGAGGCGTCGTACGCCGTCACGTTCTGCTCGCCCCGGCCGCCGGCGAGGAGCGTCTTCACGTCCTTCCCGGACAGCGGAGTGTTCGCGTACCAGACGCCCCAGCCCGGACTGCCCGCCAGGGTGAGGACCGACGCGGTGATCGTGCCGGTGGGGGTTCTCACCTCGACGCGGCCCGGCTCGCCGCGCAGACCGCGGTAGAGGCCCGACAGGAAGTACCTTTCCTGTGCGTACCCCACCCGGGCGGAGACGCCCGGTTCGTCGAGCGGGAGACCGCTGTCGGTCAGTCGCTGGAAGTTGTGACGACCCTTCGAAGCCGACCAGTGCCCGCCGTCGGCCGTCAGCCACATCCGCACCCCCGGCACGGCGGACACCCGCTCGCCCAGGCCCACGACCCGTACGGGACTCTCCGCCCGGCGCGCTGCGCTCCCCGAACCGCCCCCGGACGCCCCGTCGGTCCCGCCGCCTCCGATACCGCCCCCGATCCCGCCGACGGTGAGGAGGGCGGCCGGGGTGAGCAGCGCCGCGCAGGCGGCCGAGGCCGCGGCGAGGCGGCGTCGCCGCAGGGCGCGGCCGGACGCCTCGATGCCGGCCAGCGGCACCTCGGACGGGGCGACGTCCTCGACGGCACGGACGTACCTCTCCCGCAGTCGCCCGGCGTCGGTGCCCGCCTCCCCCAGACCGCGTTTGGCATGGGTGCGCACCGCGCCCACCGAGCAGCCCAGCAACTGGGCGATCTCCACGTCGGCCATGCCCTCCCAGAGCCGCAGCACCAGTACGGCCCGCCGCCGCGCGGCGCGCCGTCCGTGCGGCCTGCGCAGGTGGCCCTTCACCAGGGCGCGCCGCACATGGAAGTCCGCGTCGTCGCGCGGCACGCGCCGCCACCGCGCATACGTCAGCACCAGCGTTCGCCGTACCAGTTCCTCCGTCTCACCGGGGTCATCGGTGAGGAGCCGCGCGGTCATGACCAGCCGGGGCCAGTTCGTCCGGGCGTACGCGGCGAAGTCGTGCCGGGCGGGCAGCACGTCGTGTGGGGGGAGCACGTGAGCGGTCCTTCCGTTCGGGAACTCGGTTGCGGGGAACGCGGCACCAGCGGCCGCGGTAGCACAACTGCCTTACTGGGCAGGTAGGTTGATCACCCGATGAGCGGATGCGACCTACGGGACCTGTACGCACGGCCGGGGCGGCCGGGTTGCAGGGCAACGGCACGGATTCCGGCGGGGGCATGACCGAGGATCGTGCTGCACCATCTGTGTGATCCGAGTGCGGAGGGGGTAGCCTCCGAGACCGGTGCGCCCGTGGGGACGGTCAAGGCGAGGCTGTCCAGGGGGCGGGCGGCGCCGGCGGGGCATCTTACGGGGGACGAGGCCGACGGGCCGGTCCGGAGGGGGAGCGGCCGTGTCCGATGAACTCTCCGCTCGGCTAAGGGAGTTGGCGGCAAATCAGGCGATCGCGCCGACTGTCAGCGGGGCTGGGATTCGCAGCCGGGCGGTGCGCCGCGGACGCCGCCGTCGTGCCGCCGCGGTCCTCGGTACGGGGGCCGTGGCCCTCGCTGTGGTCGCCTTCGCTCTGACGCTGGACCTCGGTGCGGACCCGGACCACCCCGATCGGCGCCGTATCCCGGCGGCGACACTGTCCGCCCCGCCGTCCGAGGCCACCGCGGTGCCCGTCGCCGGCACGGTCCACCTGCGCGGACGCACCCTCACGGTCGGCGACCGTGTCATGCCGATCTCCTCGGGGGCCGTCGGCACGCCCACCCCCACGGGCCTGATGAGGGTGGTCGCCACGTACGACGTGAGAGAGATGGCCGTCGACGTGTCCCCCGAAGGCCGCTCCGCGGTGAAGGTCCCGTACGTGGTCGAACTGCGCGACACGGACGACGAACCGGTCTACGTCGGCGCGCTCCCCGACGACCTGAAGGCTCTCGGCACCTACGACGTCCCGGACGGCTGGATCGGCCTCGGCGTCGACGACGCCGAGTGGTTCTCCACCCGGATCCGCCCCGGCGACCACATCTCGGTGATCACCACCACGCCGCCGACCGCCACGCCGCCGACCGCCTCGCCGCCGACTGCCTTGCCGCCGGGCGCCACCACTCCCTAGGGGGCGCCCTCCGGTGTGGCCGCGCGGGCCGGCACAACCCGCGCGACCCTCGGACCGGTCACGCAGGGCCGGTGAAGTCCCACTTCCCGTGCCCGACCCGGAAGACCACGAACGCGGGGTCGCTGCGCAGGAACTCCGCGCCCTCAGGCGCGCTCACCCGGGCGCGCGTCGCGCCCGGTACGTGCACCTCGGCCGTCGAGCCCACCGGCACCCGCACCGACAGCCGCACCTCCCGGTCCAGCCGCGACCAGGACACGGCGGCCTCGCCGCGCACCGTACGGATCGACGTACGCGCCCAGTTCACTCCTGTACGGGCGTCGGGCCGTACCGAGAAGGTGCGGTAGCCGGCGTCCCCGGGGCGCAGCCCGGCCACGTTCTCGTACAGCCACTGCGCGACCGTGCCCATGAAATAGTGGTCGCGGGAGCGGGAGTCCAGCTCCCACATCTCCCACATGGTGTCGGCGCCGTTCGCGTGCCAGTACCCCCAGCCCGGATAGGTGCGCTGGGTCGCGACGGCGTGGGCCACGTCCGGGCGGTCGTGGGCGGACAGCACCTTCAGCAGCACGCTCGTGCCCAGACAGCCGGTGTTCAGATGGTTGCCGCGCGCCTCGATGTCCGCCACGAGGCTGTCCACCACCGAGGCGCGGGCGCCGGGCGGCACCAGGCCGAAGGCCAGGGGGATCGCGTTGGAGGTCTGCCGGTAGCCGGGGTCCTTCGCCGTGCGGTAGTGGCCCTCCGGGCCGAGGAACGCCTCGTTGAACGCGGACTTCAGGCTCTCGGCCGCCTCCCGGTACCGCTTCACGACCGTGCCTTCGTCCAGCAGTTCGCCCAGCTCGGCGGTGTGCAGCAGCGCCCGGTACAGGTACGCGGTCGCGGTCAGCCGGGTGTCCTCCGGAGGGATGCCGCCGCCGTAGCCGGGCGGCAGCCAGTCGCCGAGAGCCGTGACCGCCAGCCCGTCCCGCAGTCGGGCGAGCTCCCAGTCCAGGTACCGGGTCAGCGTCGTCCAGTGCTCGCGGGCGGCGCGCTCGTCCCCGTACACCCGGTACAGCTCACGGACGACGAACGGGTACACGGTCGTCCACTCGGGGGCGGGGGCCAGCTCTTTGTAGCCCCAGCCGCCGCTCGGCACGATCACCGGCACCTGCCCCTCGCCGCTCTGGCTGTCCGCCAGATCGCCCAGCCACTTGGACAGGAAGCGGTGCATCCCGAAGGCGTACACCATCGTCGGCGTGCCGACCTGGGCGTCGCCGGTCCAGCCGTTCTTCTCGTACATGGGGGTGTCGGTCGGGATGCCGTGCAGGTTGTTGAGGACCGTACGGCGCATGGCACGGTCCAGCCACTCGTAGAACGGCTCCGAGCAGCCGAAGGAGCTGACCTCCTCGACCCGGGTGTGCACCAGCCGCCCCAGCACCTGCTCCGGGGACGGACGCCCGGGCAGGCCGTGGACCTCGACGTACCGGAATCCCTTGTACGAGAACTTCGGCTCCCAGACCTCACGCGCGCCGCCCGCGCAGATGTATTCGTCGGTCTGGAAGCGGCCGGGGACATGGCCGGTCTCGGCGAGCACACTTCCGTCGGCCTTCAGCCTCTCGCCGTGGACGAGACGCACGACCGTGCCCGCGTCGGCGCCGGTCACGGTGAGGCGGGTCCAGCCCGCCATGGTGCGGCCCATGTCCACCACGTACACCCCGGGGCGCAGCTCGGAGATCTCCGTCGGCCGTACCGTCTCGATGACCTCGATCGGCTCGTGCGGCTGCGCCCTGAGCGCGCCCCGCGGGGCCTCCTGCACATCCGCCGTCCGCCAGCCGCTGTCGTCGAAGCCGGGGCTGGTCCAGCCGTCCGGGGCGCGGCGCGCGTCGTACGTCTCGCCCGCGTAGAGGGAGTTGGACAGCGTCGGGCCGTCGGTGATCCGCCACTCGCCGTCCGAGGCGACGGTGGTGCGGGAGCCGTCCGGGTGGTCGATCTCCAGCTGGGCCAGCAGCCGGGGCTCGCCGTGCCACGGCGGGCGGTGCCAGTTCCAGACGTTGGGGGTGATCATGCCGAAGAAGCCGCGGCCGAGGGTGACCCCGATGGCGTTGTCGCCGCGCCGGATCAGCTCGGTGACGTCGTGCACGGCGTACAGCACCGTCTCGTCGTAGTCGGTGAAGCCGGGGTCGAGTACCTGGCGGCCGACCCTGCGGCCGTTGATCTCGGCCTCGTAGTAGGCGAGGCCGCTGACGTGGAGACGGGCCCGGGAGACCGGCCGCCGCACGGTGAAGGCGCGGCGCAGCAGCGGCGCGGGCTGCTCCGGCACGGCGACGCTCACATCACCGCCCCAGGGGCCCTGCCCGTACGGGGCGAGCACGGCGGCCCGGTCCCAGGCCGCGTCGTCGAACTCCGGGCGCTGCCAGCCGTCCGGGGGCTCGGTCGCGGAGACCCGCCAGTCGGGCCCGGTGACCAGTTCGTGCGGTCCTTCGCCTCCGCCGCCTCCGCTGCCCCCACCCGCTCCGTCGTCCTCCGTCTCGACGAGCAGCCGGACCAGCAGACCGGCTGGGTTCACGGAGGGGCCGGAGCGGTTGGTGGCACGGGCGGCGAGCACCACGGGGCGGCCGGCGGCGAGGACCTCTTCCACGACAGCGGTGACGTCGGCCGCGCGGCCGGTGCGCCAGCCGTCCTGCTGCTCCGGTGCCTCGAGCACCTCCCGGCCGTCCAGGTGGAGGGTGAAGTCGTCGTCGGCGGTGGCGACGACGGTGGCCCGCCGCACCCGGCTGCCGTCCGGCAGACGCAAGCCCGCCCGGAACCAGCGCGGCCCCACGGGGGCGTCGGAGGACGTGGCGTCCGGCGACCAGATCCACGAGGCCCCGGAGAGGGAGGGCGGCTGCGGGGACGGGTCGGCGCCGATCCAGCGGGCCTGCCACTGGGCTTCCGACAACGTTGTCTCCCACCAGCGGACCTCGCTCCAGCGGGAGGCCCGCCCGGTGCCGTCCCAGACTCGCACCCGCCAGTGGTAGCGGGTATGGGGGCGGAGCGCGGGCCCCTCGTAGGGGACGCCCACGCTGCGGTCGGACGCCACCTTCCCCGAGTCCCAGACCGGCCCGGCCGCCGCCCCGCTGCCGTTCGTCAGCTCCCCGGGGGTGAGGGCGACCTGGATCCGGTACGCGCTCTGCCGGGCGCCGTGCCCCGGAGCGGACATCTCCCAGCTGAGGCGGGGGTGCTCGACGTCGGTACCGAGGACCCGCTCGGCGTACTCGACGGTGGTGCGCTCGATGCGGAGTGCTCCGGTGCGATCGTCCTGCGGACCCCGCGCCGGTGTTCCCGCGGCGGCCGCCGCCGGGCCGGCGGACAGTGCGGTGAACCCGGCACCCGCGCCCGCCGTCGTGCCTTTCAGGAAGAGTCTCCGGTTCCAGAACTGGCCCATGCGTTCCTCGCTCGCTGTGTCGCCGCGGACAACGAAACCGTGCACGTAACCGTGCACGAAAACGATTGAAACGATTCAAACCATGTCTTGCCGGGAGATGCTATGTACAGGAGTCCCGCCCCAACAAGGTGTGTGACAGCGGTGATTCAGGCGAGTGGCGGGAGCACGAGGGCAGTCCGCCCCAGGGTGTGATTCGAAAGTGGATGATCCCTGGTTGCGGCGGCGATGCGGGATCTCTCCATGGCCGCATCAGCGCCGTTCAGTACCTCTTCATGGCCGCATCGGCGCCGTTCAGTCGCGGTAGTAGTCGGCTACCGCGGCGAACGCGGCTTTGGGTTCCCACGGCATGTCGGGGTAGGTGGCGCCGGGGTGGTCTTCAAGGACCTTGACGATGCCGTAGCTGGCCAGGTCCAAGTCGTCGCAGGGGTCGCCGTCGGGGCGGTGCGGGAAGTCGTAGAGAGCGAAGGTGAACACGAAGGCACTGTCGACACCTCCGGCGTCGAACGCTTCCAGCAGTTCACGCAGATAGGCGGCCTGGCCTGCTTCGTCACGGGCGTGCTTTCCGTCGAGTCGCAGCGGCGCGCGGGTGTCGCCGTCGTACTCGACGATCTCCAGGCCGCGAGCACCCTGGTCGTCGGCGCCCTGGTAGCCGGCCGCACCGAACTCGGTGATGGCCACCGGCTTGCCCTGCGTGACGAGGTGCTGGATGCCTGCCGCGAACCGGTCGGCGATCTCCGCCGACCGGTAGAGGTCCATGGACATGAAGTCGAACGGGGTCCAGTCGACGTTCTCCAGCGGTACGGCGGCGTAGGTGACCTTGCCGCCGAAGCGTTCGCGTACCACTGCCACGGCCTCGGTCAGGAACTCGTTGACCCGGGCGCCGGCCTCGCCGATGTGCTCGCGGACCCGCTCGGGGTGGCTCAGGAGCGCGACGCGGTCGTCGGTGCTGTCGCCGGGCAGGAATCCCTTGTTCATCAGGCTCAGTTCGGCACCGGTGACGAACACGATGTCGGCTCCGCGTTGCCTGAGCCGCTCTGCGCGCTCGGCGCAGTCGGCGAAGAGGGACAGCATTTCGGCGGTGGTCAGTTCGAGCGGGTAGGGGGAGAACCAGACCTCGAGTCCGAGGTCGGCGGCGCATCCCGCGGCGAGTTCGATCCGGTCCGGGTCCCCGCCCATGATGCGGACCGCGGTGCAGTGCAGGTCATCGCGGATGATCGTCAGCTCTCGCTGCACCACCTCCGCGTCGAACCGCTCACGGCCGAGGTGCCCGTTGAAGGCGAATCCGGTGTCGTAGCTGATGCCTTTGGCGCGCATGCGTCGTTCCCTCTTCGCTCGAGAAGATTTACGGTACTGACCGTACCCTATTTGCTGTGGGTCAATGCAGGCGGTCAAGATGGGAAGGTACGCTGAGTGTCGATAGCAGGTAGGGGCCATGCCGGAGAGGCCGATGGGTTCGTCAGGCGCCGGGCAGACGCGGCGACGCGGAGCCGCCCTGGAGGATGCGATCCTGCGCGCGGCGGCGGACGAACTCACTGAGGCCGGATTCGCGAGGTTGACCATGGACAAGGTCGCCATCCGTGCCGGCACCAACAAGAACGCCATCTACCGCCGCTGGCCCAACCGCCTCACCCTCGCCATCGCCGCCTACCGGCGGCTTGCCACGACGGTCCAGCCGCCCGACACCGGCAGCCTGCGAGGCGACGTCCTGGAGTGGCTGCGCCAGGCGAACCGCTACTGGAGCTCCCCCCAAGGCGCGATCCTGCGCGAACTGTTTGCCGCCGCCGGCGGTGCCACGGAACTCCTGGCGCAACTCCAGGAACAGTCCGGCGACGCGGCGGCCGCCCCCTGGCTGACCATCCTTGGGCGCGCGATCGCACGCGGTGAAGCCTCCCCCGAAGCACTCCACCCCAGGGTCGCCACCGTCGCCATGACCCTGCTGCGCAACGAATTCGTCGTGCGCGGGGCCCCCACCGCCCCGGACGAGGTCCTCGTCGAGATCGTCGACGAGGTGTACCTGCCACTGGTGCGCGGCCGAAGCGCACCACCGGCCTGAGAAAACGACTCGCGTTGCGGGGCGACAGGACATCGCACAAGATCTAAATATTCGGAAACATCGGGCTTGGTCCGTCGCGCGATGTGGGTCGCGGGCGTCTGTGTGCGTGGGAATCCGACACGGACCGGCGATGCGCCTGCGGTGGGCTCACCGGCCGAATGAAAGGAGTTGGCGGTGGCCGTACAGCGCATCCCGCTCAACGTCTTCAGCATGGCCTTCGGCCTGGCCGGACTCGGCGGCACCTGGGTGACCGCTGGTCAGGCCGGGCACGTTCCGGTGACCGTCGGAAGAGCTCTGATCGGACTGGCCGCTGTCGTGTGGCTGGTATCGGTGGGGTGGTATCTGCGCTACGTGTGCGGCGGCAGGGGGAGGCTCCGGGCCGACCTGGAGGACCCCGTGGCCAGTCCGTTCGCCTCCCTCGCGCTGATCGCCCCGATGCTGATGGCGTCCCTGGGGCTGGCGCCGTACAGCCCGACGGCGGGGAAGATCCTGGTGGACGTCTTTCTCGTACTGACCGTGTTGTTCGCCGGGTGGCTCACCGGACAGTGGATCGTCGGGCACCTGGAATTGGACCAGATACACCCCGGCTACTACCTGCCCGCGGTGGCCGGCGGTCTGGTTGCCTGCGCCAGCGCCGCGAGGGTGGGACAGACCCTGCTGGCCGTGGTCATGTTCGGTTTCGGCGTGATTTCCTGGTTCATCCTCGGTTCGGTGGTCACGGGAAGGCTGCTCCACCGTCCGCGGTTGCCCGCGCCGCTCCTGCCGACGATGGCGATCGAGGTGGCCCCGCCCGCCATCGCCAGCGTCGCCTTCTTCGCACTCGACATGGGCCGGGTGGACTTCATCGCGGCCGTGCTGGCCGGATACGGACTGCTGATGGTCATCGTCCAGCTCCGGCTGCTCCCCCTCTACGCGCGCCTGCGGTTCACGGTCGCCACGTGGGCCTTCACCTTCTCCTGGGCCGTGGTGGCCACCACCACGCTGCACTGGATCGAGGCCGGAAAACCGGCGGGCCACGTCGTCTACACCTACCTCGTCCTCGGGGCCGTCACCGTCCTCATCGGCGGCATCGCGGCCCGGACCGTCCTGGCCCTGGCCCGTGGCGAACTGCTTCGGCCCGCGTCGCCCGCCTCTGACGCCAGCAGCTCTTGAACGTCCCGCGAAGACGCAGGGCCCGCTCCGCAGCCGTCAGCCCTCCGCCACACCGGGATCCGCATTCCTCCGGCATAGCGCGACCCACGACAGCCGTCACGCCCCCACGTAACCCAACACCCTTGAAGATCTCCAGGGCTTGTCCAGCGGATCTTGTGACGTCGCGCCGCCCCTGGAGCGTCCGAGTCCTTCATCGGGGCGGTGCTGTTGGGGTGTGCGTCTTTGCTTAGGCCGTGATCAGCCAGTGCTCAGCAAAGTGACCACGCCTCCCTCGGAAGCCAGTAGGACAGGTCGTCCATGGCTTCCAGCGGTACGAACACCGGTCGAGTGAGCAGGCGGTCGCCGGCTCGCTGCACATCGATCACGACCCCCAATGATTCGGACCCGGGTACGCCTGTGTCAGAGTCGAGGGAGCTCTCCCTACCAGTGGCATGCTGTCTGCAACGACCTGAGGTCCGTGCAGCGCGTCGACGACAATGGCTGCCAGCCGTTCTTCCCGGTAGTGCAGCTTCAGGCCGAACTTCGGGTAACTGCCCTCCACGACCGTGGAGACGGCGTCGAACGCGGACTGGTGCCGTGTGTGCTGCTGGGATTCCGTCGTGATGCCGCTCAGCGCTATCGAAATTTCATCGGGGTCTGCGCCGAAACGTAGCGGCCCCACGGCCATGAACGGATCCAGCGACCACTGCTGGCGCTCGTTGTCCGGCAACACGTCCCACCAGTTGACCATGGCCATGAAGAGTACGGCAGCCACAAGATCCGCTGGACAGGCCCTTAGTCCGGGGGCGCCTGCCCGTCGTGCAGATACACCGTCCGCCCCTCCCGCAGTGCCCGCACCGCCTCCGTCAGCCGCCGCCGCATCCGGTCCCTCAGCAGTCCTCCCGCCTCGGCGAGATCCACGAATCGCGCTTCCGAAAGCTCCTTGTCGTGAGGCTTCAGCTTGCCCTCCACGTCGATGGTGCCGCCGTCGAAGATGAACGCGATCTGGTCATCCCATGGCCCATGCGGCGCCACCCAGTCGACGACCAGGAGTCCGCGCACGACGACGTCCAGACCCAGCTCCTCTCGCAGCTCCCGCACCACCGTCTCCTCCGGCGGCTCGTTCGCCTCGGCCATACCGCCGGGAAGATCCCAACCGGGCTTGTAAGTCGGGTTCACCAACAGCACGCTCCCCGACGAGTCGCGGAGCAGCACGTCCGCCGCCACGCGCTTACGGGCCTGCTTGGCGTTGCCCTCGGCAAGGTAGGCATTCCAGGCGTCGGGGTCGGCGGGAGTGGGCGTCGGCTTCATTGGCGAGTGCCTCCCGATGACGGGATCAGATCTGCGAGCAGGAGCATTCTGGCGCGGCGTGCATCGCCGAACCGCACCAGGTACTCCCGCACCGGCCCGTACGACCGGTGCGGCTCCAACGCGGCCCGGAGGTCATCGAGCTGCTGGACGACGCGTACGGAGCCGAGGGTCGGGCTCGTGCCGAGCAAGTCGTGGCCGACCGCCACAGCCGCGTCGAGATCGCTCCGCCGGAGATGGACGTCGACGAGGAAGATTCGGGCCAGGGCGAGGGACCGCGCTCGTCCCGCGTCCCGCAGCGCCACGGCCTCCTCGGCGGCGGCCAGGGCCCCGCCGAATTCGCCGAGGTCGAGCAGGACCAGCGCTGCCTCACTCGCCAGACGGCCGACGTCGAACGGGCTGAGCCAAGGGTGAGGCGCACTGTCGGAGGTGGCGTCGAAGTCGCGGTGAGCCTGTTCGAGCGCGCGGTGGGCGGGCGTGTGCTGGCCCCCGGCCGCCATGGCACGCGCCTGCATCATGTGCAGCCGCACCTTGAGCGCGGGAATCCGCTGCCCACGGCCGGCGAGGTCGAGACCCGTCTGAGCCCAGCGTGCAGCCGCCACCGCGTCCTCGCCGTGGAGGACGAGGTGGGACAGAGACGCGGCGATGTGCGCGGCCAGCGGGAGATCACCCCCGGTCTGCGCGAGAGCCAGGGCCTTCCCGAAATGGCCGAGGGCGTCACCGTCCCTCCCACCGTCGTGCGCCATCCACCCCGCCATCTCGGTCAGGGCCGCAGCAGCGGCCCACCCTGGTCACCAACGACCCCGGCAAACACGGCAGTTCATCGCTGCATACGGCCCTGTGATCGCCAAGACGCTGCGGTGGACGCCGTACGAGCGTGACGGGGTCCCCATGACCTCGTGGGCGGAGCCGGTCATCACCGACGAGATCGACGACACCCTCCGCGCCGCCCCGCACCTGTTCCAGGCCCGCGTCGAGAAGGCCGCGGACCTGCGCGTGTTGATCGTCGGCCGCCGCGTCTTCGCCGTCCGGATCGACTCCGGCCTGTTGGACTGGCGCACGGATTACGACGCACTGTCGTACAGCGTCGTCGACCTTCCCGAGCGCCTGGTGAAGGCCCTGTACGCCGTCCTGGACCACTTCGGCCTCGCCTCCGGCTCCTTTGACCTCGCCCTGGACCGCGACGGTGAGTTCCACTGGTTGGAGCTGAACCCGAACGGCCAATGGGGTTGGCTGGAGGAAGAGACCGGCCTGGAGATGTCCGCCGCAATCGCAGAGCTGCTGATCCAAGGAGACCTTGATGGACACCGCCTCTGAACGCCGTGCGCTCGCCGACCGGCTGATCGCGTCCGGCGTGCTGCGCCCGGATTCACCGTGGCGGTCGGCCATCGAGGCCGTACCGCGCGAACTGTTCCTGCACCCGGGGGTGTTCCTGCCGGTCGACGGTGGACTCTGGGAGCCGGTAACCGCTCTCGGTACATCTCCGGAGGAATGGGTACGCATCGCCTACCGCGACGAGTCGTTGGCCACGCAGCTTGACGGCCACCTCACTGCCGACCAGGCAACCGGGACCGTGACCGGCGTGCCCACGTCGTCCTCCACCAACCCCACCACCGTCGTCGGCATGCTCGAACAGCTCGACGTGGCCGACGACTACTCCGTCCTCGAAATCGGCACCGGTACCGGCTACTCCAGCGCCCTCATGTGCCACCGCCTCGGCGAGGACGGCGTGACCACGGTCGAGGTCGACGCCCAGGTGGCGGCCCGCGCGGATGCCGCCCTGGAGGAGACCGGACACTCCGCGTGGACGGTCACCGGCGACGGACTCCTCGGCCACCCCGCCCGCGCACCCTATGACCGCGTGATCGCCACGTGCGCCGTACAGCGGATCCCGTATTCCTGGGTCCGCCAGACCAAGCCCGGCGGCATCCTCCTCGCCACGGTCGGATCTTGGCCGTACGGCACCGGCCTCGCCAAGGTCACCGTGAACGACGACGGCTCCGCCGAGGGCCGCATCGTCGGCCGATCCTCCTTCATGCACGCCCGCGCGCAGGCCCTGACGCCCCTGGCCGGTGACCTCTCGGCCCGCACCGCCTACGCGGACACCGAACGCCCCACCAAGATCCCGCCCGTGCTGCTGAACGAGTGGATGCCCGCTTTTCTGGCCCAACTCACCACTCGCCGTGCGCAGTTCGTTCGCGCCACGGTCGGCGATGGTTCGCAGAGTCTGTATCTCTTCGACGCCGAGCGCGAGTCGTTCGCCGCATTCACCGAGGACACGTCGGGCTGGACTGTCCGCCAGGGCGGCCCCGTGGCCCTGTGGGACGCCATCGAGGAGACGCTGACCGCATGGCAGGACTCCGGGAGCCCCGACATCGCGAGCGTCCGCCTCCACATCACCGAGCAGGCACACACCTACTGGATCGGCGGACAGCAGATCACTACAAACAACCGAACCCGCTGGATCGGCGACCAGCGTGCGCTCCGGTGGGAACATCGACTCACCTGATCTGCCCCTCAACAGCGCCCCGCCCTCCGGCAGCACACGGATGGCGGGGCGCATTCTGGACCGGAAATCGAAAGGAACCTCACCGTCGCGCGGTGCCTGGCACGCCCTCCGGCGGACGGCGGGAGTTTGACGACAGGGCCCGACGACAGGACCTCACGGCCGGTGAGTCACTTCACAGTCACTTCTCGTCGGAGAGCTGCTGTTCGGTCCAGATGACCTTTCCGCCCGAGGTGTAGCGGGTGCCCCAGCGATCGGCGAACTGGGCCACCAGGAAGAGTCCCCGGCCGCCCTCGTCCATGGTGGTGGCCCGGCGCAGGTGCGGGGACACGCTGCTGCCGTCGGACACTTCGCAGATGAGGCTGCGGTCGCGGATCAGGCGCACACGGATGGGGCCGCTCGCGTGCCGGATGGCGTTGGTGACCAGCTCGCTGAGGACCAGTTCCAGGGTGAACGCCTCCTCCTCCATGCCCCAGTCCTGCAGGAGCTGAGCGGCGGCGGCACGGACACCGGCGACCGCCGAGGGGTCGGCCGGTACGTCCCAGGACGCGGTGCGGTCGCCGTTGAGCAGCCGGGTGCCGGCCACGATCAGGGCCACGTCGTCGCGTGGCGCCGTGGGCAGCATGGCGTCGATCGCCGCCTGGCACATCTGGTCCGGCGTCCGTCCGGCGTGCGCGACGGCGTGGCGCAGGCGCTCGATGCCTTCGTCGATGTCGCGCTGCCTGTCCTCGACCAGGCCGTCGGTGTAGAGCACGATGCTGCTGCCCTCGGGCAGAAGTATCTCGGTCTTCTCGTAGGGCAGTCCGCCCAGCCCCAGCGGGGGGCCGACCGGCACTCCGGGCAGCTCCGCGTCGCCGTCCGGGTGCACGATGATCGGTTCCAGATGCCCCGCTCTGGCCATGGTGCACAGACGGGACACCGGGTCGTAGATCGCGTACAGGCAGGTGGCGCCCGTGAGCATGGGTGCTTCGCCGTTGCCGTCGCGGTCCTGGTCGATGCGGGTGACGAGCTCGTCCAGGTGCCAGAGGAGTTCGTCGGGCGGCAGGTCGAGCGTGGAGAGGTTGTGGACGGCGGTGCGCAGCTGTCCCATGCTGGCGGCGGCGTGCAGTCCGTGCCCCACGACGTCGCCCACGACGATGGCGACGCGGGCGCCGGGCAGCGGAATGACGTCGAACCAGTCGCCGCCGACACCGCCGAGGCCTGCCTCCGCCGGAAGGTAGCGGTGGGCCACGTCGACCGCGCTCTGCTTGGGGAGCTCGTGCGGCAGCAGGCTGCGCTGCAGCGTGACCGCCATGGTGCGCTCCCGGGTGAAGCGGCGGGCGTTGTCGATGCTCACCGCCGCGCGGGCGACGAGCTCTTCCGCGAGCGAGATCTCTTCCTGGGCGAAGGGTGGGGACTGCGAACGCCAGAAGGTCACCACGCCGAGAATGACCCCGCGGGCCCGCAACGGAACAGCGATCATGGAGTGGAGGCCGTAGGCCACCAGCTTGCGAGATCCGTCGGGATCCTGCTCCTGCCAGCCGGAAAAGGCCGCCATGTCGGCCTCCAGCGTGACCTTCCCGGAACTGAGGCTGGAGGCCTGTGGTGTGGAGGGGGCGAACTGCACGAGTTCACCCGGTGGGTAGAGCGGTGTGTCCTTCCGGATGCCGTGCAGTGCGACGCGACGGAGTTCCTTCGTGCTCGGCTGGTTCGGTTCCTCGCCGCGCAGTACGGCATCCGTCATGTCGACGGTCACGTAGTCGGCGAACCTGGTCACGGCGAACTCCGCCAGTTCCTGAGCCGTGTGTGTCACGTCGAGGGTGGTGCCGATGCGCAGGCCGGCGTCGTACAGCAGTTTGAGCCGTTCCTGGACCACCTCCACCCGGCCCATCAGCGCGCTGAGCTCGGTGGTGTCGCGCAGCGTGGCGACCCAGCCTCCCAGGCCGGGCTGCTGGGTCATGGGGCGTCGGCTGACGGCCAGCAGGCGGTCCCCGACCTTGATCACCTCGTCCGTGATCGCTCTGCCCGACACGAGCAGCTCTTCGGCTTCCGGTTCGAGCCCCAGCGCCGTGACGGGCCGTCCTTCCCCGTCCGCCCTCAGGCTGAGCAGGCGCCGTGCCTCGTCGTTGGCCAGGAGCAGGTTCCCCTGGGCGTCGACGATGAGGACACCTTCCCGTACGGCGTGGAGCACCGCGTCGTGGTGCTCGTACATGCGGGTCATCTGGGCCGGGCCGAGGCCGTGGGTCTGACGGAGCAGGCGCTTGCTGATCAGTGCCGACCCAGCGGTGGCCGCCCCGAGCACCAGTCCGGTGGCCACGAGAATGAGCGGCACCTGCCGCTCGGCCGCCAGGCTCACCCGCTTGACGGCGATGCCCGCGCCGACCAGCCCGATGACCTTCCCGTCCGATGCTGTGACGGGAACCACGGTGCGGACCGACGGGCCCAGCGTCCCGACCGTCGTTTCGGTGACGGTTCTGCCCTGCCGGGCTGCCGCGATGCTGCCGATGTAGCGCTTGCCGATCTCGGAGGGGGTCGGATGGGTGTAGCGGATGCCTGTGGGACTCATCACCACGACGAAGTCCACGTCGGAGCGTTTGCGGGTCTGTTCGGCCTGCTGCTGGAGCATGGCGGTCGGATTCTTGCCGGCCAGGGCCTGCTGCACGTTGGGGGATGCCGCGACGGCCTCGGCGACGGCCAGTGAACGGTTGCGGGCCTCGTTGTCGGCGTCGGCCTGGGACTGCAGCAGCAGGGCAGAGAACGCCGCTGCCGCAAGAATCAGCACGACGATGACCTGGAGGGCGAAGACCTGGCCGGCGACTGTGCGCAGCCGGTACCCGAACCGCAAGCGCCCTATCCGATGATGCATACCCCCATATAACACTGCCTATGTGCCAAATTACCCCTGTGGTGACGAGATGCCTCGCTCTCGGTGCGCTGCGTGACCGCTCGGGGGCCGGGTGTGGGGTCGAGTGCGGGTCCGGGTGCGGGGCCGGCGGCCCTGCCGTGAGAAGGGCCCGGGGGTCGGCTCACTTCGCCTTCCGCTCCCGTGGCCCGTCCGTGCCGTACAGCTTCGCCGAGGCGTCGACATGAGCCATCCGCCGCAGTGAGCTGAACACCGCCTCACCCAGGACGGTCCCGATCACCACGCCCTCCACCATGTCCTCCACCGCCACCTGCCGGTCCACATAGGCGAGGTCGGCGCGGGCCACCTCCTCCGCGGCGTCGGCGTAGTCGTCGAGCACCTCGACGAACGCTCCGTGGCCCAGCCTGGCCATGGCGGCGAGGGCCCTGGACAGATCGGCGGCGGCGGGGCTCGACTCGTACGTCTGCCAGCCGCGCCGGGAGATGAGGTCGGTGACGGCGGCCCGGGCGGCCACCTCCTCGGGGTCGTCCTGCTCGGTGTTCGCGCCTCCGAGGAGGTCCGCCGCGGCGCCGAGCACCTTGTGCAGTGGGCGCTCCCGGTCGTCGATGGCCGCCAGTACGTCCGCGATGTCGGCCACCTTCATGCCGCCCACATCGAGCAGGGCGCGGATCAGCCGCAGCCGGCGCTCGTGCGCCTCGCCGTAGCTCGCCTGGTTCGGGCTGGTCAGCTCGCCCGGAGGCATCAGGCCCTCACGGACGTAGTACTTGATCGTCGGCACCGACACCCCGGTCCTCCGGCTCAACTCGCCAATGCGCACTTCCGGCTCACTCCTCGGCCCTCGCCCTGCTCGCCGAGCCGGCCCTTGCCGGCCCGCCACCCATCATAGATAGTGGAGCTATCGGATAGCGGATAGTGCTGCTATCCATTCAGCAGTGGGGGTAGGCATGGCTTCCTTTCGTTCGTCCGCGGCTCGTTCGTCCGCGGCGCCCTGGCGGTCCTGGCATCGGCCGCTGGTGCTGTTCTCGGCGGTGATGGCGGTGATGGCCGTCGTGTCCGCGGTGGGAATCGTCGTCGACGACCGTGTGCTGGTGGGCGCGCCGATCTGGACCAAGCCGTTCAAGTTCGCGGTCTCGTTCGTGCCGTACTGCCTGTCCCTGGCCTGGATGCTGTCGCTGCTCCCCAAGGGCCGACGCGTGGGCCGGCGGGCGGGGAACGTCGTCGTGCTGGCGAGCATCGTCGAGATGGCGATCATCACCGGGCAGGTCATCCGCGGGAAGCGCAGCCACTTCAACCACGAGACACCCTTCGACGAGGCGCTGTTCAACGTGATGGCCGTCACGGTCGTCATCCTGTGGGCCGGCACGCTCGTCATCGCCGTGCTGCTGATCCGCGCCCGGATCGCCGACCGCGCGACCGCCTGGGCGATCCGCTCCGGCATCGTCCTGGCCCTGTCCGGAGCCGCTGTCGGCTTCCTGATGACCCAGCCCGCGCCCGGGCAGCAGCGCGGCGTCTCCAAGGTGGTCGGCGCGCACAGCGTGGGCGTGCCGGACGGCGGCCCCTCGATGCCGCTGACCGGCTGGTCCACGACCGGCGGCGATCTGCGGATCCCGCACTTCTTCGGCATGCACGCGCTGCAGTTCCTGCCGCTGGTGGTCATGCTGCTGACCGTCCTCGCACCGCGCTTCGCCCGCCTGGCCGACGACCGGGTCCGGCTGCGCCTGGTGGTGCTCGCCTCGGGGGCGTACGCCGCCGCCTTCGCTCTGGTCCTCTGGCAGGCGTTGCGAGGTCAGCCGCTGATCCACCCGGACGGAGTGACGCTGGGGGCGGCCGGCGTGATCCTGCTGGCCGTCGCGCTCGGGACGTACGGGTCTTTGCGGGCCGGGACGCCCTCGTCCCGCACGGCAACGCGCCCTGAAGGCGCCCCCGCCGCGAAGGGACTCACGTCGTGACCGGGTTCCTCTTCGAGCTCTCCTTCTGGCTGGCGGCGCCCGTCTGGCTGCTCATGATCTTTGCGCCGGGATGGGGCCCCACCGTCCGCCTCGCCGGGTCGCCGTGGACCGTGGTGCCCGTACTGCTGGTCTACGTCGCGCTCGCGGTCCCGGTGCTCCCCGAGCTCTGGGCCGCGGTCAGCAGCCCGGACCTCGACGCCTTCCGCGACCTGACGGCACTCGCGGACGGCGCGGCAGCCGTCTGGGCACAGGTCATCGCCTGGGATCTCCTGATCGGGCAGTGGATGTACCGGGAGGGCAGGCGGCTGGGGATCTCCGCCCTGGTGATGGGGCCGCTGCTGGTCTTCACGATCCTGCTGTCACCGTTCGGACTGCTGGTGTTCCTGGGGCTGCGCGCGGCCAGGTCGCGGCGGGCCACAACGGCGGGTTAGCCGCCGGTGGCCGACGCCGACGCCGACGCCGACGCCGACGGGGTCGTGGGGCGGTCCGGGCGTACGGAGAAGACCGTGTCGCCCGCCACCGCCACGATCGCGTCCTTGACGAGCCGCAGGCTCGGCGTGTTGTCGCCCGAGGAGTCCCCCAGGTCGTCCATCGAGGACGTGCGCCACCGCTCCGCTCCCGTGCCCCGGTCCAGCGCCAGCAGGCGGCCGTAACGGTTGGCGAAGTAGAGGTCGCCGTATGTCGCCGAGAACACCGGTACGGAGAGGCCCTCCAGCTCCGTCGGCCTGCGCCACAGCTGCTTGCCGGAGGCCGCCGACACGGCGGTGACGACTCCGTCCTGCCGTACGACGTAGACGGCGCCGTCCGCGAGGGTGGCGGCGCCGCGCGGCGGCTGGGCCAGCGGCATCTTCTTGACGGCGCCGCTGTCCGGGTTCACCCGCACCAGCGCCGCGTACGACCAGTCGCCCACGGACTGTGACACCTTGTTGGGGTCCTGCAGCACGGAGAACAGGAACTGTCCGCCGACGACACCGAGCGCCTCCGCCGTCGGCGGCAGCGTCGCCACATCGCTCCGGGTGCCGTCGGACGCGTCGAACCGCACCAGGGTCATCGGAACCCCGCCTGGATCCTCGTCCGACGAGCACAGGCCGTACGGGGCGTCGCCGAGCACCAGCGGTACGCAGGACTTCCCGCCCGGCGCCGACGCCGACGACCTCCACAGCTCCTCGCCCGACGGTGCGTAGGCCACGAACTGCGTCGTGGAGGCCGAAATCGCCAGCACCCCACGGCTGAACACGTGCGCCTCCGCGTCGACGTCGCCGATGCGGCGGGCCCAGCGCTGTTTCCCGGTGCCGGAGTCCAGGGCCACCAGCCTGCGGACCCTGTTGCCGGCGGCCGCGTCGTCCGGCAGGGAGTAGGCGTAGACGAGCCCGCCCCGGACGCCCACGGGCAGCACTTCCTGCGGATTGGTGCCGGACCGCCACAGGGTGCGGCCGGAGGCGGCGTCGACCTTGGTGACGGTGAAGCCCGTTCCGGCGCAGTACACGGCGTCCGTGTCCGGCAGGCACCCGGACTCCGCGTAGTGGATGGGGTCGATGTTGCCCGAGTCCCGGGTCAGGTCCGTCCGCCAGGGCTTCCAGCCGGCGGGCAGCGCCGCGGCGGGCGGGCCGGTGGAGGTGGGGGAGGAGTCCGTCGGGGCCTGCGAATCCGTGTCCGAGTCCGACACGAGGTGCATCGTCGTGAGGCTCAGGCCGGTGACGGCCAGGGCCGCGACGAGGCTGACGAGGAGCCGCCGGCCTCGGCGTGCGCGGCTGGTGCCGGTGCCGGTGCCGGTGCCGGTGCCGGTGCCGGTGTCGGTTTCGGCACCGGTTCCGGGTCCGCCC
>NZ_VMNX01000149.1 GCF_009377235.1 Streptomyces acidicola
GGGTGGGCGAGCGGTTCCCCTTGTTTTCGGACAGTCTCAGGTTTCATTCCGGACAGGTCTCGGCGCATGAGTCCGGACACGTAACAGCGCGTGTCCGGACGGGTCTCAGTGCATGAGGGGCAGCAGTCCGCCGAGATCGGCGCGCTCTCCGCTCGCCCTGACGCGCGCCTCCCGTACGGCGTCCTGCCACTCCTCGCGTCCCGTCGCGAGCCGGACCCAGGTCAGCGGGTCGGTCTCGACGACGTTGGGCGGCGTGCCGCGCGTGTGCCGCGGGCCCTCGACGCACTGCACGACGGCGTACGGCGGGACGCGTACCTCGGTCGAACCGCCGGGCGCCTTCACGGCGAGCGCGTCGGCGAGCAGCCGGGTGCAGGCGGCAAGGGCCTGACGGTCGTACGGGACGTCCAGGCCGGGCACGGCCGCGTTCAGGTCGTCGGTGTGGACGACGAGTTCGACGGTGCGGGTGACCAGGTAGTCCGCCAGGTTCATGGCACCGGGGCGGGTGGCGAGCAGCCGTTCGCCCGGGGTGGCGGCCAACCGCTCGGCCAAACGCTGCTCGGTGCGGGCGTACAGCACATCGAGGTCCGGGTTCTCGCGGGTGAAGACGCGGGTGCGGTCGATGTTGGCGTCGGCGAACGCGGCGGTCGCAGGCGGCCACGCCGGCAAGGAGAGCTCCGCCTTCGCGGGCGGCTCCTGGTCGATGGCCCGGCTCACGGACTCGGTGCCCATCGCGATGTGCGCGACGAGCTCCCGTACCGTCCAGTCCCCGAGGCGCGTGGGCCGGTCCAGCCGATCGGCGCTCAGGGCACCTACGGAATTCCGTACGTGCCCGAACTGGGCGAACACCGCCGTGCGGATCTTGGCGGGGTCGTAGGAGCGTGGGCGTTTCCTGGCCGGGGGCATGGACGTCAGCCTATGTGGGGAGCCGGGGTCGCTGACGCCTTCTCGGACACCTCGGTGAGGGCTTCGGACACCCCTGTGGGAGCTTCGAACACCTCGCCGTTGCGCGGTACGCCGATCCCGTGCCACTCGAAGGGAATGCCTCGCGCAGTGTCCGGGTCCGGGCCGTCCATCAGCTGGAAGTGCAGGTGCGGCTCGGTCGAGTTGCCCGAGTTCCCGCAGCGGGCGAGCAGCTGTCCGGCACGTACCCGGTCGCCCTCGCGGACGGCGAGCGAGCCGCGCTGCACGTGGGCGTACGCCGCGTACGTACCGTCGCCCAGGTCCAGCACCAGGTGGTTGCCCAGAATCCGGCCGACCCCTGAGATCTCGCGCACCGACGCCTCGGCGAGCATCAGGTACAGCAGCGCGGGCAGCGACGTACGGCTGAGGTGGTCGCGGTGGCGGTCGGTGGCTCGTACGACCGTGCCGTCGGCCACCGCGAGGAGCGGGGCGCCGAAGGCCGGGAAGTCCTGGTTGCGACGGGCGAGTGGCCACAGCCAGCGGAAGGACGGGCGGGCGCCCGGCTCGGATTCGGCGACGATGTCGATGGCGAACGTCTGGCCGTAGGCGTGCGTGCCGTGGCTGGGGGTGCGGTTCGCCGGGCTGTTCAGCGCGGACCAGCGGCCGGTCACCGGCGGGGCGACCGCGACGGGCGCATGGGCCGCCGGCCTGCGGTCGGGGGTGCCTCCCCACCGGTTCATCACGATGACGACAACAGTGGCCAGGGCCGGTGGCAACGCGTACCACCACCAGCGGTGGCCTAAGCGATCGCCCACGTCGAACGAGATATCGGCTGCGATCAGCACGAGGGGAGCCAGCAGCAGAAAACGGAAGGTCAACATGGCGAGTTTACGAACTGACATTGGTTTCCTCTGTTCCCGTTTGGTGTCTTGTCCCGGTCAGTTCCTGGCCGTGGTCAGCGCCACCAGCAGCGGCACCACCCGGACCGGTGGCACCTCGTAGCGGCCGCGTGTGGTCGTGTGCAGCCAGCCCGCGGCGGAGAGCTGGCGCAGGTGGTGGTAGATCTGGCCGGTCGTGCCGACCTCGTCCAGCTCGGCGAGTTCGGCGGCGGTGCGCCGGCCGCCGAGGATCTCGCGGAGCAGACGCAGCCGGACCGGGTGGCCGAGGGCCGCGAAGGGCTCGGCGGCCCGGGTCCAGTCGTCCTCCATCAGGTCGTCGGTCAGCGCACCGTACTGCCACTCGTACCGCTCCCCCGTCGGCAGCCGCACGGCCCCGGTGAACAGGACGCCTCCGTCGGTCGCGCCCAGCTCGGCCAGCCGCTCCTTCAGCCCGTTCAGGGCCCAGAAGTCACTCGCGTCCGGCTGGGGTGCCGTGCGGTGGGTGTTCTCCAGTGCCGCCAGCCGACGCTCCAGGTCGGCGACGCGTTGTTCGAGCTCCATTCTCAGAGATTACGAAACTACGTAATTACGTGCAAGGAGTTTTCGAGCCACGGACACACCAGCGAAGCCCCGCCCGACATCGGCGGCCACGTCCACGGGCGTGGTGTACGGCGACTGTGGGCAGGCAGTCGCATCCGCAGCTGCAACACATTCCCTGGATGTGTTGCAGTTCAGCCGGTACCCCACGTCCGTGGACTCGGCCGCGTCGGCGGCGGTGAAGGTCGTCATGCTCGCCGAGGAAGGATTGGCAGCTTCAGGCCAGCGCCGACAGCCGTGACCAGGCTCTCCTGAGGTCGCGAGTGGCCTGAATCCGCCAATCGTCCATCGTCCTTACCTGATGGCGGCTGACGCCTTCACCTGGTCGACGAAGGCGGTGAAGGACTCCGGCGGGAGGGTCAGGGCGGGGCCGTCGGGGACTTTGGAGTCGCGGACGGCGACCAGGGTGTGAGTGGGGATGAGGTTGGCTATCTCGACGCAGCTGGCGCCTTGGTCACTGCTGTACGAGGACTTGAACCAGGCGGCTTCTGCAACCAGTTCAAGCGCATTGGGGTGGGTGCTCATGACTGCTCCAACTCTCCTGCGACTCGTTCCAGGAAATGCGGTGTGTCCCGGGGCGCGGGTGCTCCAGCCCGCATGGCGTCGAACCTGCGCACGTACTTCCAGATCTCGGTGTCCTTGTCCGTGACGTTCGCTCCCTCCGGAGTGTCGATGCTCACCACCGTCGGTAGCGGCCGTTCGAACTCCATGAGGATGAAGTTCCCGCTGGCCCGATGGACGGGCACGCCCCTCGGCAGGATCTGCACGGTCACATGATCCAGCGCGGCCAGCTCCGCCAGGTGCTTGTACTGCTCCCGCATGACGCCCGCGCTGCCGAAAACCCGCCGGAGAGTCGCCTCTTTTTGGATCGCGTGGATCTCGACCGGCCGGGCGCCGCGTGTGATGGCCTCCTTGCGCCGCATCCGGATCTCGATGTTGCGCTCGACGAACTCGGTGTTCCGCTCGTCCACCGGCTGAGTTGTGATGCCCCTGCTCCGCCGGCTCTCCCACTGGTTCCGGCGCCGCTCGCGTTACTCGGGCAGGACGGGACCGGCCCGTACGTCATCCACGGAATCGAGGTGGCGTGAGTCATGGCGGAGGGGAACACCGCGGGCGAAGCGTGTTGCGACATCTGCGGCATCGGACGCGCCCCGTTCCTGCGCCACGGCACCCTCGACCGCACAGGTCGGATGTGCGCGGGCTGCCTGCGCCGGACCAGGATCTGCGCCCGCTGCCAGCAGCCCGGGAGACTCCGCTCGTGCCCCTGCGCTGGGTCGACCAGGGCACCGGGCCGGGCTGGACCGAGTACGCGTGCCTGGCCTGCGCCGATCAGAAGACCACGGGGCAGACGCTGTATGCAGGCGAGGCCCGACCTGGACCTGTACCAGGGCCGAGGGCTCCGGGTCGAGGCGTATCGAGAAGGCAGGGCGAAACCGGATGCGGTGCTGGCGCCCGAGGCCCACTTCGCGGGACACGGCGAGTGGGCCGACCCGGACGGGGCACTCATGGTCGTCGAGGTCACCTCGTACGACTCGGACACCGACCGACGGGACCGGCAAGAGGAGCCCGCCGCATACGGCCAGTCCGGAATTCCCTTGTATCTCCTGATCGACCGGGATTCCTGCACGGTCACGGTGCACAGCACCCCGGACCGGCAGGTCGGTGGCTACCGCGACATCCACACCGCGAAGTTCGGTGAGACGGTCGTCCTCCCCGACCCGATCGGCATCGAGCTCGAAACGGAGATCCTCGCACTACGTCCGGTGAGCCGAGGAGCCGCCCACCAACGCGGGCAGCGACGTACGGCCGCACCGCTCCTCCAAGGAGTCGAGTCGGGCGGCCCGTGGCCGTCCGTCACCTGTGGTGACTCCGTGACATCGGGCCTCCACTTCAGGGCGTGCTGTGCGCAGAGGGTGAAGGGTGAGGCGTTTGTTCAACCGCGCCCCGCGCGAGCGTGCAATCTGGCGCACGGCGGGGCCCACCAAGGGTTCCCGCCGCAGTGCGCCATGCATTGCGACCAACTACTAGAGAAGGACGCTCATCATCGTGAGCAACACCTCCCGCATCGAGACCCGTGAGATAGCCGACGCCGAGCTCGACAACGTCGCGGGTGGCCTCTCCGTCAGCGGCTCTCTTGACGGCCTGACCGCCAACTTCGCCCCGGGCCCCAACGGCCTGCCCGTCCTGACCAGCGGCTCCATCGACTCCGTCAGCCTCACGGTCTCGGACATCCCCCTGGGCCCGATCCAGGCCTGAGACGCAGCACGTCGGCCTTCAAGTCCTGGTTGTGGTCTTGAAGGCCGACGTCGTCGTAGACAAAGGGAGTTACGCCAGCAGCGCCGGAATCGTCCCCTCGTGGGCCGTGCGCAGCTCGTCCAGGCTCAGCGCGAACTCGCCCTGGACCTCCACGGAGTCACCGTCGACGACACCGATGCGGGTGACCGGCAGGCCACGCGCGCCGCACATGTCGTTGAAGCGGACCTCCTCGGAGCGCGGTACGGCGACGACCGCGCGCCCCGCCGACTCGGAGAGCAGGAAGGTGAAGGCGTCGAGCCCGTCCGGTACGACCAGCCGGGCGCCCTTGCCGCCGAGCAGGGCCGACTCGACCACGGCCTGGATCAGACCGCCGTCGGACAGGTCGTGCGCGGAGTCGATCATGCCGTCGCGGGAGGCGGAGATCAGGATCTCGGCGAGCAGACGCTCACGCTCCAGGTCCACCTGCGGCGGAAGCCCGCCCAGGTGGTCGTGGATCACCTGGGACCAGGCCGAACCGCCGAACTCCTCATGGGTGTCGCCGAGGAGGTAGAGCAGCTGCCCCTCCTCCTGGAAGGCGACGGGCGTACGCCGGGCCACGTCGTCGATGACACCCAGGACGGCCACGACCGGGGTCGGGTGGATGGCGACCTCGCCCGTCTGGTTGTACAGGGACACGTTGCCGCCGGTCACCGGCGTGCCCAGCTGCTGGCAGGCGTCGGCGAGACCACGCACGGCCTCCGCGAACTGCCACATCACCGCCGGGTCCTCGGGCGAGCCGAAGTTCAGGCAGTCGGAGACGGCGAGCGGCTTGGCGCCGGTGGTGGCGACGTTCCGGTACGCCTCCGCCAGCGCGAGCTGTGCGCCCGCGTACGGGTCGAGCTTCGCGTACCGGCCGTTGCCGTCGGTCGCGATGGCGACACCGAGCCCGGTCTCCTCGTCGACGCGGATCATCCCGGAGTCCTCGGGCTGGGCGAGGACCGTGTTGCCCTGCACGAAGTGGTCGTACTGGGAGGTGATCCAGGCCTTGGAGGCCTGGTTGGGGGACGCCACCAGCTTCAGGACCTGGTCCTTCAGCTCCTCGGACGTCTCGGGGCGCGGGAGCTTGTTCGCGTCGTCGGCCTGGAGCTCGTCCTGCCAGGACGGACGGGCGTACGGGCGCTCGTAGACCGGACCGTCGTGGGCGACCGTGCGCGGGTCGACGTCGACGATCTTGCCGCCGTGCCAGTAGATCTCCAGACGGTCGCCGTCCGTCACCTCACCGATGACGGTGGCGATGACGTCCCACTTCTCGCAGATCTCCAGGAAGCGGTCGACCTTGTCCGGCTCGACGACCGCGCACATCCGTTCCTGCGACTCGCTCATGAGGATTTCCTCGGGCGAGAGCGTGGAGTCGCGCAGGGGGACGTCGTCGAGCGTCACGCGCATGCCGCCCGAGCCGTTGGAGGCGAGCTCGGAGGTGGCGCAGGAGAGACCGGCCGCACCCAGGTCCTGGATGCCGACGACCAGCTTCTCCTTGAAGGCCTCCAGGGTGCACTCGATGAGGAGCTTCTCCTGGAAGGGGTCGCCGACCTGGACGGCCGGACGCTTGGAGGGCTTCGCGTCGTCGAAGGTCTCGGAGGCGAGGATGGACGCGCCGCCGATGCCGTCGCCACCGGTCCGGGCGCCGTACAGGATGACCTTGTTACCGGCGCCGGAGGCCTTCGCGAGGTGGATGTCCTCGTGCCGCATCACGCCGATGGCACCGGCGTTGACCAGCGGGTTGCCCTGGTAGCAGGAGTCGAAGACGACCTCGCCGCCGATGTTCGGCAGGCCCAGGCAGTTGCCGTAGCCGCCGATGCCGGCGACGACACCGGGCAGGACGCGCTTGGTGTCGGGGTGGTCGGCCGCGCCGAACCGCAGCGGGTCGACGACCGCCACCGGCCGGGCACCCATCGCGATGATGTCGCGGACGATGCCGCCGACGCCCGTGGCCGCGCCCTGGTAGGGCTCCACGTATGAGGGGTGGTTGTGCGACTCGACCTTGAAGGTGACCGCGTAGCCGTGACCGACGTCCACCACACCGGCGTTCTCACCGATGCCGACGAGCAGGGCGTCGGACTGGGGGGCCTTCTCGCCGAACTGGCGGAGGTGGACCTTGGAGGACTTGTACGAGCAGTGCTCGGACCACATGACCGAGTACATGGCGAGCTCGGCACCGGTGGGCCGGCGGCCAAGGATCTCGACGACCCGCTCGTACTCGTCCTTCTTCAGACCGAGTTCGGCCCAGGGCAGCTCGACGTCGGGGGTCGCGGTCGCGTGCTCGACCGTGTCCAGTGGCGTCCGGCTCATGCGCCCACCAGCTTCTTGAGGATCGAGGTGAAGAAGGGGAGGCCGTCGGTGCGGCCGGTGCCGACCAGCGGCTCGACGGCGTGCTCGGGGTGCGGCATCAGGCCGACGACGTTGCCGGCCTCGTTGGTGATGCCGGCGATGTCGTTGAGCGAGCCGTTCGGGTTGAAGTCCACGTAACGGAACGCGACCCGGCCCTCCGCCTCCAGCTTGTCCAGCGTGTACTGGTCGGCGACGTAACGGCCGTCCATGTTCTTCAGCGGGATGTGGATCTCCTGGCCCTCGCTGTAGTCGCTGGTCCAGGAGGTCGTGGCGTTCTCCACCCGCAGCTTCTGGTCGCGGCAGATGAAGTGCAGATGGTCGTTGCCGAGCATCGCGCCGGGCAGCAGGTGGGCCTCGGTGAGCACCTGGAAGCCGTTGCAGATGCCGAGCACCGGGAGGCCCGCCTTCGCCTGCTCGACGACGGTCTCCATCACCGGCGAGAAGCGGGAGATCGCTCCGGCGCGCAGATAGTCGCCGTACGAGAATCCGCCGGGCAGGACCACGGCGTCGACCTGCTTCAGGTCCTTGTCCTTGTGCCAGAGAGCAACCGGCTCGGCACCTGCCAGCCTGATCGCGCGCTGCGTGTCACGGTCGTCAAGACTGCCCGGGAAAGTGACGACCCCAATACGGGCGGTCACTTTCCTGCCTCCGCCTTCTCTTCCTCCACCTTCACGGTGAAGTCCTCGATCACGGTGTTGGCGAGGAAGGATTCCGCCAGTTCATGGATGCGGGCGAGCGCGGCGTCGTCCACCGGTCCGTCAACTTCCAGTTCGAAACGCTTTCCCTGACGTACGTCGGAGACACCCTCGAAACCGAGGCGCGGCAGCGCGCGCTGCACCGCCTGGCCCTGGGGGTCGAGGATCTCCGGCTTGAGCATGACGTCGACTACGACGCGTGCCACTGGCACTCCCGGTGTGTGGTGCTGAGCAGGTTCCTTCAGACTACCCGCACAAAATTTCTACGCGAGTAGATTGGTAGGAATCTACGTGAGCACCGTCACGATCCGGTATCGGGCGGCTCACTTGATGGAAAGTTCCGGGAAAGATCGGGGACACCTATTGCACGGCGGACACGCTGACAGTTTTAGTTGAGCTTCACATTGCAATGCTGGGCCCTGTACAAAGTAATTGGCAATAGTCGATACTTTGCCCAATAGCCCAATTACAGCCGGACAGTCGACATCTCGCCCGATCACCTCGATGGCGTACCAGCACGTCATGAAGGTGATCGCATCACCGAGGTGTCGCACGAAGGGACCGATATTCGTGGCGCAGCGTGTCGTAGTCACTCTCTTCGACGACATCGACGGCTCTGAAGCGGCGGAGACGATCGCCTTCGGACTCGACGGCAAGTCGTACGAGATCGACCTCAATCAAGCCAATGCCAAGAAACTGCGCAAGGCTCTGGCCCCCTACGTGGAGGCCGGCCGCAAGCGGTCGAGGTCCGGCAGGACGTACAAGCAGACCGACGTGGCCCCCGACCCGTCCGCGGTCCGCGCGTGGGCCCAGTCCCACAAGATGGACGTCCCCGCCCGCGGGAGGATCCCCAAGAAGGTCTACGAGGCGTTCGCGGCGGCGCACTGAGCGGGGCTGCGCCCCTTGGCGCCTGGCTCTGACTCTGGCCCCGGAGGCCCCGGGGCCCGGGGTGCGCCAACAGTCGGTCATCCGCTGTGAAGACAATCGACTTGCGCAGCACCCCTATTGATCAGCTAGAGTCTGGAGCACGCCGAGGGGCAAGGCCGAAAGGCCAGGCTCACGGGGTCACGCGGGTGTAGTTCAGTAGTAGAACATCCCCCTTCCAGGGGGAAGGCGCAGTGTGCAATTCCTGTCACCCGCTCTGCATCGCCGGTCCGACCACAGTTGTGGATCAGGTAGGCTGGTGCTCGCGCCGATCGGTGAGAGCCGGTCGGAAGCAATGCGGACGTAGCTCAGTTGGTAGAGCGCAACCTTGCCAAGGTTGAGGTCGCGAGTTCGAGCCTCGTCGTCCGCTCCAGGAACTAAGGCCTCGGTCATTTGACCGGGGCCTTTTTTCGTACGCCCTTGGTGGCATCGTCGTGGCCCCCTTCCGCACTCGTCATGGTCTCGTCGTGGCCTCGCTCGAAGTTCGCGACTGACATTTGTCATGTGGAGTGATGACAGGCCGCACTGCTGTCGGCGTCGAACTGCCGAGACGCTGAAGGCATGAACACGAACGGGCACAAGGACGTGATTGAGGTCACCGACCTGCGGCGCGTGTACGGGGGCGGTTTCGAGGCCGTGCGGGGGATCACATTCTCCGTGGACCGGGGCGAACTCTTCGCACTCCTGGGCACGAACGGCGCGGGCAAGACGTCGACGGTCGAGCTGTTGGAGGGACTGGCACCGCCGACCGCGGGTCGGGTGCGGGTCCTCGGGCACGATCCGTACGAGGAGCGGGCGGCTGTACGGCCGCACATCGGCGTGATGTTGCAGGAGGGCGGCTTTCCGTCCGAACTGACCGTCGCGGAGACGGTACGGATGTGGGCCGGCTGCACGAGCGGGGCGCGCCCCGTGGAGGAGGCCCTGGAGATCGTCGGCCTCGGGAAGCGGTCCGGGGTACGGGTCAAGCAGCTGTCCGGGGGTGAGAAGCGGCGCCTCGACCTGGCGCTGGCGCTCCTCGGCCGCCCCGAGGTCCTCTTCCTCGACGAGCCGACGACCGGGCTCGACGCGGAAGGGCGCCAGGGCACCTGGGAGTTGGTGCGCGAGCTGCGCGACGCGGGGACGACGGTCCTGCTCACCACGCACTATCTGGAGGAGGCGGAAGACCTGGCCGACCGCCTGGCGATCCTCCACGAGGGCCGTATCGCGGCGACCGGCACCCCGGAGGAGGTCACCGCGTCCCAGCCGTCCCGCATCGTCTTCGACCTGCCCGACGGCTACTTCCTTGGCGACCTGCCCCCACTGGCCGAACTGGGCGTGACCGACCACGAAGCGGTGGGCCGCACGGTCCGGCTCCGTACGCACGAACTCCAGCGCACCGCCACCCGGCTCCTGGTGTGGGCCGAGCGCGCCCGCGTCGAGCTGGGCGGCCTCGACATCCGGTCGGCCTCCCTGGAGGAGGCGTTCCTGCAGATAGCGCGTGAGGCTTCAGGTGCCACGAAGGCGGCCCCCGAAGGACCTCGGAGTGGCGCGACGGCCCGGAAGGGGGCAGCGGTATGAGTACGGTGACCAGTGCCCGGACGGGTGCTTCCGCGGGGACGACGACTTCTGTCGGGCGCGTGGCGGCCCTGGCGCGGGCCGAGTTGACCCTGCTGAGCCGGACGAAGGCGACGCTGGTGGCGGCGCTGTTCGTGCCGTTGGTGCTGCCGTTGACCACGCGGTCGGCCATCGACGACATGGACCTGGAGGGCGCCGGACTCTCGGTGGGTTCCGTCCTGTTGCCCGCCTCCATCGGCTTCTCGCTGCTCTTCGCGGTCTACAGTTCCCTGGTGAGCGTGTACGCGGCCCGGCGCGAGGAACTCGTGCTCAAGCGGCTGCGCACCGGCGAGTTGCGGGACCTGGAGATCCTCGCGGGCGCCGCGCTGCCGTCGGTCGTGATCGGCCTCGTCCAGTGTGTGGTCCTGGTGCTCGCCTGTACCGCGCTTCTGGACGTCGGGGCGCCCGAGGCACCTCATCTCGCCGTCCTGGGGCTGCTGTTGGGGCTCGTCATGTGGCCCGCGCTCGCGGCCCTCGTGGCGAGCTTCAGCAAGAGCGTGGAGGGCGCCCAGGTCGCCGCCATGCCGCTGCTGCTGGTCTCGATGCTCGCCTCGGGCACGATCGCCCCGCTGGAGGTCATGCCCGACCGTCTGGCCGCGGTGTGCGAACTGCTGCCGCTGACACCGGTGATCACCCTGCTGCGGGGCGGCTGGACCGGCAATCTGTCCGGGTACGACACCCTGGGTGCCGTCGCCACGGCGGTGGCCTGGACCGTGCTCGCGGTGTTTGCTGTACAGCGGTGGTTCCGCTGGGAACCGCGGCGCTGACGTACGGGGAGCAGGGGGACGAGCAGGGGATGCGCATGCCCAGGGGATGGTGGCGGAGCAAGAGCACGCCGGCGAAGATCGAGCTGTACACACGGTGGTCGTACCACTTCTTCGCGGTGTTCGAGATCGTGCTGTTCGGCCTCCCGGTGCTCGCGCGGGTGCCGCTGCGGTTCTCTGGATGGCTGTTCGCGGCACTCTGCGGGCACGCCCTGCTCACCACGGCAACCGCCTCGCGGGCGGTCGACTGGACCCGGGGCAGACGCGAGCAGCCCCTGCGGATCATGTGGACGCTCGGTGCGGTGACAGCGGTGTTCGCCGCGGCCACGTTGCTCGTCACCAAGGCCCAGCCCGCCGACTCGGACTACTTGGGCGCACTGGGCTCGTTGGCGACGGGCGCGATGGGAGTCGGCATCGGCACGGTCACTCTGGGCATGCGCAGAAAGCGGTGGATGGCCGCCCTGGTCGTGGGCTTCGCCGCGGGCTGCCTCACCCTGGCGCTGATGCTGCACGCCGCCCCGGACGACGCGGTGATGGCGGCGTTCGCGCTGATGCTCTTCCCCGGGTTCATGGTCTTCGCCGCCATCTTCTCCGTCTGGATCCTCAACGCCGTGTACGAGCTCGACGAGGCCCGGGAGACCCGCGCCCGGCTCGCCGTCGCCGAGGAGAGGCTGCGTTTCGGGCGCGACCTGCACGACGTGATCGGCCGGAACCTGGCCGTGATCGCGCTCAAGAGCGAACTGGCCGTCCAACTGGCGCGCCGGGAGCGTCCCGAGGCCGTGGAGCAGATGATCGAGGTGCAGCGGATCGCACAGGAGTCGCAGCGCGAGGTCCGGGACGTCGTACGCGGATACCGGGAGGCCGACCTGGGCGTCGAACTCACCGGCGCGCAAGGGGTGTTGAACGCGGCCGGGATCGCGTGCGAGGTGCGCGGGGAGACGGCCGGGCTGCCCACCGAGGTGCAGTCGGCGCTGGGCTGGGTCGTCCGGGAGGCGACCACGAACGTACTGAGGCACGGGGATGCCGGACGGTGCGAGGTGGGGATACGGGTGCTGGAGGGGCGCGTGGTGCTGACCGTGGAGAACGACGGGGCGGAGAGCGAGGAGACGGAGAACGAGGGGGCGGAGGACGTCGGGACGGAGAACGACGGGTCGCAGAACGGCGAGGCGTCCGACGGCCCGCCGGAGAGCCGCGGCTCGGGGCTGGCCGGGCTGCGGGAGCGGCTCGCCGCGGTGGACGGGACGCTGGAGGCCGGCCGGGTCCGCAAGGGCGTGTTCCGGGTGGTGGCCGAGGTGCCCTTGGCAGCGAACGAGGTCACGGCGTGAGTGTGCGGCTCCTGCTCGCCGACGACGAGCATCTGATCCGGGGCGCGCTGGCGGCACTGCTCGCGCTGGAGGACGACCTCGTGATCGTCGCCGAGGCGGCCAGCGGGCCCGAGGCACTGGCGATGGCCCGGGCGCACGCCCCCGATGTCGCCGTTCTGGATCTTCAGATGCCCGGCGCGGACGGTGTGAAGGTCGCCACATCCCTGCGCTCCGAACTGCCCGGCTGCCAGGTACTGATCGTGACCAGTCACGGCAGGCCGGGACATCTGAAGCGCGCGCTGGAGGCGGGGGTGCGCGGGTTCGTCCCGAAGACCGTCAGTGCGCAGCGGCTCGCGGAGATCATCCGCACGGTGCACGCCGGGAACCGTTACGTGGACCCGGAGTTGGCCGCCGACGCGATCTCCGCCGGCGACTCGCCGCTGACCACGCGGGAGGCCGAGGTGCTGGAGCTGGCCGCCGACGGGGCGCCCGTCGCGGAGATCGCCCAGCGGGCCGCGCTGTCACCGGGGACCGTACGCAACTATCTTTCGTCGGCCGCCACCAAACTCGGGGCCGAGAACCGTCATGCCGCGGTACGGCTCGCACGTGAGCGAGGTTGGGTATAGTTGCTCTCGCGCCTCGGCGCAGTGCGGACGTAGCTCAGTTGGTAGAGCGCAACCTTGCCAAGGTTGAGGTCGCGAGTTCGAGCCTCGTCGTCCGCTCCAGGAAGTCTCCAGAACGCAAGGCCCCGGTCACCTCGACCGGGGCCTTCGTCGTGCGGGTGCGGTCAGCTCCAGCTCGTGCCCGTCAGTCGCTCGTACGCCTCCACGTACTTCGCGCGGCTCGCGGCGACGATCTCCTCCGGCAGGGGCGGCGGGGGCTGCTCGCCCTTGCGGTCCCAGCCGGAGGCCGGGGAGGTGAGCCAGTCCCGTACGAACTGCTTGTCGAAGGACGACTGCGCGCGGCCCGGCTGCCACTGGTCGGCGGGCCAGAAACGGGAGGAGTCGGGGGTGAGGACCTCGTCGGCGATGACGAGGGTGTCTCCCTCGAAGCCGAACTCGAACTTCGTGTCCGCGAGGATGATGCCGCGGTCCCGGGCGATGTCGCGTGCCCGGGCGTAGACGGCGAGGGTCGCCTGGCGCAGCTGGGAGGCGGTGTCGGCGCCCACCTGGCGGGCGACCTCCTCGTACGAGACGTTCTCGTCGTGCTCGCCGACCGCGGCCTTGGTGGCGGGGGTGAAGATCGGAGCGGGCAGTTCCGAACCGTCGACGAGGCCTTCGGGGAGGGCGAGGCCGCAGACGGTACGGGTCTCGTTGTACTCGGCGAGGCCCGAGCCCGTGAGGTAGCCGCGGGCCACGCACTCCACCGGAACCATCCGCAGGGACTTGCAGACCAGGGTGCGGCCCTCCCACTCGGCGGGGGCACCCGGCGGGAGATCGCTGCTCAGGACGTGGTGGGGGACCAGGTCCGCGATCTGGTCGAACCACCACAGCGAGAGCTGGGTGAGGATGCGGCCCTTGTCCGGGATCTCGGTCGGCAGCACCCAGTCGTAGGTGGACGTACGGTCGCTGGCGACCATCACGAGGTCGCCGGCCGCGTTCCGGTACAGCTCGCGCACCTTGCCGGTGTGCAGATGCACCAGGCCCGGCACCTGGATGGGTTCGGGCTTTTCTACGAATCCGGGCACGGTTCCTCCGCGTGGTGATGTCCAAGTGGCTCGATTCTCCCGTATGCGGGGGATCGGTCCAGCTGTGGGTCTGCCCGGAAGGGGGCATTCCCTCATTCGCGCTCGCGGGTCAGAGGCCGTTTCCCGCTCGCAGTGGCCGTCCTTGCTTGCAGAGGCCATCCCTGCTGGCAGATCAGAGGTCGTTCCCGTTTACAGAGGATTCCCGTTTACAGAGGTCATTCTCGTTTGCAGATGCGATCCAGGAGGTTGGCCGTGGCTCGCTGGATACGGGTGTCGACATGACCGGGGCGGTCGAGGGCCGGGGACCAGGCGAACGTTCCGGACGCGAAGACCCAGGCGCCGGAGGGAGCCCGGTAGAGGGAGGTCTCCTGGTGGCGGATGACCCCCTCGCTGTCCCGGTACGGGGAGTGCGCGAGAAGGATGCGGCCCTGGTGCTCGGGGAGCGGGGCGCGCGGGAAGTAACGGTCGGCCTCGCCCGCGACCATGCCCTCCAGCTCGTCGCCCTCCTGCGTGCCGGTCGCCTCCCACAGCCAGTGGTCCGCGTTGCGAACGACCAGCGGGTGGGCGTCGGGCACCCTGCCCGCGTACTGGATACCGACCACTTCCTGCTCAGGGCGGTCGATTTCGCGCCACAGTACGGGCTTGCCCGGTCCTTGTCGTTTACGGCAGGTCAGCAACCGGTCGGGGACGCCGGACGGGGACGGGGCCAACTCCACCTGCCAGTACATGGTGTTGGCGGAGAGGAAGACGAGGGAGGTGCCCTGGTCACGGGCGAGTTCCGCGGTGCGGCGCATGGCCTGCGACCAGTACTCGTCGTGTCCGGGGAAGACCAGGCCGCGGTAACGGGTGGGGTCGATGCGGCCGGCGTGCAGGTCGCGGGCGTCGGCATAGGCGAGGTCGTAGCCGTAGCGCTCGGCCCAGCGGATGAAGTCGTAGGCGTGGCCGACGTGGAGGGGGAGGCCCGCGCCCGCGTACGGGCGGTCGAAGGAGATCGTGGTCGCGGCATCCGCCTCGCCGAGGAGACGGCCGTCCTCGTCCCAGGCGTGGTAGAGACTGGCGCCGGTGCGGCCGTCCTCCGGGTAGAGGTTGTACGCCTGCCAGGTGACGTCCGGCAGGACGAGGAGCAGGTCGGCCGGGTGGCTGTCGCGGATGGTGAACGGGACGTGGGACCGGTAGCCGTCGACGGTGGTGAGGACGGCCACGTACGCGCCGATCTTCCAGTAGCTCGGGATCTGCAGACGCCAGGAGAGCCACCAGTGGTGGCAGGAGACCGTGCGGTCGGCCGTGAGCGGCGGGGGCTGGACGATGCCGGAGAGTCGGGGGCTGGTGGTGATCTTGCTGGCGCCCTCACCTCCGTAGTGCCCGATCCGGTAGATGTCGACGCTGAACTCCTGGGGCGGGTCCACCGTGATGTGGAAGTCGATCGACTCACCGGGGACCGCGGCGCCGGTCTTCGTGAAGCCCTTGATCTGGAGGTTCACGTCGTCGGCGGCGCGGGGGCCGTTGATGTGGGGGCGCTCGACCCGGGGGCCGGGAACCCGGGTGGTGCGGGTGCCATGGATGCCATGGGTATCGCGGGTGGCGCGGGTGCCGCGGGCCCCTTCGTATGCCGAGGGGCCGCCGGGCGCGGTGTCGTTCTGGTCGACGTACCAGGGGACGATCTGGCCGCTGTCGTCGAAGTACGTCTCGGTACCCCGGAGCCAGGGGACGGGACCCTGGCCAAAGGGGTCCGTCACGGCGTGTGCGAGTGCGCCCGACTCCCAGCGTCGGATCTTCTCGGACCCCATACGTGCTCCCCTCCCTCGTGCCCCCGTTGTCCTGCGTTGGTCGTTCGTGATGGCTGCCGTAGCGGCCGCTGTGGTGGCTGCGCTCGTGGCTGTGGTGCGTTGTGCGAGTGGTGACTCTGATGCTTGTGCGGCCGGTCGGACGGCTCGCGTGCTCCGAGTTCTCGCGGACGGGTTGCGGCTCGGGCGGCGGCTCGGCGGGCACCGATCCGTCACCGGTCCGTCCATCCGTCTATGCCCGTGCCATGTGCTCGAACGATCCCAGCACATCACATTAAGCACGTGCTCCGTCACCGTTTGTCGTGAATTGACGTGAACGGAACGTGGGGTTCCGCCCAAAGGTGGGGTTCCGCTTGCCGGTGGGTGCGGTGGGGCGCGTTGTACTCGCGCTCAGACGAGGCGGACCGGCTTCTCGGGGCGGACACCCAGATGCCGGAGCCAGTCCCGGAGGGGGGCCGGGTCACCGTCCTCGACGAGGGTCAGGACCCGGGGGGCGAGGTCGACGGCTCGCTTTCCGTTGATCAGCAGGGACGGGCCGTCCAGCCAGTCGAGCCCTGGTGCCGCACCGGCCGTGTCCATCGCGGCGCAGCACACCATCGCCGTGACGTGGTCGGTGAGGAGCTCGCGGCCCGTGCGTGGGGGCTGCAGGGGGAAGAACGGCGGCATGTCGTCCCACAGGACTCGGTCCGGTCCCTGCGGTTCCGCCGTGCCACCAGGGGCCGTCGTCGGGCCCGCCGACGCCTCCTCCCGAGCCACCTCGGCGCTCAGCCCGGCCGCCAGCGCGGCCGCCCGCTCGCTGCCCAGGCCCAGTTCGTCACCGAGGGCCGCGTCCGCCGACTCCGCGCCCCGGGGCACGACCGGGCGTGCATCGTCGTCCGCCGCCGACTCCTCGCCCGTGTTGCCGACGGGATTCGCAGTGGCGGCCTTCGTGGGGGCGGCCTCCACGGTGCTGGCCTTCGTGGTGTCGGGCGGCTCGGCGCCCGCGTCTGCGGTCTCCGGCCCACCGGCAGCGCCTCCCGCTGGTCTGCCTGCGTCCGCTCTCTCGCTCTCAACGGCCCGTCCGGCACCCGCGTCATCGTGAATGTCACCCGCCGCGTCCGCGTCCCCGACCGTCCCCTCGACGCCTTCTGCGCCCTCGGCACGCTCGGCTCCCTCGGCTCCCTCGGCTCCCTCGGCTCCCGCATGCTCACCCTCCCCCTCGGTGCAGCCGAACAGCCGCTCCCCCTCGCGACCGGCCTGGTTCTCGCCTTCGCCCCCAAGCGCCGTCCCCGGCCCAGCGCCCCGCACAGCCCCTCCCTGCACCGTCTGCCCCCGGACCGTCAGGTGGTCCAGTACCCGGGCCAGGGTCGGTCCGCCGGGTTCAGGCTCCCCCGTGTCCGCCGTATGCCGGACTCCGAAGGAGTCCAGGACCCGGTGGAGCCGGGCCGCGTCCGTGCGCCACTTCCGGTCGACGACCTCGTCCGGGTACTCACGCCAGTCCACCGGAGCCCAGTCGGGCCCGGACTCGGCGGGGCCGCCATGGAAGAGGCGGGCGGCGAGCAGGGACGCGGCCTCGTCGACCGCGCCGGGCTCCTCCAGGAGGTCGCAGGCCGGCCGCTCACCCAGCCGGGAGGCGAAGCCCTCGGCCAGTCGGTCGCGACGGGACAGCTCCGTGAGAGCCGCGACGACGCCCGCGTCGAGGCGGGACGGCCAGCGGCCCATCCGCCAGGCCGGCAGCGCCACCCGGGTGAGCAGCCGGTCCCAGCCCGCGTACGCGAGACCGACCTGCTCCTGGGCGACGATCCGCAGACCGTAGTCCACAGCCTGTGCACGCTCGGCCGCCGCAGCCGCCACGCCCCTTTCCATCTCGGCCGCGTGCCCTCGGCAACCCCGCAGCAGCAGCCGGGCCACCCAACCCGCACCGGCCAGCACCGTCCGGGCCAGAGGTCCATGTGTGGGTGCCGTCGTCACGGCCACGGCCGCGTCCAGCCCTCGTACGAAACGGCGGGCGGCCGCTATGTCCGGGTGGGCCGACGGCCCCGTACCCGCGATGACCGGGGCGAGGACCGCGCGCAGCTCCCCGACCCGCATCCACCACAGGAAGGGGGAACCGATCACGAGCACGGGTGCGGTGGGCTCGCCGCGTCGGCCGGGCGTCGTCGCACCGCTCCGTATGCCGCCGCTCATACCGCCGCTCGTGCCCGACAGACCTTCTCCTTCGCCCCTGCGCTCCGGGGACGGCGGCGGGCCGTGGGAGCGGTGGGTGCGGTCCTCCAGCCAGCTGTCGCAGTCCGGGGTGAGCGCTATCGCGGAGGGGGCCGGGACGTCGAGACGGTCGGCCAGGTCCCGCACCATGCGGTACAGGTCGGGGGCCGACTCCTCGGCGATCGGGACCGTGGGGCTCGTGGCGGGTCGGGCGCGGGCGACGACGAGCGCGATGCCCGTGGCACAGAGGAGCACGACGGCCGCCAGCACCGCCATGATCCAGCGCGTCACGGGCCAGACCCCGCCGGTGATGTGGCCGGTGGCCCCGCCGACGAACAACACGACGGCGACCGCCGCGGGCAACAGGGCGACGGCCAGCGCCCGGCTGCGGATACGCAGCACGGCGAGGGCCCGGGAACGCGCGGCCTGCGCGCCCAGCTCCACACCCATACCGGTCACGACCGGCCGTCACCCCCTCCCGTCCCGACTGTCCCGTACCCCGCACGACGCGCGCCGTGACGCTGTCCGTCACCGCGCGCGCCGCCGGATGGCCTGGTGTTGCTCATTCCCCCACTGTGGCACCCGCCACTGACATCGCAATGTCGGTGGGCCAAGTGCCGGACCGCTTGCGCCGCACCCTAGTTGGGGCCGTGCGCCCCGTCAGCCGGATGGGGCATCGGTCACTCGATGGAATGGCTCTGGGGAGAGGTGGATGACACTGAGCAAGCATGAGGCCCCGGATTCCCCAGGTGACACCAGGGGAAATCGGGGCCCACAAGCAGAGGGAGACCACCCAGGGTTACGAAGCTCCGTGGGCTCCGGCCGCCGCCTTCGCCGCGATGTCGGTCCGGTGTTGCGAACCGTCGAGCCGGATGCGCCCCAGCGCCGCGTACGCCCGCTCGCGCGCCTCGGCCAGATCCGCGCCGACCGCCGTGACGGACAGCACCCGACCGCCCGCGCTGACCACCTCGTCACCGTCGCGCTTGGTGCCGGCGTGCAGGACGTACGCCTGCGGGGCGTCCTGGGCCGCCACCTCGGCGAGCCCGGTGATGGGGTCGCCGGTGCGCGGGGTGCCGGGGTAGTTGTGCGAGGCCACGACCACGGTGACGGCCGCGTCGTCGCTCCAGCGGAGGGGTTCGAGGTCGGCGAGGGTGCCGTCCGCGGCCGCGCGCAGGATGCCGGCCAGCGGGGTCTTCAGCCGGGCCAGGACCACCTGGGTCTCGGGGTCGCCGAAGCGTGCGTTGAACTCGATGACCCGTACGCCGCGGGACGTGATCGCGAGACCGGCGTAGAGCAGTCCGGAGAACGGAGTCCCACGGCGCCGCATCTCGTCCACGGTCGGCTGGAGGACGGTCTGCAGGACTTCCTCGACCAGCTTCGGTTCGGCCCAGGGGAGCGGGGAGTACGCGCCCATGCCGCCGGTGTTCGGTCCCTCGTCGCCGTCCAGGGCTCGCTTGAAGTCCTGGGCGGGCTGGAGCGGGAGGACGGTCTCGCCGTCGGTGATCGCGAAGAGCGAGACCTCGGGGCCGTCGAGGTACTCCTCGATGACGACGCGTTCGCAGGCGTTCGCGTGCGCCGTGGCCTGCTCGATGTCGCTGGTGACGACGACGCCCTTGCCCGCGGCGAGACCGTCGTCCTTCACGACGTACGGAGCCCCGAACGCGTCGAGCGCCTCGTCGACCTGGGCCGGCGTCATACACACGTACGAGCGAGCCGTCGGCACACCGGCTTCCGCCATCACATCCTTGGCGAAGGCCTTGGAACCCTCCAGCTGAGCGGCCTCCCCGGAGGGGCCGAAGCAGGAGATGCCGGCCTCACGCACGGCGTCGGCGACGCCGGCGACGAGCGGAGCCTCCGGCCCCACGACGACCAGTTCGGCACCGAGGTCCGAGGCCAGCGCGGCCACGGCCTTGCCGTCGAGGGCGTCGACCTGGTGCAGCTCGGCCACCTCCGCGATGCCCGCGTTACCGGGGGCACAGTGCAGTGCGGTGACATCGGGGTCGAGGGACAGGGAACGGCACAGGGCGTGTTCGCGGGCGCCGCTACCGATGACGAGGACCTTCACGGGGTCAGCCTAACGGGCGCGGGAGTGGGTCCTTGTGGGGGATACCGGTGCTCGGGGTCGCACGGACGCACCCCACGCTTACGGGTGTCGCGGCTCGACAAGGGCCCCAAGAAGCCCCCAGGAGACCCAAGGAGCCCCTCACCGCCTCCACTCGTTTCGTTGGAGTACCGCTAGTACCGCTGGAGTGCGCCTCCCTGCCACTTACTCGTTTTACTCGTTGGTGAACTCCTCCACCACCGTCGCCCCCAGCTCCCGCACGATCAGATCGTGCCCGGAGAGGGCCGACTCATCGAGGTCGGGATCGTCCTCCTCGGGAATGTCGTCCTCGGGCGAGATGGGCGGGGGCTCCGGAGCGGGGGGCGGTGGCGTGGGCGCCGACCCAGTGGCCGGAGCCGGTCTCCCCTGACCTGCGGCTGACCCCGGCCCTCCCGGGGACGAGGGGCGCGATGCCGGCGCCGAGGAGGGGGGTGCAGGTGCAGAGGGACGCGTCGACGAGGCGGGGGCCCCGCCGTATCCACCACCACCGCCACCACCGGCGCCCGCTCCGCCGTGGGAGCCGTAACCACCCGGGCCGCCCGCTCCGCCGTAACCGCCCGGTCCGGCCGAACCGCCCCCACCGCCCGGCGCCGACGCCGAGCCTCCCGACGGGTCGACGACCGCCTCGATCTTCCATTGCACGTTGAACTGCTCGGCCAGTGCCTGCCGCAGTACGTCCTCGCTGCCGCTGCCCGCGAAGTTGTCCCGGGCCCCTGCGTTGACGAAACCGATCTGCAGGGTGGTGCCGTCGAAACCGGCCACCTGCGCGTTCTGGCTGAGCAGGATCCAGGTGAACCGGCGACGGTTCTTCACCGCCTCCAGAATGTTCGGCCAGAGCATACGGGGGTCGAGCCCTCCGCCGACGGGCGCGGAACCGGGGGGCAAGGACGCGGGCGGACCGGCGGCGGGACCGCCGGGGGATGCGGCCGCAGTGGACGCGGACGCGGGTCCGGGAGCCGCTGGTGGCCGCCCCCCTTGTCCTGGTCCTACCTGTCCCCCACCCGCAGGGGCCGCTGTCGGCCAGCCGCCGGGCCGACGGCCACTGCCCGCGGTGGCGGGGGTGGGCCAGGCTCCGGGAGCGGCGGGAGCGGACGGTTGCTCGGCGACGGGTGCGGGCCCCGGCGCCGCAGTAGGCACCCCCGCCCCAGTACCCACACCAGTACCCGTACCCATACCCGAGCCCGTATCGGACCCAGGAGGCGCAACAGGTGCGGCAGGTGCAGCACGCACAGCAGGTTCCACGGCAGCCGGCGGAGCTCCGGCAGGCCCACCCTGCTGCTGCCCCTGCCCCGCCCCGGGACCGACCCCTGCACCACCGGCACCCCCGGGCCCACCGGCCGACCGCACCGCGGCCCGAGCCGCTGCGGGCCCGCCCCCAGGCGGAACCGCAGGCTGCTGAACTCCGGCAGGCGCCCCCGCGTACCCATGAGCCTCAGGCCCTGGCACGTACCCCATGGCGGGCGCGGCCCCACCCCCGGAGAAGTTCACGCCACGCTCGAGCCGGTCCAGGCGGGCCATGACGGAACGCTCGTCGCCGTACGCCGCCGGCAGCATCACGCGCGCGCAGATCAGCTCAAGCTGCAAGCGGGGCGAATTGGCTCCCCGCATCTCCGTCAACCCCTCATTGACGAGATCAGCGGCCCGGCTCAGCTCGGCGGCACCGAAGACCCCGGCCTGGGCCTGCATCCGCTCCAGCACATCGGCAGGCGCGTCGATGAGCCCCTTCTCGGCCGCGTCCGGGACGGCGGCCAGGATCACCAGGTCCCGCAACCTCTCCAGCAGATCCGCAACGAACCGCCGCGGATCGTTCCCGCCCTCGATGATCCGGTCCACGACCTCGAAAGCGGCGGCCCCGTCCCCCGCCGCGAACGCCTCGACGACGGAGTCGAGCAAGGACCCGTCCGTGTACCCCAGCAGCGAGGTGGCCATGGCATACGTGACGCCGTCCTCCGCCGCCCCCGCCAGCAGCTGGTCCATGACGGACATGGAGTCACGCACGGACCCGGCCCCCGCCCTCACCACAAGGGGCAGCACCCCGTCCTCAACGGGGATCTTCTCCCTCCCGCACACATCGGCGAGGTAGTCCCGCAGGGTCCCCGGCGGCACGAGCCGGAACGGATAGTGATGCGTACGCGACCGAATCGTCCCGATGACCTTCTCGGGCTCGGTCGTCGCAAAGATGAACTTGAGATGCTCCGGCGGCTCCTCGACCACCTTGAGCAGCGCGTTGAAACCGGCCGACGTGACCATGTGGGCCTCGTCAATGATGTAGATCTTGTACCGACTGCCGGCCGGCCCGAAGAATGCCTTCTCCCGCAGCTCACGAGCGTCGTCCACACCACCATGGGAGGCGGCGTCGATCTCGATCACGTCGATCGACCCCGGCCCGTTCCGCGCGAGGTCCTGACACGACTGGCACTCACCGCAGGGCGTCGGCGTGGGCCCCTGTTCGCAGTTCAGACACCGGGCGAGAATCCGCGCGCTGGTCGTCTTCCCGCACCCACGCGGACCGCTGAACAGGTACGCGTGATTGACCCGGTTGTTCCGCAGCGCCTGCTGCAGCGGGTCAGTCACATGCTCCTGCCCGATGACCTCGGCGAACGACTCCGGGCGATAGCGGCGGTACAGCGCGAGAGACGACACGCATACGAGGTTATAGCCGCCCACTGACATCCCGGCCCGCCCAGGGGCCCACCCGGAACCCCACCCAGCTCAGCCGCCTCACCGACGCCCGCCGCCCCCGACCGGGCTCTTGCACGGGCCTTCCGACAACAGCGGTGAGCGGTGAGCAGAGACGCAGGGAGCGGAGACACAGGGACGGGGAAACACAAAGACCCCCCACGCACCCGCCTCGTCGCCCACCGGCTCGGCGTCGCCCTCATCCCGCGGCTCGCCCAGCTGACCCCTCACCTGCCCATCACCCGCGTCCGCTGCACCGGCAACCCGCACCGCACACTGCTCACCTGCACGCGTGGC
>NZ_VMNX01000014.1 GCF_009377235.1 Streptomyces acidicola
GGCCGGGCGGGCCGACCGATGATTTCGTGCCGTTTCGGGAGTCGTACTTCTGACAGCCGCTCGAATGGACGGATACGGGCGGATACGGATCGAGCGGGACCGAAGGGCTCAGGGGACCGATGACCAACCTGCACGACAACCTGCACCGCTTCCTGAAGAAACACGTCAGCGACGGATCAGCGCCGGGAGCGGTGGCCCTGGTGGCGCGCGGCGACCGGACCGAGGTGGAGGCGGTCGGGGTCGCCGATGTCGAGGGCACCGCCCTGATGGCGCGGGACTCGATCTTCCGTATCGCGTCGATCACCAAACCTGTCGTCGCCGCCGCGGTCATGATGCTTGTGGAGGACGGCCGGATGACGCTGGACGACCCGGTCGCGCGATGGCTGCCGGAGCTCGCGGCACCGGTCGTTGTCCGCACGCCGGCCGGTCCGGTCGACGACGTGGTCCCGGCGGCCCGGCAGATCACCGTCGCCGACCTGCTGACCTTCCGAGCGGGATACGGTTTCTCGTCCGACTTCTCACTGCCCGCGTTGCAGCCACTGTTCAGCGAGCTGAAACAGGCGCCGCCGCAGCCACAGGCCGTCGCGGCGCCGGACGAGTGGATGGCGAAGCTGTCGCGCATTCCGCTGCTGCACCAGCCGGGCGACGCGTGGCTGTACAACACCTGCTCCGACATCCAGGGCGTGCTGATCGCCAGGGTGTCGGGGCGCCCGCTGCCCGAGTTCCTGGCTGAGCGGCTGTTCGAGCCGCTTGGCATGGTCGACACCGGGTTCGAGGTACCGGCCGGGAAGCTGGACCGGTTCACCAGCTACTACCGAACCGATCCGCCGGGCGCGTTCCAACTGGTCGACGCCCCTGACGGGCAGTGGGCCCATATGCCGGCGTTTCCGTCCGGCGCGGGCGGGCTGGTGTCGACCGTCGACGACTGGTACGCGTTCGCGCGGATGCTGCTCGCCCAGGGCAGCGCCGCCGGGCGCCGTCTGCTGTCGCCCGCCTCGGTGGAGATGATGACCACCGACCATCTGACCCGGGCTCAGCGCGAGGCGGGCAGGCTGTTCCTGGAGGGGCAGGGCTGGGGTTTCGGCGGTTCGGTCGACATCGAGGCCGTCGATCCCTGGAACGTCCCGGGACGCTACGGCTGGGTCGGTGGCACAGGAACGGCGGCGCACATCACCCCGTCCACCGGCACGGTGTCCATCCTGCTCACCCAGGTCGCGATGACCGGCCCGACCCCACCGGCCCTGATGCGGGGGTTCTGGCGGTACGCGGACGGAGCGGCGTGAGCCGCCGTACGTGCTCGGCTCTCGGTGTACGCCGAAGGGGGGACTGCGGTAGGAGGCCCGCGGTAGGAGCCCGATGCGCGAACGCCCGCCTCAGGGGCGCAGGCGGGCGTTCGGTCTTCCTCATGTGTGGTGCGCGGTAGGCGTCAGTCCACGATCACCTCTGGAAGGGCCGCCGGGGCCCGGCCGACGAGCGCGCCGCCGAAGTTCCCCTCGACCTCTGCCTTTTCCGCCGCGTTCGGATAGGGGTTCGTGCACGTGGTGCCCGCGCTGGAACCGGACATCAGGCTTGTGCACGGTCCGGGCTTGCGGTCGGGGAGGCCCAGGATGTGCCCGAGTTCGTGGGACGAGATACGAATCGTGTTGTGCCCCTCGTCGACGGCCTGGCGTCCGATATAGACGGTTCCGTTGCCGAGGGTGGTGGGCAGTGCGCGCGGCCAGCCGTCGTCCGCGAGGACCCGTATGTTCGCGCGTTGCCCGGCGGCGACCGGCCGCAACTCGACGGCGTCGACACTCTCGTTCCAGATCGCCGCGCCCCGGTCGACGGCGCTCCTGAACTCCGCGGAGCCGCTGGCGTCGTAGGTGAACACACGGGCGGCCAGGGGGGTGTTCGCCGTGTCGGGGGGAGCGGCCACGGCCTGGCCGCTCGTCAGGGACAGGGACACCACGACAGCGGCTGCCAGGCCGCCGGTCAGCGTGCGGACGTACATGATCGACCTCCTTGTGGGGGAAGGGTAGTCGTGCTCATGACATTCTGGATCACTGCCCGGTGGGAGTGGTGGTGAATCCGTCAATCCGAGGTGGTTGCGGCCGTCCGGCCGGATGCCGCTCCGGCACTCACTGTCGCCTTTGCGGAGGGCGCCGTGTCACAGGGGCGGGTCGGGCGCGAGGGTGCCGTCCGGGGCGATGTGGTCGAAGATCTGGGCAATCAGCGTGAGGACGTGCGGGTCCTCGACGGTGTAGATGTGACGTCGGCCCTCCCGCCGCGCGGTGATCACTCCTGCCAGGCGGAGTTTGCTCAGGTGCTGGCTGGCGGTGGCGATGCTCAGGCCGACGCGCGTGGCGAGGGTGCCGACGTCGTAAGCGCCGTGAGTGATGAGCCATACCAGGTGGAGGCGCGGCGGACTGGCCAGGAGTGCGAAGGTTTCGGCCGCGGCGGCGAGTTGCGCTCCGGTCGGCTCGGAGTGTCGGCCGGGCAGGGGTTCAGGTGCGGCGTCGGGGGCGGGAAGGTTCGGCATGGTGACTCGTATTCTCTCTTTCTCCCTCGCCCGGGGTGCCCCTCCGGGTCTCATTTCGTTAATTGCGAAAGTATCGAATCCGTGTGATGATGGCGGCGTTCCGAAGGGGAGTAGTCCGCAAGTCCACCGGTCGACATACTGAGAACCCCAGCGTTCTCCGTCGGTGGGGCCCGCGCGCGGCGTGGGTGGGCGAGACCTTCGGCCAGTTGCTGTCTGCCTGGCCGAGACCCCTTCATCTCCGGACGAGGCAGGCCGCCGTTCGGAAGGAACGTCCATGCATGCGAAGCTGCTGCGCCCCCTGGCGCTGTGCGGCACGCTGACACTGCCCGCGCTGATCATGCGGTTCTCCGGTGTGTCCCCGGATCCTGTGGTGGGGCTGCTGCTGTTCGGTACGGCCGTCGTGGCCGCCTCGTTCGTGCTGGCCTGGGCCGCGGAGGCCGCGCAGGTCGACATCTCCGGCGGCCTGGCGATCGCGATCCTCGCGGTGATCGCCGTGCTGCCGGAGTACGCCATCGACCTCTACTTCGCCTACACCGCGGGCAGCAACCCGGACTATGTCGCGTACGCCGCGGCGAACATGACGGGCTCCAACCGTCTGCTGCTCGGTCTGGGCTGGTCGCTGGTCGTGCTCGTCGCCTTGGCAGTCGCCAGGCGCCGCACCGGCAAGACGGTCCGTGAGCTGACGCTGGAATCCGACTACAGGGTGGAACTCGGCTTCCTGGCCATCGCGTCGCTCGTCGCCTTCGTCATTCCGATGACCGGGCAGATCTCTCTGCTGCTGGGATTCGCACTGCTGGGCTTCTTCGGCTTCTATCTGTGGAAGGTCGCCCACAGTGAGGTCGAGGAGCCCGATCTGGTAGGGCCCGCGGCCGTCATCGGTGAGCTTCCCGCACGCACCCGCCGGACCCTCGTAGTGGGACTGTTCCTCTTCGCCGCCGCGGTGATTCTGGCCTGTGCGGAACCCTTCGCCCACAATCTCATCGCGACCGGGACCCGGTTGGGCATCGACGAGTTCCTGCTCGTGCAGTGGCTCGCACCGCTGGCCTCGGAGTCCCCCGAGTTCATCGTGGCGATTCTGTTCGCCGTGCGCGGCAACGGCGCCGCCGCGATCGGCACCCTGATCTCCAGCAAGGTCAACCAGTGGACCATGCTCGTCGGCAGCCTGCCTGTCGCCTACCTCCTCGGCGGAGGCGGCACGGCACTTCAGCTCGACGGACGCCAGGTGGAGGAATTCCTCCTCACCGCGACACAGACTCTGCTGGGGGTTGCGGCACTGCTCGCCCTGCGGTTCCCCCGCTGGGCGGCCTGGACGCTGCTGGGGCTGTTCGCCGTCCAGTTCGTTCTGCCCGGCCAACAGGCCCGCTACGTGCTGTGCGGCGTCTACGCGGCGATCGCCCTGGCCGCGTTCATCCGCAACCGCCGGCACATCCTGCCCACCCTGGCCGCCCCCTTCCGCGCCACACCACAAGGGGATGGCGACCAGCCACCCCGGGAGGTGACCGAACATGCCGGCGCGGCGCGTTAGCGCTGCGACGGGGAGGCGAGTTGCTGCGGGCAACTGTCATCGCATGGACGGTGATCGTTCACCACACCATGCGATGTTCCTGGATTGTCAACCATGCCGACTTAAGGACTTGTTGTGCGTAAAGCCTTTTCCCGTCCCGCAGCCCTGATCGCAGCGCCGGCAGCCGTAGCCGTCGCCCTGGGCGTGGTGGCCGTGACCGGTGCGACGGCCTCGTCGGGAGCCGCGTCGGCGGCCACGAAGGTCACGTGCTGGCCGTCGGCCGAGGGCGGGTACGTACATCCGCTGGCCTACCCGCAGCCCGCGGCCAAGGACATCCGCAAGGAGGGCTTCAACGTCGTCGTCGAAATACCCCAGGACAGCATCACCAAGTACGAGATCGATCCGGCCACCGGCCAGCTCGTCGCGGACCGCTTCATGTCGATGCCCGTGTCCTACCCCGCCAACTACGGTTCGCTGCCGCAGTCGGTGGGCGGCGACGGAGACCCGCTCGACGGGCTGGTCCTGACCCGCGAGCCCATGACACCGGGTTCGGTGATCAACGTACGGCCCATCGGCGTGCTGCGCATGGTCGACGGCGGTGAGGCCGACGAGAAGATCGTCTCCGTCCCGGTCGACGGCGTGGACCCCACCTACGCGGACATCAAGAACATCAAGGACCTGCCGAGCGCCGAACAGCAGCGCATCGAGGCGTTCTTCCGCGTCTACAAGCAGCTGCCCGAGGGCGGCAAGAAGGTCGAGCTGAACGGGTACGGCGACGCCGCCGAGGCGAGCCGCCTCGTACAGGACAGCGTGCGCAGCTACCAGTCCGAGTGCGCCGGCTGACAACTGGTGCTGGCCCCGCCCGCAGCCTGACGAGGGCAGCGGGCGGGCGTCGGCCGGGCGCCTGACTCAGCGTTCGTGCGGTCTTCGAAATTTTCGGTCCTTGGGGGTGGCAGGAGCACCGGAATAGGCTCTGCCCATGTCAGCGACCATGTCGGCCCGCATCCTGGTCTACACCCGCACGACCGCCTACCGGCACGACTCCATCCCGGCCGGCGTGGCCGCCGTAGGTGCTCTCGGCTTCGACGTCGACGCCACCGAGGACCCGGCCGCGCTGGAGGAGTTGGAGGGGCCCCTCGACCCGTACGCGGCCGTCGTCTTCCTCTCCACCAGTGGTGAGGTGCTGACCGATGAGGGGCGCGCACGGCTCTCGGCGTACGTCGAAGGGGGCGGTGGCTTCGTCGGGGTGCACGCGGCCGCCTGCACCGAGTACGACTGGCCGTACTACGGCGAGTTGCTCGGCGCGCGGTTCGCACGCCACCCCGAGTACCAGCCGGGCAAGGCCGTGATCGAGGACCGGGAACATCCCGCGACCCGGCACCTGCCCGCCGTATGGGAGTTCACCGACGAGTGGTACGACTTCCGGGCCAACCCACGCGGCGCGGTGCGTGTGCTGGCCCGCGCCGACGAGTCTTCGTACGACGGCGGTGGGATGGGCGCCGACCACCCGCTGGTCTGGTGCCGCGAGCAGGGCGCGGGCCGGGTCTTCTACACCGCCCTCGGACACGCCTCGGAGGCGTACGACGACCCGGACTTCCGCGCTCATCTGCTCGGCGGGATCAGCTGGGCGGCCCGTCTGTCCCAGGAGGGCCTGTCGCCGAACGTGGGCCGGTCGGCTCTCGTGAACGGACCTTGAGCAGATTGCGAGCCGCACCGTGATACGCGACCTTTACAACGTCCGGTTGCGGCCGGCGGAGGGCGCCGGTACACCACTGACCGACGAGGAAGAGCGGCGCTTCCGGTCTGTGTTGTTCAGCGAACTCGGCAACGAGATCGCTGACCAAGGCTGGGCGCGTTTCCCTGCGTACACGCGGGAAGACCGCCGTCGGCTGGTCGATGTCGCGCACCGCCTCACCGCCTACTGGGGGCAGCAGGTGCTCGTTGAAGCTGAGGACCAGTGCCGCTTGAGGCTCTGTCTCGCTGGATACGAAGTGCAGCCGCAACGCTCCTGAGTTCGTCCGTGCGTCCGGCTGCTGCTGCCCGAGTCGTTGCAGGGCCGGGGCCGTCCGTCCACCTTCCCCCGAACGCGGCACCCGGCATGCGCGCCCGCGGTCACGGGGGAACAGTGGAACGGACAGAGCCGGTCACAGGCCGGTTGCGGCGTCGTACGGGCGCCACACGAACCCTGGAGGGACCCATGCCCGTTCAGAGCAACCTCGACAAGGTCCTGGACAAGAAGTACGAGAACCTCTCACTCAACGAGGTCCTCGAAGCGCCGGTGGCCGCGCTGCAGGGACTGACGGACGCCCACGGTGAGGCGCTGTCCGCGTTGAGGATCAAAACCGTCGGTGACCTCGGCCGGAACAAGTACATCCGCCGGGCCGTCGCCCTGGCCGACCTCCAGGACCGCTCCAGCTGAACCGCATCCGGGCCCGGCGCCGTGTGACCGTATCCAGTGAGCCGCCCCCCTCAAGACCTGCCCGGCCCGTCTGTCCGACGACCTCCCGCCGCCGCGGCCCATGCCGCCACTGCGGCACCGGCCTGCCCCCGCCGAAGTGAGCTGTGAGGGTAGTCGTGCTCATGACATTGCTTTCGGTCGGTTCGGAGCGTCGGCGCCATGCCGAACCTTCCACCCCGGAAGGGGCGCCACCACTGACATGATCAGTGACATGAAAGTACTTGTGATCGGGGCGACGGGAACGGTCGGCAGTGCTGTCGCCGGCGCGTTGGAGGCTTCTCATCAGATCGTGAAGGCTTCGCGTAGAGGCCCGGTGACGGTGGATCTGGAAGATCCTGCCTCCCTGGATGCGCTCTTCGGCGAGGTGACGGACCTGGACGCGGTGGTGTGCTGTGCCGCCAATGGCCCGCTGGTGGACCTGGCGTCAGCGACGGATGACGAGATCACCGGCGGACTGCGGGGCAAGCTCTTGGGACAGGTCGCGCTGGCCCGGCGAGCCGTACGTCATCTCCGGGACGGCGGTTGCGTCACCCTGACCGGAGGCACCTTCTCCGCTCCGCTCGCGGGCGGCTCGCTGGGGGCCCTCATCAACTCTGGTCTGGAGGGCTTCGTCCGCAACGCGGCTGATGAGCTGCCGCGGGGTCTGCGTATCAACCTCATCAGTCCTGGGTGGATCAAGGAGACCCTGGAAAGCATGGGGGCGGACTCAACCGACGGTACTCCCGTCCGCGAGGTGGCCCGTGCGTATGTGGAGGCCGTGGAAGGCACTGCGCAGGGCCAGACCATACGTCCGTAACTGCCGGAGCTGCCCGTTGCCTTCGACGTAGACGCGACAGAGGACCTGGCCGCGTTGGAGGAGTTGGAGGGGCCCCTTGACCCGTACGCTGCTGTCGTGGCGAGTTGCTCGGTGCGCGGTTCCCGCGCCACCCCGAGCATCAGCCGGGCAAGGCCGTGATCGAGGATCGCGCCGCGCTCGGACACGCCTCGGAGGCGTACGACGACGCGGACTTCCGCGCCCACCTGCTCGGCGGGATCAACTGGGCGGCGCGCCTTGACGACAGGACCTAGGGCGTGATGTGGAAGTGGGCGTTGGGCTCATGGTGTGCATGAAAGAAATTGCTGGGCCGCCAAGGACGTTGACCATGTCATGACTCAAGGACCAGCGCCTCGCCCACTGTCCGAGGAAGCCATCTCCCACCTGCTGGGCAAGCATCAGTTCGGCACGCTCGCCACCGTCAAGCGCAGTGGGCACCCCCACCTGACCACCATGCTGTACAGCTGGGATTCCGGAGCCCGCATGGTGCGGTTCTCGACGACGGCCGACCGGGTCAAGGTCGGGCATCTGCGGCGTAACCCGCGCGCGGCGCTGCATGTGCAGGGCGGCGACGTGTGGTCGTTCGCGGTCGCCGAAGGCGAGGCCGAGGTTTCCGAGATCACGACGGTTCGCGGCGACGCGGTGGGGCGGGAACTGCTCGGCATGATCCCGAAGGCCGCGAAGCCCGAGGACGAAGAGGCTTTCCTGGAGCAACTGGTCGCCGAGCGCCGGGTGGTCATCCGGTTGAAGGTGGACCGGCTGTACGGCACAGCGCTCGACATCGACGGCTAGCAGCATGTCGGATCCGTGCTGGTCACAGCCACTCGTTGAGGGCTGCGACCAGCACGGTCGCCTCACAGCGGTCGGCGAGCTTGTCATACCTCGTGGCCACGACCGGGTGGCGCTTGAGACGGTTGATCCCGCACCCGACGGCGTGGCGCTCGCGGTAGTCGGTCGAGATCATGACCGGCCGGCTCGACGGCGATGCCGCCGGGTCGCTCCTTCTGCAGGCCCCCCTTTTTTTTGGAGGCCCCGGCCGCATGGTGGTGGGCCCGGCAGACGGTGGAGTCGACGTTGACCTCCCGGGTGATGAGGCCCCTTCGCGTCCGCCTGGGTCTGAAGCCGGGTGACGATCCTGGCCCAGGTACCGTCGCGCTGCCGGCGCCGGAACAGGTCGTAGATCCGATCCCACGGCCCATACCGCTCCGGCACATCACGCCAGGGAGCACCGGTCCGGGTCCGCCACCGCATGCCGTCTATCAATTGCCGCCGCGTCCACACCGCAGCCTTCCCGGAACGGCACTGGAAGAATGCTCAGTCGACCAACCCGCTGGAGCGGGTCAACCGCGAGATCAAGCGTCGCGTCGACGTTGTCCAGGACTTCCCCAACGACGACGCCCTCCTACGGCTGGTCACTGCCGTGCTCTTCGAGATGCACGATGAGAGTCATTGATCGCCGTCCTGGTTGGAGCTCTCGTAGGCCATGAACCAGTGGATGTCGAAGTAGCGAGCGGTCGAGTAAGGATGCAGCGGGTCGGTGAGCAGACGGTGGATGAACGCCGCGGTCGAGCCGTCGAAGCGGTCCCAATTGGTGTAGGCGTCGTCTGTGACGAGGATGGGCCACCGGTTGGGGTCAGCGTCCTCCGTGAGCCAATAGAAGGAGGTCCTCTGTTCGGTGCTCGCCCACTGCAGCAACCCACCGGGGGCCGGATACAGCCCGTACGGTTCCCACGGGCCGTCGCCGTCAGTTGCGGCGGTCCGCGCCCAGAACTCGTTGAACTCGACGATGTCGAGACTCCCGGGCGGCCCGCCGGCGAGCAGGAGTTGGAGGTAGTCGTCGAATGCTCCATACCCGAACAGCTCGACCAGCCTCTTGTAGTCACCGGGCAGGGCTGTTCCGAGCCGGGTCTCGACCGCAGTCCAGTCGACCACGTCGACCCGGTCTCGCGACCATCCGGTGACGGCGACGACAGCGTCCACCCAGGATGCGTCCTCCGGCAGCTCGTCCGGTTTCCACGTGGCCCTCTCGGCGACGAGCACAACAGGCCTCACATCGCTGTCGGTCCGTACCGCCCCGCAGCCGATCCATCGGTCGGCGTAGGTCCACGCGCGCATCTCAACGAGTCGATTCCCGAAGGGGGCGAGGAGCGGTTCTCCGGTGCGTTCGGTCAAGGTCGGATCGGCATTCCCGCCTTTGGCAAGGTTGCGTGGCAGCCCGTACCAGTCGCTGAGTACCTGACCGAAGGCGGGCGGGTCGATGCCTTCATCCAGCGTCAGGCATATGTGCCCTGTTCCATGACCGGCCTGGTTGCACACCAGGTTTCGTCGGCCCCGTGCAACCAGGGCATGAACAACCGCGAGCAACTCCTGTTCGTCCATGACCAGGCAGTCAAGCACGGGCCAGTGACACTGCCCGCCGGGCCGCGTCCGCCGGCCTGGAGGCGACCAGTTGGGTCGGACGGCTCCCCACGTGCGGTCACCCGGGGCAGATGACTGGGGCGACCGAGCGGTGCCGTTTGAGGCGATTGATGCCGCACTCCACCGCGTGGCGTTCTTTGTAGTCGGCCGGGTCGAACTTCAGCGGACGGTCCCCGCGAGAACCGCGCTTCTTGCGGTTGGCGATCTGATCGCGCCGGGCGCGCGGGTGGAGCCGAGCCGCGCAGACTCCGCGAGGGAATGTGTCTCGCCTGAGCCGCGTCAGCCGACCATGTCGAAGCAGGCCCGGGCCCGGGTGAAGCGGCCGTCGGCACGGTCTACGATCAACGCTGCCGAGTGAAAACCGCATGCCACCGGGGGACTTGGGGCTATGGACGACCGGGATCTGATACTCGCTGACCGCTACCGCCTGGTGCGCCCGCTGGGGCGCGGCGGGATGGGGGAGGTGTGGGAGGCACAGGACGGAAGTCTGCGGCGGCCGGTCGCGGTCAAGGTGATCTCGGTCCTTGCGGGTGGCGGCAGTCGGGCCGACGAGGCGCGCGCCCGGTTTCTGCGGGAGGCGCGGATCACCGCCGCGCTTCAGCATCCCCATATCGTGACCGTCCACGACCTCGGTGAGGCAACCACCGGCCAGGGCACGACGCCGTTCCTCGTGATGGAACTGCTCCGGGGCGAGGGCCTGGACGCCGTTGTCCGGCGCGGACCTGTCGGCGAGGAGGAGGTGGCGCGGTGGGGGGCGCAGGTGTGCGACGCGCTGGGTGAGGCGCATGCCGCCGGCATCCTCCACCGCGACATCAAGCCCGCAAATCTGTTCGTCACGGCCTCGGGCAGCCTGAAGGTGCTCGACTTCGGGATCGCCCGCGCCGCCGACCCCTCGGCCACCGGTGACCGGCTGACCCACACCGGGTTCATGGTGGGCACGGCCGCGTACATGGCACCGGAGCAGGCACGCGGGCGCCCCGAGCAGCGCAGCGACCTGTACTCCCTCGGGTGCGTGCTGTTCGAACTGCTCACCGGGCGGCTGCCGTTCGACTCCCCGGACACCCTCGGGTATGTCACGGCGCACCTTCACGATCCGCCCCCCGCGCCGAGCAGCCTCGTGCCCGGCGTCTCCGCTCCGTGGGACCGTCTGGTCGGTCGGCTGCTGGCCAAGGACCCGCGCGAGCGATACGAATCGGCCGCCATGCTCGCCGACGAGCTGCGGAGCTTCGGTGGTGAGCGGCAGGCCGTACCCGCGGCCCGTCGCTACACCCCCACCGTCGTCGACAGGGAGGAGCAAGGGGCGAGCTCACCGCCTCCGGCTGCCTCCGTGTCCGACGATCTCGCGGCGGCAGCTACGGTTCAGTCGCCCGCCGGGCCGTCCGGTGGTACAGGCATGAGCCGGCGCAGCCTGCTCCTGAGGGGCGCGGGCGTCGCCGCGGTCGCGGTCGCCGGAGGGGCGGCGGCGATGTACCTGACCGGCGCCCCTGAGCGGGACCCGGTCGCCTGGTCGCAGAAGATCGCAGACGTCGACTTGTTCAACTCCGACGGTCCGGACGTCGTCCTGGCCGACGGCCGGTGCCATGTGGCCGCCGGTCACTACTGGAAGGAGACCGCCGCGCTCCACACCTTCGACCTGGCCAGCGGTGAGCGTCTGTGGAAGGCGTCCCTCGACGTGGCCTGGTCCCGGGATACACGCTTCGCGGTCGTCGGCGGCACGGTACTCGCCCTGACCCAGGACTCCGAGGACAAAGGCGGACTGGTGCACGCCTTCGACGCTGCCACCGGCGAGCGCCGGTGGCAGCGGTCGGTCTCCTACGGCGCCTCCATGTCGCTGGATGTGCACCGGCCCAGCGGCCTGCTGATCACCGTAGAGGACGGTTACGTGACCGGAGTCGACCCGCGCACCGGCACCTCGCGATGGGGGTTCGACGCATCCTCCCCCTACCAATCCACACCGATCCTGGCCGGCGACCTGATCCTCTGCAGCGGCGGAACCGCAGTACTCGGCAAGACGGGCAAGGAGCTGTGGACACGCTCCGGCTTCCAGCCGCAGGGCGACCTGGCGCAGCCCCTGGGTGAGGGCCTGCTCTGCTACGAGGACGGCAGGACAGCCCCCGTCGACCTCGTCTGCCGCAAGGCGGACACAGGTGAGGTGATGTGGCGGAGCCCGTTTCAGAAGACCAAACCGGACACCCTCGTCGTCGGAGCCTTCCAGCCGCTCGACGAGCTGGTGTCGGGCACCACAGTGTTCCTTCCGCTGCCCGCGGGGTCCCGCCGGAAACCGGCCGCACTGAACGGACTCACCGGCGAGCAGACCTGGACCTACGGCAGTTCGTACCAAGAGGTTGACCTGAAGGAACAGGCGACGATCAGCGTGGCGGGCGGGTTCGTCCTGTCCACGGGATCGGGACCGGTGTGCCTGGCCGCCGACGACGGCACAAAACGGTGGCAAGCGGATACTCAGAGAGTGGAGACCACCGGCAAATACGCCCTGCTCTCCGGGACAGAGCAGGCACGAGTTTTCCAGCGCTGGACCAGCGCGCGGATCGTCGGAGTGGAGCACGGCCGCACGCTCTGGACAGGCCAGTTCGACAGCCCGGCCATCAGCGCGCCTGCCGCGAGCGGCGACTCGATCGTGATCCTCGACGGCAGCGGCACACTGTGGGCGATGCGCGTGTGACCTTCTGGGGCTGGCGGGAGAGGGGCCACTGCCGCTGGCTGACCTGTGTGTTCGGGCCGGGGTGGGTGCCACGCATCCCGAATCCGGGGCCGCGGCGTGTCCAACGTGCACCCGGCGGACGCGGTCCTTTCACCGCCCAGGGGGCCGGCACACGCTGGATGTCTCCGCGCATGCGCACCAGAACACGGCCGTGCACAGCCAATCGCCGGCAGCCCGATACCCCGGACCCGTGACGGGACCGCACCCGCACCGGACTTCGGCAGCTCCGCTCAGGAGGTCGTCCCGCCACCCTGCGGGCCGAACGCCGTCATGAAGCGATCGCGGAACTTGTCCATCCGCCATTCCGGGGCGTTGTCGCCGGGCTTGAGCCCGTCCGTCCAGCCCCAGTCGGAGATCTTGTCCAGCACCTTCGGGTCCTGCGCGACGATCGAGACAGGCACGTCGTAGTTCGGGTTCTCGCCGGTGACCGTCTTGTTGGGCTGGTGGTCGCCGAGGAAGACCAGAACGGTGTCCTTCGAGCCGTACTTCGCGACGTAGTCGACGAGGCTGGTCACCGAGTACTCGATGGACTTGCGGTACTCGTCGCGGACGTTCAAGGGGTCCTTCCAGACCTCCGTGGGGTCCTTGCCCTCCTTCTTCTGGAGGGAGTGGTAGACGGAGCCGTCGCCGACCTGGTCCTCGGGGATCGTCCTCGGGATGGGCGCCCAGGGGTTGTGGCTGGAGGTCAGGATGATCTCCGCCATCATCGGCTTCCGGTCCTTCTTTCCGTGCTCCAGCTCCTCGAAGGCCTTCAGGGTGTACTGGTCGGGCATGGTGGACCAGCTGAACTTCGGGCCCTTGTAGCCGAGTTCGTCGGAGTCGTAGATGTGGTCCAGGCCGAAGTACTTGCCCTCCGGCCACGCCTTCTGGGTGCCCGGCACGATACCGACCGTGCGCCATGCACCGGTGCGGCGGAAGGCCTCGGTGAGGGTGAGGCGGTCGCCCGAGACGAGGTTGCGGTAGCGCTGCTGGTTCTTGATCCACAGACCGGACAGGAACGTGGAGTGGCCCAGCCAGCTGCCGGCGCCCGTGATGGGGGAGCGCAGCCAGCCACTGCGGGACGCGTATCCGGCGTCCGTCAGCTCCTTCGTCTTCTGCTCCAGCGTCTTGCCCAGCGGCTCGCCCATCTGCGGGTCGTCGATCGCGGAGCGGCCGTAGCTCTCGATGAACGTGATCAGGACGTCCTTGCCGCGCAGGCCGGTCAGCAACTGGTCCGGCGGGACATCGGCGAAGGCGTCGTCGTCCGCCTGCTTCTGGAACGCCTTGCCGTCCCGCAGTCCCGAACGCACCGCCTCGACGCGGTTCTCGACGAGCGTGGCCGCGCTGTGGGAGGCGACCGGCACACCGGAGAACTCCAGCGTCAGCGTGGAGCAGGTGATCCAGGCCGTGCCGAGGACGAGCAGCGTACGGCCCGTGGTGTGACGGTTGCTCACCATGAGCCGGGTCAGCCGGAGCATGGACAGCACCAGGAGGACGACAAAGGTGGCCACGAGCACGATCAGCCCGATCGTCGCCGCGAGTGCGCCGCTCTCGCCGGCCAGGTCCTTCACGAACGACTGGGCGTCGTCCAGCAGGATCCAGTCCAGCACCAGGTCGAAGGGCCGGTCCAGGGTCCAGTAGAAGCCCATGTCGAGAAGTTTGAGGATGGTCAGCAGGCCGAGGCCCGCGCCCATGACCACCGCCATCAACTTCCGTGTCCTCGGCGGCAGGAGGAGCAACAGCCCGGCGCCGAGAATCCCCTCCGCCGGGATGCGGACGAACCTCGCCGGTTCGAACTTCGTGATGTCGTTCGGCACGATCAACGCGAACAGCACGAGCACGAGGGCGAGTCCGGTGACGGTCCAGGCCAGGGCGCGGGCCAGGCCGGGGCGTCGTTCGCGCCAGCCGTGGGGGGTGGGAGGTTCGGCGGACTGATCGAGGGTGCCGGACTGTTCGGGGGTGCGGGTCTGTTCGGGGGTGCTGGACTCTTCAGGGGTGCCGCCGTCGGCGGCGGTCTGCTGCTGGGTGGTGCTTGCGTCTGTCTCCTTGGCCGCGGCGACGTCGGCCTCATCGGTGACGCCCGTGCTCGGCTCGCGCGAGACCGCGGTGCCCTTGTCGTCCGTGTCACTCGTTTTCGTCTCGGCCGTCTTCGGGTCGCTCGTCTTCGCCTCGGCCGTCTTCGCCTCGGCCGTCTTCGCCTCGGCCGTCTTTGCTTCGGCCGTCTTTGCTTCGGTTGTCTTGGGGGCGCTCGGTTTCGTCTCGACCGACTCGGCCGTCAACGCGGCTTTCTCGTCAGCCGGTTCGGCCTTGCCGTCCGCCCGTGGCTCCTCCGAGGTGTCCCCGCCATCCACGGCTGCGGTGTCGTCGTCGGGTGATCGCTCCGGAACAGCGGCCGCCTCGTGGTCCGTTGCCGGAAGCTGCGGAGTGGGTGTGTGCGACAACCCGGAGGTCCTTCCATGGAAAACCGTGCGGTGGTACGACGGACCGGCCCGAAGGCGGGGACCGCCACTCACGGTACGGGCCGGCGACGCCTTCCGTTCACCGGGGTGCCATTCCCTTGTCCGGGAGGGACGAGAGCCGAGTCACCGCGAGGCCGCTCGGCGGCGCCTCACCCCCGCGGCGCCCCCGTACTCGCCCGCTCCACCAGCCGCGTCGACAACTCCGTGCGCGTGCCCTCGGGTTGTTCGCCCGCCATCAGCCGCACCAGCAGGCGCAGTGCCGTCGCCGCCATCTCCGACAGCGGCTGGCGGACCGTGGTGAGGCCGGGGGAGGCCCAGCGGGCCTCCGGCAGGTCGTCGAAGCCGACCACGCTCATGTCGTCCGGTACGCGGAGCCCCCGCTCGGCCAGCGCCCGGTACACCCCGAAGGCCATCTGGTCGGAGCACACGAACACGGCGGTCGGCGGTTCGGGGAGATCGAGGAGCTCCAGCATGCGGCGGTAGGCGGAGGTTTCGTCGAAGTTGCCGTGCCGGACGTACTCGGGGCGGTGCCGGATCCCGGCCGACGCGAGCGCCGAGCGGTAGCCCGCGATCCGCGCGCTGCTGCACATTTTGCGCCGGTACCCGCCGACGCACGCGATCCGCTCGTGGCCCAGCGCGAGCAGGTGCTCGGCGGCGCTGACCCCGCCCTGCCAGTTGGCGGCGCCCACCGACACGACGCCCGGCGGGGGTTCGACGGCGGGGTCGATCATCACGAACGGGATGCGGTGCTGGTCCAGCCAGGTGTACTGGGACGGGGTCAGCTCGGCCAGGTTGAGGAGGACCCCGGACGAACCGCGTGCGGTCAGCTTGTCGAGCCAGGCCCGCTCGGGGTGCCCGCCCCGGGTCCGGCTCAGCGAGGCCGACACCACGACCTCCAGGCCCGCGTTGTGCGCCGCCTCCTCCACCCCGTGCAGCACCGCGCCCGACCAGGAACTGTCCAGCGAGTGCACCACCAGGTCGACCAGGCCAGGTGCCTTCGCCGCCTCGACGCGGGGTCTGCGGACGTAGCCGAGCCGCTCCAGTGCCTCGGTCACCCGCCGCCGGGTCTCCGGCGCCACGTCCTCCCTCCCGTTGACCACCTTGGACGCGGTCGGCACCGACACCCCGGCCTCGCGCGCCACCACCGCCAGCGTCGGCCCCGTCGTCGCGCCGCCACCTGCCGTACGGGCGCCCGCACTTCCCGTGCGGGCCGCACCTCCCTCGCGGGACGTGCCCCCGGCAGGTACCACGGCCCCGCTTCCGGAACGGACCATCGAAGACCACCTCTCCGGCCCGCCCGAGGGCCATCGAAAGTTGGACCAGCGCTGTTTTCCGCCGTGATCGAAAACGGCCCGACAGAAAGCGCTTCCTACCCTAGATGTGCCACAAGGCGACGTGAAGACACCGGGAATCACGGCATCACGCGGGTCCTGAACTTTCGAAACGTCGAACAGTGAGGAGTTCGACGAGTACGAGGAGGATGAGTACGAGGAGCTTGACGAGTGCGAGGACTCCTCAGTCCGGCACACACGTCAGCCGGAAGCCGCTGAAGTCGGCGGTGAAGGACGCGTCGACGAGATCCCGTGCGTGGATGCCCGCCATCGCGCCGGTGAAGCGCAGCCGGGACCCGTAGTCGTCCGAGAGGCGACTGAAGTCCAGCGGCGGGCCGACCGGCACGCGCACCCCGTCCCCGTCCGCGTCCCGGTCCGGGTCCCGGACGAACCAGAAGCGGGCCTCGGCCCCCTCGACCGTCACTCCGAGCGTGACCGGCGTCCGAGCGTCGACCTCGACGACGGCCGCCTGCCGCGCCCCCTCCTCGTCGCGCTCCACGAGACTCAGCACCGTATGCCCGCCGCCCCGCCACTGCTGGCCGCGCTGTGCCTCCCCCTCGGGCTCCGCCCAGGTCAGGTCCAGGCTCAGATAGGACTTGGCGCAGTACCACAGCACCAGCCCCGCCGCCTGAGTGAAGGTGCGCGGCCGGGCCTCCACCGTGACCTGCGCCTTTGCGCGGTGTTCGGTGATCCGTTGGGCGAGCAGGCTCTGTGCCCACCGGGACTCCGGCCCGTGCCGGCCGCGCAGCCGGATCCAGCCGGGGCGGGTGGTGGTGTCGGCCCAGGAGGCGTCGGCGTACGAGCGCAGGGTGCTCCACGGCCACGCCAGGACCTCGGACGGTTCAGACGGTTCGGGGACGTACGGCTCGTGCGCCTCTTCGGGGGCCGGGACCCCGCCTCCGAGCCCGACCCCTTCCCTGCATCCGCCCCTGCCCCCGACCTCGACCTTGACCGCCGGGTGCCATCCCCCATGACCCAGCCTCGGCCAGCCGTCGGCGTCCCAGACCACCGTCTGGATCGCCGTCTCCCGACCGAGCGTGCAGCGCGGTCCGTGCGGTGTCCGCAGCGGACGCGCCGTCAGATGGCTGAGGACCCAGCCGCCGTCCGGCGTCTCGACCAGTTCCGCGTGCCCGGCCTTCTGCAAGGGCACCGACGGGTCGTCCCGGGAGGTCAGCAGGGGCCGGCTGTCCAGCTCGTACGGGCCGGTGAGGGTGCGGCTGCGCGCCACCCGCACGCCGTGCTCGAAGCCGGTGCCACCCTCCGCGAGCGCAAGGTGGTACCAGCCGCCGTGCCGCAGCAGCTTGGGGCCTTCGACGAGCCGTTCGTGCTGGAGCAGCAGGTGCGTGTCGCCGACGCGGCTCAGCGTCTCGCGGTTCAGTTCGGTCATGACGATCCCGGCGAAGCGCTGCCCGCCGGGGCGGTGGTCGCTCTGCATGTTGAGCAGCCACAGCCGTCCGTCCTCGTGGAACAGCGCGGGATCGAAGCCGTGGCTCGCGACCCTGCGCGGAGCCGTCCACTTCCCGGCCACGTGACTGGCCGTACTGACGTACGTGTCCAGGTCGAAGTACGGCGTGCCGACCGAGCGTACGACGGAGTAGACCACCCAGAACCGTTCGCCGTCCCAGCTCAGGGAGGGCGCCCAGACGCCGCCCGAGTCGGGCACCCCGGCGAGCGAGTCCCCGGGGACCGCGCCCCGGACGTGGCCCGCGTACTCCCAGTGGGCCAGATCACGGGAGCGGTGGACCGGGATCGTCGGGTACCACTCGAACGAACTCGTCGCCACGTAGTACCAGTCGCCCACCCGGACCATCGACGGGTCCGGGGCGAAGCCTCGGATGACGGGGTTGCGCAGCACGCGGGGCGTCACTGGAGACGTCACCTGAGACATTCCTTGAGACATCACTTGAGGGCTCCCAGCGTGACGCCGGTCCGCCAGTAGCGGCGCATCGCGACCATCATGATCGCCATGGGGATGATGGAGAGCAGGGCGCCGGTCAGGACCAGGCTGGTCACGTCGATGCCCGACTCCAGGCGTTTGCCGGACCAGTTGTACAGACCCAGGTTGAGCGTCCAGTTCTCCTCGCCCCGCAGCACGGTCAGCGGGAGGAAGAACGCGTTCCAGGTGTTGACGAAGGCGAGCAGGAACACCGTCGCGCCGCCCGTGGTCATCATCCGCAGCACGATGCTGAAGAAGATCCTGAGCTCCCCGGCGCCGTCGATCCGGGCCGCCTCCAGCAGCTCGAACGGGATCGTCGCCTCCGTGTAGACCTTGGCCAGATACACACTGAACGGGTTGATCAGGCAGGGGATCAGCATCGCCCAGGGGGTGTCGACCAGACCGATCGCCGAGAACAGCAGGTACAGCGGCAGGGTGAGCAGTGCGATCGGGATGAGGAAGGAGCCCACCACGGCCGCGAACACCACGCTCCGGCCGGGGAAGTCGAACCGGGCCAGCCCGTAGCCCGTGGCGAGGGCGATGAGAGTGCCGCCGAGAGAGCCGACGCCCGCGTACAGGAACGAGTTGGCGGTCCAGCGCAGGAAGATGCCGTCCTCGTACGTGAACACCTGGTGCAGGTTGTCCCACAGGTGCATGCCGGAGAACCACAGCCCGTTGCTCTGGTACAGCCCCACGCGGTCCTTGGTCGAGGCGACGATCAGCCACCACACGGGGAACAGGCTGTAGGCGCCGGCCAGGGCCAGACCGACGAGGAGGAAGCGCTGGCCGCCCCGGGAGCGCGCGGCCGGGTCCGGACGCGTGAGCCGCCGGAGGGTACGCCCGCGGGACTGCGCGGCGGTGCTTCCCATGCCGTTTTCCGCACCGCTTTCCGCACTGTTTTCCGCACCGCTTTCGGCACTGTTCTCCGCGCCGTTTGCCGCGTCGTTCTCTGTTCCGTTTTCCTTGCGGTTTTCCGTCAGCGCCATCAGTCCGCCTCCCGCGAGGTCAGCCGGTAGAAGAGGAAGGACGCGACGCCGAGGATCAGGGCGAGGAGCACGGACAGGGCTGCGGCGTAGTGGTAGTTGCCGGCGTTGAACGCCTGGTTGTAGATGATCATGATGGGGGTGAAGCTGTCGCTGATGGTCTGCGGGGTCACGTTCCGGAACAGCGCGGGCTCGTTGAAGATCTGCAGCATCTGGATGATCGACAGCAGTGCGGTCAGGACGAGCGCCCCGCGCACGAACGGGACCTTGATGCTCAACGCGATCCGCAGCTCCGACGCGCCGTCCAGCCGCGCGGCCTCGAACTGCTCACGAGGCACGCCCTGGAGCGCCGAGTAGATGATCACCATGTTGTAGCCGATGCCGTGCCAGGTCAGCAGGTTGCCGATGGCCGGCCACACCATCGAGGGGGCGAAGAAGTTCCAGTGGAACCCGAACAGTTCGCCGAGCGGCGTCAGGGGGCCCACCTCGGGGCTGTACAGGTTGACCCACACGATGGCCGCGACCACGCCGGGGATCATGTACGGAATCAGCAGCAGAATCCGGAACCGGCCGGCCACCTTCGAGGTGACCGCGTCGAGGGCGAGCGCCAGCACCAGGCTGACGAGCAGCATGAACGGGATCTGGACACAGGCGAACAGCACCACCCTCAGGATGGAGGTCATGAACGCCGAGTCGGTCAGGCCCTGACCGTAGTTCTCCAGCCCGACGAACTCCCTGGTCGCGCCGCCGAGACCGAGTCCGGACTGCTTCTGCAGGAACATCGACTGGTAGATCGCGTAGCCGATCGGAAGCAGGTAGAGGAAGACGAAGCCGAGCTGGAAAGGCACCGTGAAGGCGGCGCCTTTCCAGCGCTGCGAGTGAATCATGGAGTCCGCCTCAGCCCTTGACGCTGATGCCGCGGCGCTTCAGGTCGTCGACCGTCCACTTCTGCATGTGCGCGAGCAGGTCGGTCACCGTCTGCTTCTTGCTGACAACCGCGGCCCACTGGTCCTGCATCTCCGTGAACATCGCGGTCCAGTTCGGGCCGAAGGTCCAGTCGGTGGTGACGGTGCCCAGGCTGTCCGTGACGATCTTCTTGGCCGGCTCGTAGTTCTTGCCGAGCAGCTTCTCGGAGATCGCCTCGGAGACGTAGGCATCGCTGTCGGCCAGTGCCGGCATCACACCGCTGCCGGTCTCCGGGCTCGCCATGGTCTCGACGGCTCCGCTGTCGGTGGACATCCACAGGGCGGCCTGGGCGGCCTGCTCCTTGTTCTTGCACTGCTCGGACACCAGGGTGAGGTTGCCGCTCTGGTTGGTGCCGGCGGGGGTCTTGGGCGCCTCACCCTTGAAGGCCGGCCAGGGGGACAGCGCCCAGTCGCCGAAGGACTTGGTGAAGTTCTGCACCATGCCGGACATCTGCCAGGTGGAGATCTGCCGGGTGGCGGTGCCACCGTTGTCGTAGTTGCGCTGCACGGCCGCGTAGTCGGCGAAGGAGAGCTTGGAGTTCAGGTCGTCGTCGATGATCTCCTGGATCACCTTCGCGGCCTTGAGGGTGCCCTCGTCCTGGAAGTCCACCTTCCAGGAGCCGCCGTCGATGCTGTACCAGTGCGCCCCGGCCTGCATGGCGAGGATCTCCAGGGTGCTCGGGTCCTCCCCGGCGTAGTTGGTGATCTTGATGCCGTGCTTCTTCAGCACCTTGCCCGCGGCGATGAAGTCGTCCCAGGTCGCGGGCGGCTGAAGGCCGTACTTCTCGAAGATGTCGGTGCGGTAGATCGTGAAGGCGGGCGCCGAGCTGGTGGGGACGCCGTAGACCTTGTCCTGGACCTGGCCGGTGGCCCACGAGCCGGGGTTGAACTTGTCCTTGTCGGCCTCGACGTACGGGGTGATGTCGGCGAGCGCGCCCTGGGCGACCCAGCTCGTCACGTACTCGCCGGTGTTCTGCAGCAGGCAGGGCGCGTTGCCGGCCTTGACCGCGTTGGTCAGCTGCTTCTGCATGGTCAGCTGGTCGGTGACCTTGGTGTACTTCAGCTTGACGTCCTTGTGGCTCGCGTTGAACGCCTTGACGACGGCCTCCTGGCCGTTCGCCCAGCCCCAGAAGTCGAGGGTGACGGGACCGGAGGCCTTGGACCCGGAGTCCGAGGAGTCGGAACCGCCGCAGGCGGAGAGCAGACCTGTCAGTCCTGTCAGTGCGAGGCTCGCGACTGCGGCGCGAGCGAACCTTCTCCGGGGGCTGGTGAAGTTCATCTGACCGTGATCCTTTGGAATTCAGGCGTCTCAGAACGAGAACGGCGGCTCAGTGGTGCCGGCCAGGAACGGCGGCCGCGTTCCGTCGGCTCGCGATTGCGGCGACCGGCCAAGCAGAAGCTGTAGTAAGCGGTTGCAGGGAAGGTAGGCCGAGGCTGGGATGCATAGCAAGAGGCGCGGGCCAATTTGTTACGCCGGTTTGTCCGTCGGGTGAGGGCTGGACGGGGTGCGCCCGAGGCGCCATCCTGGCGGGATTCGTGCAGGTGGAGGGGATTTTGAAGCGTGGGCAGGGGTGGAGGCGGGGGTTGCTGACTGCCTCGTGACGGCGTGGAAAAAGTTCGAGAAACCGTTTACGAAACGATCTCCCAAAACGGTGGGTCAGTCGCGCCGCGCCGGGGGCGCGACCGAGTTCCGCACGACGACATGGGTGCCCAGCACCAGGTGCTCGCCGTCCGTGCCCCTGCGCCGGCCCGGTCCGCCCTCGCGGCGGTCGGCGACGGCCCGCAGCGCGACGCGGCCCATCTCCTCGTACGGCACGTGCACGGTGGTCAGTTGAGGGGTGAGCTGGGAGGCCAGGGGGATGTCGTCGTAGCCGACGATCGAGACGTCCTCGGGCACGCGCAGCCCGGCCGCGCGCAGGGCCTGCATGGCGCCCGCGGCGACCACGTCGGTCCCGGCGAGCACCGCGGTGAAGTCCGCGCCCTCCCGCAGACTCGTCTCTACCGCCTCGTACCCGTGCTCGTAGTCGTACGGCCCGTGGCGCACCATGCCCGGGTCGAAGGGCACGCCGTACGCCTCGAAGGCGCGCCGGGCACCGTTCAACCGGCTGCGGGCGGTGGTGAGTTCGGCGTGCCCCGGCAGCACCAGGATCTTGCGGTGGCCGGCGGACAGCAGGTGGCTGGCCATCGCGTAGGCGCCGCTCTCGTTGTCGTAGTCGACCGTCGTCGCCGGGACGTCGCCCTCCAGGGGCGGCCTGCCGACCAGGACGAGGTGCGAGCCGGCCGCGTCGAGGGAGCGGGCGAAGCGGGCCATGCGCAGCTGGTACTCGTCGTAGTCGTACGCGCCGCCGAGCAGGACCACCGCGGCGACGCCCTGCTGGCGCATCAGGTTCACCAGGGCGAGCTCCCGCTCGGGGTCGTCGCCCGTCGTGCCGACCAGGGACAGCCAGCCGCGCAGCGTGGCCGCGCCCTCGACGCCCTTGGCCACGTGGGCGAAGGCGGCGCCGGTGATGTTGTTGATGAGGATGGCCACCGTCGGTGTGCCGCCGCCCGCGAGCGAGCGGGCGTGGGCGTTGGTGACGTAGTCCAGGTCCCGGACGACCTTCATCACCCGACGGCGCAGCTCGTCCGAGACCGGGTAGTTGCCCGACAGGACGCGGGACACGCTCGCCACGGACACGCCCGCGCGTTCCGCGACGTCGCGGATGGTCGCCCGTCCGGCGTCACTGGGCGCCTTGCGCTGACTCACCGTTGCGGCTCCTTCACCGTAGTGTCCCGTGCACCGGAGAAGCCGGGTTCCCGTCCCCCGCCGGTGGCGAAACCGTATCCCATGGTTACTCCTGGCCGGACGGCTTGTGGAAGCGGCAGGACGCGTCGTGGGCCGTGCGCATCAGGCGACCCTGGCCAGATCCGCGTGCCGTACCTCGTGGGCCAGCGGCAGGCCCGCGGCCAGGTGTTCCAGCTCGTCTACGACGATGCGGCCGAGCCGCTCCAGTTCGTTGCCGAGCGAGCCCGCGATGTGGGGGGTGAGGTACACGTTGGGGAGCCGGTAGAGCGGGGAGGCGGCGGGCAGTGGCTCCGGGTCGGTGACGTCGAGGATCGCGCTGAGCCGGCCCGTGACCAGCTCGTCGGTGAGGGCGCCGTGGTCGACGAGGGCGCCCCGCGAGGTGTTGATCAGCACGCCGCCGTCGCGGATCAGCGCGAGCCGGCCGCGGTCGAGCATGCGCTGGGTCTCGGGGATGTCCGGGGCGTGCAGGCTCACGATGTCGCTGTGGCTCAGCAGGTCCTCCAGCGACACCAGCCGGGCACCGAGCGCGGCGGCCTCGGCGGCGTCCACGTAGGGGTCGTGGAGGAGGACCTCGAAGTCGTACGGGCGCAGCAGTTCGAGGAGACGGCGGCCCACGCGTGAGGCGCCGATGACGCCGACACGGCGGCCGAGGTTGCCGGTCGCCGCGGTCTCGGCGGTGGTCGGATAGGTGTGGGTGGCGCGGTAGCGCTCGCGGTGCGTGAAGGTGTCCTTCCCGGCCAGGAGGATCATGGCGAGCGTGTACTCCGCGACCGGCAGGGCGTTTCCGGTGACCGCGCTGGAGACGGCGACCCCGCGCTTCCACAGGGTGTCGCCGACCAGCGAGCGGACGGAGCCCGCCGCGTGCAGCACGGCGCGCAGTTTCGGTGCCGCGGCCAGGGCGTCCGCGTCGAGGCGCGGGCAGCCCCAGCCGGTGACGAGCACCTCGGCGCGGGCCAGCGCCGGGGCGGCGGCCGGGGCGGTGAAGTCCCGTACGACGAGGGTGGGGTCGATCTCGGCCGTCTGCCGCAGCCGCGCCATGAGGGGCTCGGGGAAGAGCAGGGGGAGGTGCACCGGATCCATGGCGAACACGGCCCTCGGCAGGTGGGCGCTGGGCATGGCTCTCCTGAGGTGGGGAAACATTTTCTGAAAGCGTCTTCTACCGTAAGTCTCGCCCGGTGAGGGGTCAATCAGCGGGAGTGGTGACCGGGGACGGGAAGCGTTTCGCGGCTTGGGGGCTCGTCGGCCGGATGCTGTCGGTGGCCTTGTGTGTCGTGAGCAGGGTTTGAACGCCCCTCATACGACCGTGCGGTCACCCGGACTTTTCGAAAGTCGGCGCAGACCCTTGACGTGCTTTCCGGACGGGCAGAAGCTCTGGCCACTCGGTCTTAGCAACCGGTTCCTACCTGTTACTACCGCCGGGAGCCCCGTGCCCAGCCGCCGCTTCCTCGAAGGAACTGCTCGATGAACGACACCCAGAGCACCACCCTGTCCCGGCGCACCCTCCTCCAGGCCGCGGGCGCCTCCGCCGCCGCGTACTCCCTGGTCGGCGCCACGGCCGGCACCGCGAGAGCCGACGACGCGTCCGGAGCAGCCGACACGTCCGGAGCGGCCGACCGGCTCGTGGTGTACCCGATCCCCCAGCGGGGTCCCGACCAATGCGAGCTTCTCCGTCAAGGCCCGCAAGCCGGACGGTGCATGGCAGACGGTCCCGGTCCACCGCGCCAGAGCGAAGCAGATCGACGCGAACACGGGCAGCGGTCCCGTCTTCAACTCCTCCGTCGCCACCTTCGACTTCAGGGGCACCGTCGAGGTCGCCGTCACCTCGTCCAGGGGCGCCATCGGCTCCGCACGGATACGCCCTCTGTCCCACGGCACCCAATTCACGGTGGACGGCGACACGGTGAGCTTCACCCTCACCGAGCCGCGCAACCTCTCCATCGAGATCGACGGCGAGATCTTCAACAACCTGCAGCTGCACGCCAACCCGATCGAGTCGCAGCGGCCCGACCCGGACGACCCGGACGTCATCTACTTCGGCCCGGGTCTGCACAAGACCGCCGACAACGTGGTGAAGGTGCCCAGCGGCAAGACGCTCTACCTGGCCGGAGGCGCCGTACTGACGTCCCGGGTGGAGTTCCACAAGGTCGAGAACGCCCGGCTGCTCGGCCGCGGCGTGCTGTACAACTCGCCGAGCGGCGTCCTCGTCGAGTACTCCAGGAACATCGAGATCGACGGCGTGACGGTGCTCAACCCGAGCAGCGGTTACGCCTGCACCATCGGTCAGTCGAAGCAGGTCACCGTGCGCGACCTGCACGCCTACAGCCACGGCCAGTGGGGCGACGGCATCGACGTCTTCTCCAGCGAGGACGTCCTCATCGACGGCGTCTACATGCGCAACGCGGACGACTGCATCGCCATCTACGCCCACCGCTGGGACTACTACGGCGACTGCCGCAACATCACCGTCCGCAACTCCACCCTGTGGGCGGACGTCGCGCACCCGGTCAACGTCGGCACGCACGGCAACACGGACAAGCCGGAGACCATCGAGAACCTCGTCCTCAGCAACATCGACATCCTCGACCACCGCGAACCGCAGATGGACTACCAGGGCTGCATCGCGCTCAACCCGGGCGACAGCAACCTGCTGCGCAACGTGCGCGCCCAGGACATCCGGGTGGAGGACTTCCGCTGGGGCCAGCTGATCAACATGCGGGTCATGTTCAACAAGAGCTACAACACATCGGTCGGACGGGGCATCGACGGGGTCTTCATCCGCAACCTGACCTACACCGGGACGCACGCCAACCCGTCCGTCATGGTCGGCCATGACGCGGACCACGCCATCCAGAACGTGACCTTCCAGAACCTCGTCATCAACGGCAGGTTCATCGGCAACGGGATGAAGAAGCCCGGCTGGTACAAGTTCACGGACATGGTGCCGGCGTACGCCAACGAGCATGTGCTGAACACACGGTTCCTGAACTCCACCGAGGCGACGTCGAGCGACGCGCCCAGGATCACCAGCCCGGACGCGGCCACGGCCACCAAGCACCAGGTCTTCAACCACCTCGTCACGGCCGACGGTCTGCCGACGAAGTTCAGCGCCGAAGGGCTGCCGAAGGGGCTGGACATCGACACCGACACCGGTCTGATCTCCGGGAAGGCCAGGGACAGCATCGGCACCTTCACGGTCAGGGTCTCGGCCACCAACACCGCGGGCACCGCGACGCAGGACGTCACGCTCACCATCGAGCACCCGTGATCCGGCCCCACCGAACCAGCGGCCCCACTGAACCAACGGCCCCCCAGCGGCACCACTGAACCAGGAGACATCCGTGCATTCCCTCAGTCGACGGTCGTTCCTCGGCACGGCTGGGCTCACGGCCGTGGCCGCGGGCGGGCTGCTGTCCGTCTCCGCCATGGCCGCCGGAGCCCGGACGGCCGCCGAAGCGGCGTTCACCTTTCGACACCCCGGCCTGCTCCACTCCTCGGAGGACCTGGACCGGATGAAGGCCGCGGTCGCCGCGCAGGAGTCCCCGGTCCACGACGGCTACCTCGCGCTCGCCGCCCACGCCCGGTCGAAGTCCACGTACACGATCCAGAACACCGGCCAGATCACCTCCTGGGGCCGCGGCCCCACCAACTTCCAGAACCAGGCGGTCGCCGACTCGGCCGCCGCCTACCAGAACGCGCTGATGTGGTGCGTCACCGGCGACCGCGCCCACGCGGACAAGGCGCGGGACATCTTGAACGCCTGGTCGGCGTCGCTCACCGCGATCACCGGGGCCGACGGCCCGCTCGGCGCCGGGCTCCAGGCGTTCAAGTTCGTCAACGCGGCCGAACTGCTGCGGCACACCGGCTACGACGGCTGGGACGCGGACGGCATCGCCCGCTGCGAGCGGTCGTTCCTGGACGTCTGGTATCCGGCCGTGTCCGGCTACATGCTCTACGCCAACGGCAACTGGGACCTGACGGCCATTCAGACAGTGCTCGCCATCGGCGTGTTCTGCGAGGAGCCCACGCTCTTCGAGGACGCCCTGAGGTTCGCCGCCGCCGGCGCGGGCAACGGCAGCGTCCCGGGCCGCGTCGTCACCGACGCCGGACAGGGCCAGGAGAGCGGCCGCGACCAGGGCCACGAACAGCTCGCCGTCGGCCTGATGGGCGACGCCGCGCAGGTCGCCTGGAACCAGGGCGTCGACCTGTGGGGCTTCGACGGCAACCGCATCCTCGCGAACGCCGAGTACGCCGCCCGCTACAACCTCGGCGGCGACGTCCCCTTCACCCCCGACCTCGACCGCACCGGCAAGTACATCAAGGCGACCGTCTCCGACAAGGTCCGCGGCAACCTGCCCCCGATCTACGAGATGTACTACGCCCACTACGCCGGCGTCCGCGGCCTCGACACTCCGCACACGAAGGCCGCCGTCTTCCGCGGCACGGGCGGCGCCCGCGTCGTCGAGGGCAGCAACGACGACCTGCCGAGCTTCGGCACCTTCGCCTACGCGGGCGCCAAGGCACCCGCACGGACGGCGCCCACGCCTCCGGCGGGCGTCACGGCCGTGGGGCAGGACAAGGCCGTCACCGTCAGCTGGCTGCCGTCCGCGTGGGCGAGCGCGTACACCGTCCAGCGGGCGACCAGGCCCGTCGGCCCGTACGAGGAGATCGCCTCCGGTATCGACAGGCCCACGTACACCGATGACGACGTACGCGCGGGACGCACCTACTACTACAAGGTCGCTGCCTCCAACTCGCAGGGCGCGAGCAGCAGTTCAGCGTGGATTGCGGCCACCGCCGGCCTGCCCGAGCCCTGGGCTACCCAGGACGTCGGGGACGTGGGGCGCGCCGGAGCCGCCCTCTTCGACGGTGAGCGGTTCGTGCTGGAGGCGGGCGGCACCGCCGACTCGTACCGGGTGGTGCACCTGCCGCTGCGCGGCGACGGTTCCGTCACCGCGCGCATCGTGTTCCCGCTCAGCTCGCAGTACTCCAAGATCGGCGTCACCCTCCGCGGCTCCCTCGATGCCGACGCCGATGCCGATGCCGCGCACGCCTCGATGCTGATCCAGGGCCTGCCGCTGCACACCTGGAGCGGCGTGTGGACCGTACGCCCGAAGACCGGCGCACCCGTCTCCGCCACCGGCAGCACCCCCGTACCGCCCACCCAGCAGCAGGCCATCACCACCGGCGCCTCCTTCCCGATCTCCGACCTCGGGAAGCTGCCGGAGTCGGCGACCCCGCTTCAGGCCCCGTACGTGGAGGGCGCGGGCGACGGCTACCGGCTGCGCATGCCGTACTGGGTGCGCGTCACCCGCAAGGGCCGGCGCTGCACCGGAGCCATCTCCCCGGACGGCATACGCTGGACCGAGGTCGGTTCCACCGAGGTCGACCTCGGCCGCACCGCGTACGCCGGGCTCGCCCTCACCTCCTGCCTGGGCGTCGACGAGGAGTACGCCGAGACCGGCACCGGCGCCTTCGACAACGTCACCGTGACGTCGTCGGCCACCGGCGAGGTGTGGGCCACACCGCGCCCCGGACGTGCCGCCACCGACCTGCGGGCGAGGGCCGGCGCGGACGCGGTGGAGCTGGCCTGGACCGACCCGGACCTCTCGGCCCGGTACACGGTGCTGCGGGCAACCGGCGCGCACGGCCGGTACGAGACGCTCGCGACCGGCGTCGGGCCGGTCGGGTTCGGCACCCGCATCACGTACGCGGACGCCACGGGCACACCCGGCACGACGTACCACTACGCCGTCGCCAAGTCGAACGGCGCCGGACGCGGTCCGCTGTCGGCGCCCGCCTCCGCGCAGATGCCGGCCCCGTCGGTGCCGGAACTCACCTCCGCGACCATCGTGTTCGCGAACAGGGGCGTCCCCTTCCGGCACGTGCTGCGGGCCTCGCACGAGCCCGTGCGGTTCACCGCCGACGGACTGCCGGACGGCCTGCGCCTGGACAAGTGCACCGGTGTCGTCCACGGAACGCCCACCCGGACGGGCGAGTTCACCGTTACCACCATCGCGGGCAACGCCGCTGGTGACGGGAGCGGCACGCTCCAGCTCTCCGTCGGCATGCCCCCGCCCGACCCGTGGACGTACGGCGACCTCGGTGACGTGGTCCTCGACGACCGTCCCTTCGGGACCTTCGGCGTGGTGGCCGTCAGAACCCCCGGCAGCACGGCGTACGAGGACGGGACCTTCGTCGTCCGCGGTGCGGGGGTCGACGTGAACGTCAACGGCCAGGGGATGACGGGGCAGTTCGTACGGCAGCCGGTCACCGGTGACTGCGAGATCACCGCACGGCTCGTCTCCCGCGAGGGAGCGAGCGGCGACCGGGTCGGACTGCTCATGGCAAAGTCGCTGGCGCCGTTCGACCAGGCGGCCGGAGCGATCGTCACCGGCGGCAGCACCGCGCAGCTCATGCTGCGCAGGACCGTGGCCGGCGCCTCCGCCTTCTCCGGCAACGGCACGGTCGGCCTGCCCGCGCTGCCCGCCCTGCTGCGGCTGAAGCGTACCGGCACATCCTTCAGCGCGGCCTTCTCCACCGACGACGGCGTCAGCTGGACCCCCCTCGCCGCGGGAGAGATCCCCGGCTTCGGCGACGCCCCCTACTACGTGGGCCTCGTGGTCTGCTCCCGCAGTCCTCTGGCCCGCAGCACCACCCGCTTCAGCGAAGTGAGCATCACCGCCACCTAGATCAACCACCTGGATCCACCCGCTGGATCCACCCGCACGGGATTGGAGATGCCCCAAATGAGCCGCACTTCCCCCCACCCGCAGCACGTGGAAGTGAGCCGCCGCGGTCTGCTGAAGAACGCCGGTGGTCTCACCGCCGCCCTCACCGCCGCCCTCGCCGTCGGTGCCTCGGCCACCGCCCTCACGGGCACGGCCGAGGCCGCCCCCGCCACCTTCACCCACCCCGGCATGCTGCACGCCTACGGAGAGCTCAACCGCGCCAAGGTACGGGTCGCCGCGGGCGACGACCCGTGGCTGTCCGGTTGGAACCGCCTCACCGCCAACTCCCACTCCGCCAGCACGTGGACACCGAGGCCGCAGGCCACGATCATCCGAGGCGGCACGGGCGAGAACTACGGCATCCTCTACAACGACATCCACGCCGCCTACCAGAACGCCCTGCGCTGGAAGATCGCGGGCACCACCGCCAACGGCGACGCCGCCGTCCGCATCCTCAACGCCTGGTCCTCCACCCTCACCACCGTCACCGGAAACGCCGACCGGTTCCTCGCCGCCGGGATCTACGGCTACCAGTTCGCGAACGCCGCCGAACTCATGCGGGACTACAGCGGATTCGACCTCAACAGGTTCAAGACGATGATGCTCAACGTCTTCTACCCGCTGAACAACCAGTTCCTGAACAACCACAATGACGCCTGCATCACCAACTACTGGGCCAACTGGGACCTGTGCACCATGAACTCGATCCTCGCGATCGGGATCCTGTGCGACGACGGGACCAAGTACGACCAGGCGGTCAACTACTTCAAGAACGGCGCGGGCAACGGCGCGATCCGCAACGCCGTGCCGTTCGTGTACGAGGACCAGGGCCTCGCGCAGTGGCAGGAGTCCGGCCGCGACCAGGGCCACACCGTGATGGGCATGGGCATGATGGGCGCCTTCTGCGAGATGGCCTGGAGCCAGGGCGAGGACCTGTACGGCTACGACAACAACCGCTTCATGAAGTCCGCCCAGTACGTCGCCAAGTACAACCTCGGCGAGGACGTGCCCTTCACCACCTACCGGTGGGGCAGCGGCCAGAACTGCGCCCAGCAGACCCACACGGTGATCTCCTCCGCCAGCCGCGGGCAGCTCCGCCCGGTGTGGGACATCCTGCACTACCACTACGCACGGCGACGCGGCCTGTCCGTCCCGTACATCACCCGCATGGCCGAGAGCGTCCGCCCCGAGGGCGGTGGCGGCGACTACGGCCCCAACAGCGGCGGCTTCGACCAGCTGGGCTTCGGCACACTCATGTACGCGAAGTAGCGGGACGACCCCCGAGGGATTGCGAGGCCCTGGCCCGCTTCCTCATGGCCACCGCCGAGGGCCTCGCCGTCCACGCCACCTCTGGCGCCTCCCGGGGAGAACTGATGGCCGCAGCCACCCTCGCCGCACACGTGATGCCGGCCGGTTGACTGCCGACACCGGGCTCTCCGCTTCACCGATCAGGAGTGCCTGTTTCCTGTTCCTGATCCAGGCAGGTTTTGTTGCTTCTCGAAGCCGAGCAGATCGATGCGGCTGGGGGCGGGGCCGGTTGCGCCAGGTGCGGGGTGCGTGCGGAGCCGCCGGATCTTCCGTCCCGGCGGGTGGGGTGAGGGCTGTCCGTTACGTCGGGCTTCCGGGTGTGTCCGCTGCCCAGCCGTCGTAGCAGATGAAGACGCGTGCGGCTCCTCCGTCGTCGGGTATGACGAGGTCTCCTTGGTGGCGGTGGCCCTTGCCGGTGATCTCGCCGGTGAGTGGGTCGTAGACGCGGTAGGGGCGTGGGACGGCGTGATCCGTGTCGGGGTGGATCCTGAGTGGGCCCCCGTGTTCGGCGTAGGTCACGTAGAGCCGGCCGGGCACGGACAAGCCGCGTGGTGCGAAGGTGAGTTGCCAGTCGGGGACCATGTCCGCCAGGGGTAGACCCGCGAGGATGTGGGCGATCATGCCGACGTGGCGTGATCCTGCGAAGTCCAGTGCCTCGCGCCAGCCGGCATCCGGGGCGAGGAAGAACGGCTGGTGGCCGGGTTCGGCCGCGTGAAGGCGCCATTGCCACAGACCGGCGGCGCCGTAGATCACTCCCATCGTGCCTCCGGCACACAGGTTGGACCAGGCTTCGTGGCCCTGCCACCAGCCGTCGGCCCTGCCGTGTTCCCCGGTGTTCTCGTAGGTCGGCTCGCCGTTGGCGACAGCCTTGGCCGGGAGGTTACGCCACATGTCGGCGACCCGTTCGGGGACGTGCTCGCCGCGGTGGCCGGTCTGGCACCACTGGAAGTCCAGCCAGGGCGCGTCCTGGTGGGCGTCGTTGCGGGCGTGGGGACGGTAGTGGACGCCGGTCGGCTGCCCGTACGCGTCCCACGCCTCGATCTCGCGGCCGCCGGCCGAGACCTGCGGCTCGCTGCCGCTGCCGTCCGCGCCCACCAGCCAGACGGCCGGGGCGGCACCGTAGCGGGCCAGCAGATAACGGCAGTAGCGCGCGTACTCGACGGGCGGAATGGCCGCGCCGGCCGTGCGCAACCCCTTCCACCCGAAGCCCTGGAAGACCGGCTGCAGGACCGGAGCGATCCCGTGCTCCAGCAGCACGGCGTGCAGACGGTCGAAGTACTGGAAGTAGGAGGGGCGCATTCGGTTGAGGTGACCGTCCGGCAGATCCTCGAAGGCGACGTCGAAGCCCTCGTCGGCGGTCCGGTCCTGCGGACCGCGGGCGTCCATGTCGGGCTGCAGAGTCATCAGCAGTACGGCGTTGAAGCCCTTGGACGCGCGGTCGGCCGCGTAGACACGTACGTCGCCCTCGGTGGCCCGCCAGGGCAGAGCCCACGCGGTGTCCGCGACGAGCAGCGCGGGCGTGGCGTCGGCGTGCACCAGGTTCCGCCCGCCCGGGGACATCCGCCAGAAGCCGTGGCGCAGGAAGGGGTTCGGCGACTCCACCGCCCCTGACCGCACCTCAAGCTCGCCCATCCGACCGCCCAGCCCCGGATCCTCGACGGAACTGTGGGTGCGCCAGATCCAGCGTCCGCCGGACAGCGGTGGTGCGAAGCGGACCCGCCACACACGGCCGCCGTCCCAGAACGCCGGGCGGCGCACCGTCATCCCCGTGTCGTGGGTGAAGTCGGCCCAGACCTCCACGTCCGTATAGGGATTGGCATAGTCAAACCCCGCGCCAAGCGTGATCTCGGCCTGTTGCCACGCGACGGTCAACGCTGTGCTCCTTCGATCAGTCCGCACCCGGCCATTGATTGCGCGTCGGCATGGAGGCGGTGGCGGACGGGACCGCAGTGTTCTGCCGCTTGACTCGCCGGCCCGGAACCGGCACGCACCACTAAAGCAGAAAGCGCTTACCGTCGCGACAGTGAGCGACGAAACAGCAACCGGCTCCGAGACGGTCCGTATGCACGAGGAATTCCACGCCGCCGTCGTCCTGCTGGGCAGCGGCCTGCCCACCACGGACGTCCCCGATCGAGACCGTCCGCCGTCTCAGGCGAATCCGCACCCCCGGCTCCGAACCACCGCGCGTCACCCCCGGCTCCGAACCACCGCGCGTCCTCGTCCTGAGCTCCGCACACCGCAACGAGCACGCCTACGACGTCCTGCGCGCGTGAGCCGACGGATTCCTCTCCGCGGCAGCCACCCCCGACGAGCTGATCGCTGCCCTGTTCAGCGTGGTCGCCGGAGACGCCGCCACCCCCGTTGCTGGAGTACTACGCCGACGTGGCCGCCGCCTCCTCGGCCGACAGGCGCGGGCGGGCCGGTGCCGCCATGAGCCGCGACCGGTTCGTCTCCGGGTCCGCCGGGCGGCGTGTGTGCCAGTCGGTGACCGCCTGATAGGCCGCCGCGACCTCCAGGAGCCGATCCTCCTCGTACGGCTGGCCGCCGAGGATGGCGCCCACGGGGACACCGTCGCCGTCGAAGCCGATGGGGAAGGCGATCTCGGGCAGACCGAGGATGTCGAAGGGGACGGGGCCGGTCTGGAGGAGCACGTCGCACCGGTTCAGCACGCCGTCCAGCACCTCCCGCAGCAGGTGGTTCTTGGCGCGCTGCGCCGTGATCCACTCGTCGCCCGACAGCATCAGCCCCTGCAGCCAGCTCAGCAGCGAGACGCCGAACCTGGTCGGATCGGCGCGCAGCCAGTGCCGGAAGGGTTCGGTGCGCTCGGCGAGCCGCGCCGCGTTGAAGGTTCCGGTGAGGAGGTTCCAGTCGTCCGGGTACGTGACGTCCACGAGCGTGATGCCAGGGATGGCGTCGAGCCGGTCGAGGAAGGCGCTCCGCAACTCCTGTCGGGTGGCGAGGAAGTCGGCCGGCACGCCGATCTTCGTGGCCCTGCGCATCCGGACAGCGCCCTTCGCGGCCACGGGCGTTGCCGCGCCGATGAGGTCCGGCACGTCCGGCAGCCCCAGTGTGCGCGGGTCCCGGGAGTCCGGCCCGGCCATCACCTGGAGCATGATCGCCGCGTCCATGGCGTCCCGCGCCAGCGGGCCCGCGTGGTCGCGGGTGAACGACAGCGGGATGACACCGTGGAGGGAGACCCGTCCCATCGTGGGCTTCAGCCCCGTCAGGTTCTGCTGGTTGGACGGCAGCACGATCGAACCGCCGGTCTGGGTCCCGATCGACGAGGACGCGAGCCGCGCCGCCACCGCGCACGCGGGACCCGTGGAGGAGCCGCCCGGGTCGACGGAGGGGTCGTCGGGTGTCCAGGCGTTGACCGTGGTCACGGTGCCGTTCGGCGCCGTGGCCCGCGTGGTCGCCAGCGGGCCCATCTGCCCCTTCCCGAGGACGATCCCGCCGGCCGCCCGCAGCCGGGCCACGGCGGTCGCGTCCTCGTCCGGTACGAAGTCCTCGAAGACCAGGGAGTTGCAGCGCGTCGGCACGCCGTCGGTGAAGTAGTTGTCCTTGACGCACAGGGGTATCCCGCGCAGCACACCCCGTGGGCCCTGGCCCCGGTCCGCCCTGCGCGCGGCGGCGAGCGCGCTGTCGCCAGTCACCTCGGCGTACGCCTGATACACCGCGTCGTACCGCTCGATCCGCTCCAGGTACGCCTCGGTCAGCTCCGTCGCCGTGAGCTTCCCGCGCCGCATGAGCACGACGGCCTCGGCGAGGGTGGCCTCGGAGGGGTCGTTCCGGGCGGCCTGCGGTATGTCGACGTCGGGTATCCGGGGCGTGGCGGCGCGGGCGAGGGCGGGCGTCGCCGCGAGGGCCACCCCGCCCGCCGCGGCAGCCGAACCGGCCAGGAAGACCCTCCTGTTGAGCGCTCTGTCCGCCATCACTCGCCCGCCTTTCCGGTCCAGGCCTCCGTGACGGACGGGTAGAGGAGGGGCGGCGACGCCTGTTGCGCGTACGCGGGGGTCGGTGCCGGTGGCGTCCAGCCCGAGATCGCCCCGGGCGTCGACGCCACGAATGCCCTCAGGGAGGCGAGCACTTGGGACCGGGTCGGCACGCCCGTCGCGGGATCGGCCTTCTCCGGCAGCAGCGTCAGGTCGAAACCGGCGAGCTTCAGACGGGTTCGTACGAACGCGTCCAACTCCTCCTGGGTGGGTGGCTGCACCTCGCTCAAGGCGGACCTCCATGATCGGCGTACTGGCTCTCCGGGGACCTCATCATCGGCCCGTGAAGTCCCCGTTTAGCCCACGCTTCACAGGTGTTACACCGTGGAGCCCCCGTGCACCGCCTCCGCGATCGCGGTGATCGCCTCCGGCCCCACCCGGCAGCACCCGCCGATCAGCCGTGCCCCGGCCCGCTCCCAGCCGGTCACCTGCTCGGCGGTGAAGGTGGCGCGGCCCGTCCACATGCGGGCCCCGGCGTCCCAGGCCTCCCCGCTGTTCGGGTACACCACGACGGGCTTGCCCGTCACGCGGGCCGCCGTCGCGGCGGCGCCCTTCACGTCCTCGGGGGCGCAGCAGTTCACGCCGACCGCGACGATCTCGTCCACGTCGGTGGCGAGGGCGAACGCCTCCTCCAGCGGCTGGCCGGCGCGGGTGCGGTCGCCGGCGACCGTGTACGACAGCCACGCGGGCACGCCCAGGCCGCGTACCGCCCGCAGCAGCGCCTCGGCCTCCTCGGTGTCGGGGACGGTCTCCAGGGCGAGGGCGTCCGGCCCGGCCGCGGCCAGGGCCTCCAGCCGCGGACGGTGGAAGGCCTCCAGCTCGGCCACCGTGAGGCCGTAGCGGCCCCGGTACTCGGAGCCGTCCGCGAGCATCGCCCCGTACGGGCCCGCGGACGCGGCCACCCAGAGGTGCCGTGAGACGTCCTTGACCCGTCGGGTCGCCTCGCGCGCCAGCTCCACGCTCAGAGCGAGGAGCTCGGCCGCCCGCTCGCGGGAGATTCCGTGCCTGGCGAAGCCTTCGAACGTCGCCTGGTAGCTCGCGGTGATCGCCATGTCCGCGCCCGCCTCGTAGTAGGCGAGGTGGGCCTCGGTGACCGCCTCGGGGCGCTCGGCGAGGAGCCGGGCCGACCAGAGCTCGTCGCTCAGGTCGTGACCGGCGGACTCCAGCTGGTTGGACATGCCGCCGTCGAGGACGAGCGGGCCCGAGGCGAGCGCGTCGGCGAGGGTGGGGGCGGTGTCGCTGGTCATGTCTCGACGCTAGCCGAAGCGGGGCTTGGCGTCGGAACGTCTCCACCGCGCTCGCAGTCGCGAGCCGTATCGCCGGCACCGGCACCGGCACCGGCACCGGCACCGGCACCGGCAACACCGGCACCAGCCCGCGCTCGACGCGTCTTTGTCCCGTCCGACCCGTTGACCTCGCCGTAACACGCCCTTACCTTTTCGGCGTTCGGAATGACAGATCTTGTGCGATATGCCGAACCAGCTCGAACGTTTCTGTTCTCTTTTGTGTCTGCTGGGTTCCCCACTCCGCGAGAGGCAGTGTGCACATGAGCCGCGAGGACGACCTGTCCGTACTCCCCGACCGACGACTGCTACTGAAGGGCGCCCTCGCCGCGGGCGCCCTCACCGCGATACCGACCGTGGCGCAGGCCGCGACATCGACGGCGGGCGCCGGGGCGGCCGCGCCGTACGCCAACCCGCTCGTCCGCAACCGAGCCGACCCGTACATCCACCGCCACACCGACGGCCGTTACTACTTCACGGCCACGTCCCCCGAGTACGACCGGATCATCCTGCGCAGATCCCGCACCCTGCGCGGCATCGCGACCGCCGACGAGACGGTCGTCTGGCGCAAGCACGCCACCGGAGTCATGGGCGCGCACATCTGGGCGCCGGAGATCCACCACATCGACGGCAAGTGGTACATCTACTTCGCCTCCGCGCCCGCCGAGGACATCTGGGCGATCCGCATCTGGGTCCTGGAGAACTCCCACCCGGACCCCTTCAGGGGCGCCTGGGTCGAGCGTGGCCGGCTCAGTACGGCCTGGGAGACCTTCTCCCTCGACGCCACCACCTTCACCCACCGCGGCACCCGCTACCTCGCCTGGGCCCAGCACGAACCCGGCATGGACAACAACACCGCGATCTGGCTGTCGGAGATGGCCGACCCGCTGACCCTGACGGGCCCCCAAGTCCGGCTCACCACACCGGAGTACGACTGGGAGACCATCGGCTTCAAGGTCAACGAGGGCCCCTCGGTCATCAAGCGGAACGGTCGCCTCTTCATGTCGTACTCGGCGAGCGCGACCGACTTCAACTACTGCATGGGCCTGCTCACCGTCGACGCCGACGCCGACCTCATGAACCCCGCGAACTGGTCGAAGTCACCGACCCCGGTGTTCACCAGCAACGACACCACCAAGCAGTACGGCCCCGGCCACAACTGCTTCACGGTCGCCGAGGACGGCCGCACCGACGTCCTCGTCTACCACGCCCGCCAGTACAAGGAGATCGACGGCGACCCGCTGAACGACCCCAACCGCCACACCCGCATCCAGCGCCTCGGCTGGAAGGCCGACGGCACACCGGACTTCGGCATCCCGGTCGCCGACACCCCCACCCACGAATCGCAGGGAGCGTGACCACATGAGACGTGCGTACGCGATCCTCCTCGCCCTCGCTCTGGCGCTGGCAGGGGCGCTCGTCACCGCCGGCCCGGCCCAGGCCGCGCCTCAGACCCTCACCAACGGCACGCAGTTCACCGACACTTCGGGCAACCCCGTGCAGGCCCATGGCGGCGGGGTCATCAAGGTCGGCTCCTACTACTACTGGTTCGGCGAGAACCGCAACGCCGACAACACCTTCCGGTACGTGGACGCCTACCGCTCCACCGACCTGAAGAACTGGGAGTTCCGCAACCACGTCCTGACCCAGTCCAGCGCCTCCGAGCTGGCCAGGGCCAACATCGAGCGGCCGAAGGTCATGTACAACGCGTCCACCGGCAAGTTCGTGATGTGGATGCACAAGGAGAACGGCACCGACTACAGCGAGGCCCGCGCCGCCGTCGCCGTCTCGGACACCGTCGACGGCAACTACACCTGGCAGGGCAGCTTCCGCCCGCTCGGTCAGCACATGTCCCGTGACATCACGGTCTTCGTGGACACCGACGGCGCCGGCTACATGATCTCCGCCGCCCGTGAGAACTACGACCTGCAGATCTACCGGCTCACCGCCGACTACACCGGCATCGCGAGCCTGGTCGCCAATCCCTGGCCAGGCGGCCATCGCGAGGCCCCGGCGTTGTTCAAGCGGGGCGGTGTCTACTTCATGCTGACGTCGGGCGCGACCGGCTGGAGCCCCAACCAGCAGCAGTACGCCACCGCCACCAGCATCGCGGGCCCGTGGACCGCCATGGCGAACGTCGGTGACTCGACGACGTACGGTTCGCAGACCGCGTACGTCCTTCCCGTGCAGGGCAGTTCGGGCACCTCGTACCTCTACATGGGCGACCGCTGGGGCAACTCCTTCGGCGGGACCGTCAACGACTCCCGTTATGTGTGGCTGCCGCTGACCTTCCCGAGCTCGACCACGATGTCCATGTCCTGGTCGCCGGAGGTCACCGTCGACACGGCCGCGGGGACGATCACCGGCACGAGCGCCACGTACAACACGCTGATCGCCCGCCACTCCTCCAAGTGCGCCGACGTGACCAGCCAGTCCCTGTGGGCGGGCGCCCAGATCAAGCAGTACACCTGCAACGGCGGCAACAACCAGAAGTACTGGTTCAAGTCCGCCGGCAGCGGCTACTACCAGCTGATGGTGCGGAACAGCTCCCTGTGCGTGCAGGAGAACGCCTCCACCGTCACCCAGGAGAACTGCGACTCCTCGGCCACGGGCCAGCAGTGGTCGCTCACCACCACCGGCTCCTACGTGAACATCAAGTCCCGCGCGACAGGGGAGTGCCTGGACGTGAATGGTGCGTCCACCGCCGACTCAGCCGCCCTCATCACGTATGCGTGCAACAGCGGCACGAACCAGCAGTGGACACGGGGTACGTGATCCGACGCCAGGTACGAGGTCGGCGGTCAGGTGCAAGACCGCCGACCTCTATGAAAGCGCTTGCCGGACGGTGTACGGTCCTCCGCCGGGACTGGCCGTCCGTCGTGAGGAGCCGCAATGAGACGTTTCACCGTCGCCGCGCTGACGGCGGCGACCCTGGGCACCGTCCTGTCGGCCGTACCGGCGCAGGCGCTCCCGGGGAGTCCCACCTCGGGTCCGGAGAACTGCACCGCCACCGCCTGCCACTTCGACGTCGCGCCCGGCACGTACGACGTGACGGTCCTCCTCGGCGGCGAGAGCGCGGCGAGCACCGGCATCGCCGGTGAGACCCGGCGTTCGCTCCTGCCCGAGACGGTCACCGCGGCGGGGGAGCGCGTGGCCCGCAGCTTCACCGTGAACGTCCGCACCCCCGAGGGCGAGCCCACCGGCGTCGAGGGCACGCCGGGCTTGGACCTGGTGCTCGGCGGCTCGGCGCCCGCACTCGCCGACATCCGCGTAGCCCCCGCCCGGCACGCCCGCCAGATCTTCCTCGTCGGCGACTCCACCTCCTGCGACCAGCCCGGCGACCCGTACTCCGGCTGGGGCCAGCAGCTCCCCCAGTACCTCCGCAAGGGCCTGTCCGTCGCCAACTACGCGGACTCCGGCGAGAGCACGGTCTCCTACCTCGCGGACCCCCGGCTGTGGGGCACCGTCCAGCCGCTGATCCGCCCCGGTGACCTGGTCCTCGTCCAACTCGCCCACAACGACAAGCAGACCGACGAGGCGACGTACCGGGCGAACCTGGAGACACTGGTGGCGGGTGTCCGCGAGAAGGGCGGCGAGCCGGTCCTTCTCACCCCGATCGTCCGTCGCTGGTTCAACGCGGACGGCACACTGAACAACGACACCGCGCTGCTCGTGAACGGCCTCGGCGTGAACCACCCTGCGGTCACCCGCTCGGTCGCGGCGGACAAGGGCGTCCCCCTGATCGACCTGACCGCCAGGACGAAGGCGCTCGTCGAATCGCTGGGTGTGGAAGCCTCCAAGTCGGTGTACTTGTACAACGAGAAGCGCGACAACACGCACACCTCCGTCCACGGCGCGACGCTCTACGCGGGCCTCGTCCGCGACGAACTCGTGGCCCAGCACCTGGTGCCCGAGGGCAGGGTGCGGCTGCGATAAGCCCCTGGGGCGCCCCGACCGGAACCGGGGCGCCCCAGGTCTGTGCCCGGACGCCTGGACGCAGGCCTGAGTGAGGGCCTGAATGCAGGCCAGGACACAGGCTAGGAAACAGGCCAGGACAGAGACCAGGACGCCTGGACCGACGCAAGACAGGAAGCCCCCGATGCCCCCCGTGTCCTCCGAGCCCCATGACCACGAGCCCCACGAGCCCCACGCCGACCGGACCCTCAGCCCGTACACCGGCTTCACCCGCGCCCACTGGGAGGCAGCCGCCGACTCCCTGCTCGCCGCGGTGGAGCCGTACGCGACCGCCGACGGTGCCCTGTACCACCTGCCCGGCGACCGCACGAGCTGGTCCGGCCGGCTCTCCGACGGCCTGGAGGGCTACGCCCGCACCCTGCTGCTGGCCGCCTTCCGCCGGGACGAGAAGGCACTCCAGCGGTACGGGGACGGCCTCGCGGCCGGAGTCTCCGGCGTCTGGCCGCGCATCGAGGACCGTGGCCAGCCCCTCGTGGAGGCGGCGTCGATCGCCCTCGCGCTGCGCCTGACCCGGCCCCTGCTGTGGGACCGCCTCGACGACGCCGTGCAGCAGCGTGCGGCGGACTGGCTGGGCGACGCCCTCACGGCCGAACCCTGGCCCTGCAACTGGGAGTTGTTCCCAGTGACGGTCGGCGGGTTCCTCGCCGACATCGGCCACGAGACGGACGCGTCCCACCGGGCGGTCGACCGCGGCCTGGAGCGCATCGAGCAGTGGTACGTCGGCGACGGCTGGTACACGGACGGCGACGGCCGGAAGTTCGACTACTACAACGGCTGGGCGATGCACCTGTACCCGGTGCTGCACGCCTGGCTGGCGGACGACGAACGCCTCCTGGACCTGTACGGCGGCAGGCTCTCGACCCATCTCGCGGACTACGCCCGCCTGTTCGGCGGCGACGGCGCGCCCATGCATCAGGGCCGCTCCCTGACGTACCGCTTCGCGACAACGGCACCGCTGTGGCTGGGCGCCCTCACGGGCCGTACGCCGATGCCGCCGGGGCAGACGCGGCGGCTGGCGTCGGGCACGCTGAAGTACTTCCTCGACGGCGGAGCCGTGGACGACCGCGGCCTGCTGACGCTGGGCTGGCGCGGGCCCGACTCCGCCGTCCTGCAGGGCTATTCGGGACCGGCCTCCCCGTACTGGGCGAGCAAGGGGTTCCTGGGCCTGCTGCTGCCCGAGGACCACGAGGTGTGGACGGCGACGGAGGAGCCCGGTCCGGTGGAGCGGGCGGACGAGGTGCGGCCGGTCGGCCCGCCCAACTGGCTGCTCCAGGCGACCCGTTCCGACGGCCTGGTCCGCCTCCACAACCACGGCAGCGAGGACGTCCGCTACGACCCGTACTACACGCGGCTCGCGTACTCGACGGTGACGGAGCCGTCGGGGGAGTACGACAACAGCGTGTTCGTGAGCGAGGACCCGAGCCGCACCGGTATCGAGCCGCTGGGGGTGGGCGACGGCTGGGTGGCCTCGCTCCACACGGCGGCCCACGGCGCCCGGATCACGAGCCTCGTGCTGGCCGAGGGCGCGGTGGAGGTACGGGCGTTCCGTGTGTCGGGGGCGCCCGAAGGAACGTCGGTGCGCGTCACGGGATGGGCGGCGAGGGGTGGCGCGCGGGCCGAACTACGGTCCGCCCACGGCCTGTTGGACTCACCCGACGGTCTGACGGGTGTCACGGCGGGCGCACACACCGTCTTCGTGGCCCTCGCCCGCCTCACCGCGGAGCCGGACCCCGTACCGCTGGAGGAGTCGGTCTCGGTACACGTGGACGGGACGACGGACGAGATCCACGTCCGTTGGAGTGGGGGGCCGGAGGTGCGGGCCCGGTTCGAGGACGGCACGGTCGTGGTCGCGGGCGCGTGAGCGCGCCGGTCACGACCGCCGGGGCCACGGCAGACGCGTGACGCCGACGAACGTGGCCAGAGCCACCGCCGTCGCGGGAGCGAAGACGGCGAACTCGCCCCACAGGGACTCCGTGACGGCGGGCACCGCGGCAGACGCGAGCAGGGCGAAGCCCCCGAGCACCAGCCACGCGGCCACGAACGCGGGCCAGCGGTTCCGCACCCCCTTGATCACCAAATCGAGCATGGGCATCCACACGAAGACCGTCATCAGCACCGGCCGCGCGGCCTCCTCGTCCCAGGTGAACTGCGCGAGAAAGGCCCCCACGACCAGGCACCGCAGCCACGCCCTCAGCAGGGGCGGCGCGGGCGCGGGGTCGCGTGGCGTCCCCCGGGGCAGCCAGAAGAACCGCCGTACGTGCCCGACAACACCGTGCTTCCCCTCGTCGGCCACAGCACCGACCTCCCCCCTCCGTGCCTGCACTGTCCCGGAGGTGAGACGCACCGACCACGGTCGGCGGTTCGGGACGGTTTCTGCCGGAACCGGGCATGAGTGCACGGGTCACTCACTCCGCGACTCCTCACCCTCCTCCCCGTGGTCGTTCCGGGGCCAGTGCTCCAGTGCCACGTGCAGGGCGGCGACGGCCCGGTCCCAGGAGGCCTGTACGTCACGGGGGGCACCGAAGCCGCCGCTCGCCTCCAGCGCGCAGTAGCCGTGGAAGGTGCTCCGCAGCAGGCGCACGGCGTCCGTGAGGTCGGGCTCGTCGAGGCCGTAGGCGCGCAGCATGCCGTAGGTGATCTCGGCGGTGCGGCGGAGAGCGGGGGAGTCGGCCACCAGGGCCTGGTCGATCCGGATCTGGGTTGCCGCGTACCGTCCCGGCCGCTCCAGCGCGTACGCGCGGTAGGCATCGGCGAAGGCGGACAGGGCGTCCTTGCCCGCGCGCCCGGCCACCGCCGCGGCGATACGGTCGATCATCTCGCCCCCGGCCAGGAACGCGACCCGCGTACGCAGGTCCTGCAGATTCCTGACATGCGCGTATAGGCTCGCGTCCTTCACCCCGAACCGCCGCGCCAGCGCGGACAGCGTGACGTTCTCGAACCCGACCTCATCGGCGAGGTCCGCCGCTGCCGCGACGAGGCGGTCGACGGTGAGTCCTGCGCGCGCCATGGGTGGTGACCTCCGGACCGAACCTAGGGTGCCTAGGACGCACCCTAGTGCAGACAGGAGGCTAGGAGGCCGGTGGTGTCGGCTGGGACGTGGACAGGAACTCCTCCACCGCCGCGCAGAACTCCCGTGGACGGAGCACGTGGACCCGGTGGCCCGCCGGGATCGTGACGAGCCGCCCCGCCGGGAAACGGTCGGCCATTGCCGCGATCGCCTGCTGTGGCAGGTGGCTCTCCTCTCCGCCCGCGACGACCAGCGTCGGGACCGTGATGCCCGGTAGAGCGTCCCACCACGCCGGGTCCGGAGCGTTGAGCCGGTGGACGATCGCGGGGCGGGCCGCCCAGTCGTAGCCGAGCGGGCCCGAAGGGCGTTGCGGGGAAGGGAGGTCGAGGGGGATCGGTGGTGGGGTCTCCTCCAGGACGAGACGGGTGACCCGGGCAGGATGGCGGGACGCCAGGAGGTAGGCCACCACCCCGCCCAGGCTGTGTCCGATCAACCCGACGCTCGGCAGGGCGAGTTCGTCGAGGAGGGCGAGGACGTCGTCTCGCATCAGCTCGAAGGAGTACGTGCCCGGATGCGGGCTGCGGCCGTGGCCGCGCAGGTCCGGTACGAGGACGCGGTGGCGGGTCGCGAAGTGTGCCGCCACCGCGTCCCAGGCCGTGCCGTCCGATGTGAGGCCGTGCAGCAGGACCAGCGGGGGAGCCTCGGGGCTGCCCGATTCCCGGTGGGCCAGTCGCATGGTGCGCACCGTACAGGGCTCAGCCGATCGGCGCGTACAGCACGCCCAGCTTGTCGATCTCATCGCCCCCGCGACCCGTGAAGCCGACGATCTGCCAGCCGGAGGGGGCGGTGAAGGTCCTGGCGTCGGAGGTGACCGTTCCGGAGGAGAGGGAACGGCCCTTGTCGGTCGTGAAGGCCGCGGAGAAGATCCTCGTACGGCCGTCCTTCTGGCCCTGCGTCAGCTTCACGGACGTCAGGTGCTCACCGGAGGCGAGGGTCAGTGAGCCGGCCGTGCCGCCCGTACCGCCGTGCGACAGGACCGTGCCGCCGTCGTGCGTGAGCGACACCGCGTCCAGGCGTGAGGAGCCGCGCAGGGTGAGGGTGCGCGGGGACACGGTGGACGGCAGGTCGTCCGCGTCGTTGAACGCGATGCCGTGCGGGCCGCCGAAGAAGTCGCTCGCCCGCAGGGATGCGTCGAGGGTGTAGGAGAAGTCGACCGCGTGCGGGTAGTGGTCGGAGAGGTGCTTGCCGTCGGAGCGGAGGAACGACTTCCAGTCGTTGTTGTAGCGGGTGGCGTTGAGAGTGACGAGGTCGCTGCCGCGGTACAGGACCTTGTCGACGACCTCGCAGCCGTTCGTCGGGGCCGTCGCGTCGCAGACCAGTGCGTCGCTGCCCTGGGCCGGGGGTGTGCCCCCCTTGACCAGCTTCACCCAGGGGTCCGTGAGGCCGTTCTCGTTGACGAGCGTGCGGATGTTGTCGCCGGAGCGCGTGTAGCGGGTGTTCGTGTCGCCCATGACGATCACGGCGTTGCCCGCGGAGTTCGCCTGGATGAAGTCCGACAGCTGCTCGATGTTGGCGCGGCGGGCGGCGAGGGCGTCGTCCGTGTCGTCCGCGTTGGTGTGCACGTTGTAGAGGTCGACGAAGACGCCCTCGGCAAGGCGCACCCGGGCGAGTGTGAATCCCTTGGGGGTCAGGCAGTTCGTGCCCGTGCAGTTGTTCCACTTGACCCGCTCGAAGTCCTCGAAGGAGTAGTCCGAGAGAGTGTTGAGCCCGTCGCCGAACGCGGCTCCGCCGCTGGTCGCCGTGCGGTACGGGTGGGAGTCGTTCGCGTACAGCGACGCGTGGTAGTTGAAGTCCTCCTGCACGTTCACGATGTCGTACGGGCCGAGCCGCTGGCCGATCAGCGGGGTGTTCGTCTCCGGGTCGCTGTCGCCGAGGCCGAGGGGGAGGCCCGCGATGTTGTACGTGAGGACGTTGAACGTGCCCGAATCGGCTGCGGCCGCGGGCGTCGAGCCGGTGGTGGCGAGTCCGGTGAGGGCCAGGGCGGCTGCCGCGAGGCTGCCGATGAGTCGTCTCATGGTGGGGGGTCTCCGGTCGTGGGAGCAAGGAATGGACGAGCCGTGAAGATGAACGGTGCTCAGGTTCTTCGTCAACCAGTGTGACCTGCAAGGGCAGTTGAGGAAACTGTGAGAGGTGGTGAGAGTTGCCGTACCTGGGACGCCTGCCGATCATCCGCCATTCGGTCAAGGTTCATGTTTCGCCCTGATTCTCCTCACGCGGCGCACCTGTGCCGCGGAAGGCAGCCGCGACGAAGGCAGCGGCAACCAGGAGGCGCTTCATGGGACACGGACACACGCACGGGCCGCACCACCACGGACACCACCACGGACACGACCACGAGCACGGTACGGCGCCGCTGCCCGCCGCCTTCGACACCACCGTGCCCGACGAGGCACTCAGCCCCGAGCAGCGTTCGCGCCGCTCGCTGCTCCGCGGCGCGGGCCTCCTCGGTGCGGGCCTGGCGGCCGGGAGCGTGCTCTCCGGCCCGGCGGCCGGTTCCGCCGCTGCCGCCACCGCCGCCGCACCCGCCGCCACGAGCGGTCGCAGGACGAACGGCTTCCTGTGGCTGGCCGGTGACCACCACATCCACACCCAGTACAGCAGCGACGGCAAGTACCGCGTCGTCGACCAGGTCCGCCAGGGCGCCAGGCACGGCATGGACTGGATGGTCATCACCGACCACGGCAGCGCCACCCACGCCAAGATCGGCGTGGAGAAGGTCAACCCGGACATCAAGGAGGCCCGGGCCGCGTACGAGGACACCCTCGTCTTCCAGGGCCTGGAGTGGAACATCCCGGCCGCCGAGCACGGCACCGTGTTCGTGCACCCCGGTGCCAACGAGGTCGCCGTCCTCAAGCAGTTCGAGACCGACTACGACGGCAGCGTGAAGGGCGCCTCCGACGCGACGCCCGCCAACGAGGCCCTCGCCGTCGCGGGCCTGAGCTTCCTGGCCGAGCAGGTCAAGCGGCGCAAGGTCAAGGACGCCCTGATGCTCGCCAACCACCCCGCGCGGCGCGGTGTCGACTCGCCGCACGAGATCCGTGCCTGGCGCGACGCGACGCCCGTGGAGAACCAGATCGCCGTCGGCTTCGAGGGCGCCCCGGGACACCAGGCCGCCGGCCTGCCCGCCCCCCTCGGCCCCGGCCGCGCCCGCGGCATCTACGACAACAACCCCAGCGCCGCCTCCTTCCCCGGCTACCCGCTGGAGAGCTACCGCACCTGGGGCGGCTTCGACTGGATGACCGCCACTGTGGGCGGCCTGTGGGACAGCCTCCTCGCCGAGGGCAAGCCCTGGTGGATCACGGCCAACTCCGACTCGCACCAGGTCTACGCGGACACGGCCGTGCGCGGCGGCCCGACCAGCGACTTCAACCTCAACGGCAAGCACACGGACCCGGTCTACGGCGGCAAGATCGACATCACTGAGGGCGACTTCTGGCCCGGCCAGTACAGCCGCACCCACGTCGGCGCCGACGGCTTCACCTACGCCGCCGTCATGGACGGCATCCGCGCCGGCCGTATCTGGGTGGACCACGGACAGCTCATCGGCGGCCTCGACGTCCGTGTGTCGGGCGGCAGCCGCTGGGCCACGCTCGGCGGCGCCCTGCACGTCAAGGAGGGCACGTCGGTCACGCTGACGGTCGACATCACGCCGGCCGGCGGCGCCAACTGGGCCGGTTTCGTCCCGAAGGTGGCCCGCGTGGACGTCATCCAGGGCGACATGACCGGCCCGGTCGCGGACAAGGACACGTTCACCGCGCCGACGGCGAAGGTCGTCAAGTCGTACGACGTGGACAAGGCCACCGGCACCATCCGGCTCACGTACCAGCTGGGCCGCGTCGACCGCCCGCTGTACGTCCGGCTGCGCGGCAGCGACGGCAACCGGTCCGCCGTCGGCGCGATGGGCGCGGCGGTCGACCCGGCGGGCCCGGCCCTCGATGTCGTCGGTGACGCCGACCCGTGGCGCGACCTGTGGTTCTACACGAACCCGGTGTGGGTCCTGCCCTCGTGACGCTGTACGCCCTCACTCTGGACCCCGGGGTCCGGGAGCTGCGCGCGGCCGATCACCTGCTGCACTCGCTTGCGGCCGAACTCGCCCTTCCCGAGGGCGCGTTCGGCTGCACGCACCTGGTGCACGGGGACCGGCCGCGGGTGGCCCTCTCCCTCACCCTCCCGTCGGAGCCGCACCTTCGCACCACCGAGGAGCGGCTCACGGCCCAGGGGCACGAGGTGTCACACGGCGCCCCGGACGCGGCGGGACGTGCGGTTCTCTACCCGGGTGTCTCGTCACTCACCGGCACACTGACGGTCGGGGAGCTGCTGTCGCGGTCCGCGATCGACCGTGTGACCGTGCTGGGAGGCGCCGGCGAACCCGCCCCGGACGCACGGATCGTGACACGTGATCACGTACGCCCGCTGTGGACCGGTGGCGAACTGGTCCTGACCGTCATGCCCGCCGTCGGCGGCACGCTCGTCCCCTTCGAGGTGCCGGACCCGACCCCTTGCTGCGCCGACCACTGACACGGGCCGGCGGGCACCGTGCCCGTCACCCGTTCACCCCCGCGTAAGCCGAGAGGCTCCGCCGCCACAGCAGCCGTGCTCCCAGGTACGCCAGCCCGCCCAGCAGCGGGGAGGCCGCCGCCAGCCAGTACGGCACACCGGTGTCGTGGCCGTGGCCGGTGAGGACCGCGGCCGGGAAGTACGCGACGAACGCGAGCGGAAGCCCGTACGTCAGGAAGCCGCCCACCGCGTTCGGCAGGACGTTCAGCGGGTAGCTGCCGAACGTGCCGAGCAGCTCCTCCAGCCAGCGGCTCCAGTAGTCGGCGGCCGGGAAGCGCAGGGCGGCCGAGGCCACCGCCGTGAACAGGGCCGCCTCCAGCAGCATGCCGCCGATCACCGCGGCGACCAGGTACGAGATCCGGCCCGCCGTCCAGTCCAGGTCGCTGCGGCTGAGCGCGCCCGCCATCAGCCCCGCCGCCACCGTCAGATCGCCGATCGCGTTCGTGGGGAAGAAGGCCAACTGGACCTGGCGGTGCACCGGCATGGGGCGCACCAGATAGATGTCGATCCTCCCTTCCTGGATCTGCCGGCCGATGAAGTGCACACGCCCCAGCAGCAGCACGAACAACCCGTGCGCGAGCATCCGCGTCGCCGGGATCAGCAGCACCTCCGAACTGTCCCAGCCGCCCATCCCGGTGAACCGGGACAGCAGCACCGTCGCGAACACGATCACCGACACCTGCCAGATCGCGCCGATCGCGATCATCAACAGGAACTCGGTGCGGTACTCCAGTTGCGCACGGAAGTTGAGAACCGTGATGCGCCACGCGATCCGGACGGCCTTCACAGCCCTCAGCCTCCCTGGGAGATGACACGGCGGGCGGCCCGCCGCCACAGGAAACGGGTGAACAGGGCGAGCAGGACCACCCAGACAGCCTGGACCGCCAGCTGCCCACCGGCGTCCGACAGCGGGATGCGGCCGATGTAGAGGGACAGCGGCACGCTCAGCGTGGCCTGGAAGGGCAGGAACCCGCTCATCGTGATGAACCAGTCCGGGAAGAACCACAGCGGCGCGTACACCCCGGACAGCAGGTTCTGCGCGAAGATCAGGATGAGCATCGCGGCGTTGTTGCGCACCGTCCAGAAGCACAGCTGGTCCAGCACGAGCATCACGAAGTACAGGACCAGCTGGCCGAGCACCAGGCTGACCGCGAACACCCCCGCCACCGCGGCCGACACCGGCGGCTCCACCACCCCGGCCGCGAGACAGACCCCGTATCCGGCCAGCGCCCACACGAACCCGTACAACTGCTCGCCGAGGGCGCGCCAGGCGTGGTAGCGCTGGGGTGGCAGCGGCCGCAGGTACCAGTAGACGATCGTGCCGAAGTGCATGTGCTGCAGCACGGTGTCCCGGCCCGCGCTCTGGTCCAGCTCCCGCAGGCGCGAGGCGAGTACGGCCAGCACGGCGTAGGTGACGGCCTGGTCGGCGTCGAGTCCGGCGGTGGTGCCGGTGTTCGCGTACAGGCCGTGCCACAGGGACGCCACCAGCACCACCTGCACCGTCAGCCGGAGCAGGACGGCGGTCATCCGGGGCGGCGTGTGCAGTTCGCCGAGCGGGGTGACGCGGGCGGTGCGCCACGCGTGCAGAACGGCCATCTCAAGCCTCTTCCGCGGCGGGCCCCGCCTGGACGTAGGCGGCCCGCATCACGTCCTCGAGGTCCGCCTCGTCGATGGATATGCCCGTCACCTCGTACCGTTCGATGACCGCCTTCAGCGCCTGGTGCACGGTGGGCGCGTCGGACCCGTCGGGGCCGAACACGACCTGCGGCCCGTCCTGCCGCAGCACCGCTATGCCCGGCAGCGCCATGACGTCGGCGTGCGCGTCGGCGAGGGTCGCCCGCACCTGCCAGGTCGAGCCGAACCTGCGGCGGATCTCGTCGAGGGAGCCGTCCAGCACGAGCCGCCCGTGGTTGATGAGGACGACCCGCTCGGCCAGCCGCTCGACCTCCGTCATGTCGTGCGTGGTGAGCAGCACCGTCCGGCCCCGCTCGGTCACCTGGTACCGCAGGAACTCACGCACCTGCTCCTTGACCACCACGTCCATGCCGATGGTCGGCTCGTCGAGGAACACCACGGGCGGGTCGTGCAGCAGCGCGGCGGCCAGATCGCTGCGCACCCGCTGTCCGAGGGACAGGTGGCGTACCCGTGTGTCCCAGAAGGAGGACAGGTCGAGCAGCTCGTCGAACTCCTTCAGCCGCGCCGCGTGTTCGGCCTTCGGCACCTCGTAGATGTCCCGCAGGATCGCGAACGACTCACGCACCGGCAGGTCCCACCACAACTGGGTGCGCTGCCCGAACACCGCACCGATGTTGCGGGCGTTGCGCTCCCGCTCCTCGTACGGCACCACGCCCGCGACCCGGGCCTCGCCGGCCGTGGGGGTGAGGATGCCGGTGAGCATCTTGATGGTGGTGGACTTGCCCGCGCCGTTCGGCCCGAGCAGGGCGAGGAGTTCACCGGCCGCGACCTCGAAGCTGATGTCGCGCACCGCGTCCTTGGCCACCCGCTCCGGATTGACGAGGGATCGGACCGCGCCCAGGAAGCCGGGACGGCGGACGGTGGTGAGGAAGGTCCGGGACAGGCCGCGGACCTCGATGCTTGCGGACACTCGACGAACCTCCGTGACACGTGAATCGCGGCCGACCGGCGGGGAGCCGGTCGGCCGCGGAGGATCTGATGCACCCTTGCGGAATGTCGGTCAGCCGGTCAACGGATCAATCCGTCAACCGGTCGATCCGTCAACCGATCTTCGAGAAGACGAAGGAGAACTCCGTCGGCTCGGCCCGCAGGTAGTACTGCGGCAGCGGGCCCGGACCGCACGACTGCGAACCGATGCCGTGCTGGCCGTGGTCGAGGTTGACCCACACGGTGTCGCCGGACCGGAGGTCCGTCAGGTGCCGGGCCGTGTCGAGCTGTTCGCTGGTCCAGCGCCGGGCGCTGAACCAGAACTCCGGGTCGCCCTCGATCCGCAGTCCGCCGATCCGCGCCCAGCGGACGTCGGCGCGGGCGCCGTTCTCCTGCGGGCGCACATACGGGGTCTGCAGCTCGTCCACCGAGGACTCCCAGCGGCCCAGCACGGAGGCCGACCTGGTGTCCGGGTACGCCTCGCCGGGACCGCCGCCGAACCACTCCACCCGCTCGGCCCGCGCGAGCCCGAAGCGGATGCCGAGCCTCGGCAGCGGCACCTTCCAGTCCCCCTCGGGCGCCACGGACACCGTCAGCTTCAGCCGCGTACCGTCGGACGTCCAGCGGTACACCGTGCGCAGGCCGATCTCCCGGGCGGCGGGCGCCACCCGCGTCCGTACGGTCAGCGCGTCGTCGTCCCGTTCCACCGCGTCCAGCCGGTGGCGCATCCGGTGCAGGCCGTACTTGCGCCACAGCACGCCCCAGCGCGTGTCGTCCTGCCAGGACGCGCCGTCGTCGTTGTCCGTCGGAGCCCGCCACACATCCAGCCGCAGCCCGGCCACGTCGACCCCGCCGATGGACCGCAGCGCACCCGTGCGGGCGTCGAAGGCGCCGGGGCCGAGCGTGATCAGCCGCTCGCCGGCCACGGGGGCGGCCGAGGCGGCCACCGACACCGACTGACGTTCGCCGGCCGGGAGCTGGGCCCAGGCCACCACGTGGTCCTTCGGCCCCCACGCGGTCTCCTCGGCCAGCAGCGCCCGTACCGTCCACAGCGACTCGCCGCTCCGGCCGGTCGCCGGCGGCTCCGGCAGCTTCACCTCCGCCGACTCGCCCGGCGCGAGCGCGGGCACCGGCAGCGCACCCGTCCCGACCGTCTCACCGTCGACCTGGTACGCCCACACGAAGGCCAGCGCGGACAGGTCGGCGAAGTCGTACCCGTTCGTGATCCGTACGGTGCCGTCGGCGCCGTCACCCTCCATACGAACCGGCTCGATCACCTTCTTGTACTCGACGAGCCCCGGAGACGGCGTCCGGTCCGGGAAGATCAGCCCGTCGCAGACGAAGTTCCCGTCGTGCAGTTCCTCGCCGAAGTCGCCTCCGTAGGCGTAGCCCAGCTCCGGGTGCTTGATCCCGTGGTCGATCCACTCCCAGATGAAGCCGCCCTGGAGCCGCTCGTGGGCCTCGAAGATCCGCTGGTAGTCGGCGAGTCCGCCGGGCCCGTTGCCCATCGCGTGTCCGTACTCGCACTGGATGAAGGGCAGCCCGCGCCGCAGACGCGTGCCACCGTCCAGGCCGCGGCCGATGCGCTCGACCTCGGCGTGGTCGGCGTACATCCGCGAGTACACGTCGGTGTCACGGCAGTTCCAGTCGCCCTCGTAGTGCACGAGCCGCGAGCCGTCGCGGCCGTGGATCCACTCTGACATGGCTGTCAGACCGCGCCCGGTGCCGGCCTCGTTGCCGAGGGACCACATGACGACGGAGGGGTGGTTCTTGTCGCGCTCGACCATGCGGGCCGCGCGGTCCAGCAGGGCCGGGGTCCAGCGGTCGTCGTCGACGGGGTTGTCGCGCCAGGCCTGCTCGGTGAAGCCGTGGGTCTCCAGGTCGCACTCGTCGATGACCCACAGCCCGTACTCGTCGCACAGGTCGAGGAAGGCCGGGTGCGGCGGGTAGTGCGAGGTGCGGACGGAGTTGAGGTTGTGCCGCTTCATCAGCAGCACGTCCTCGCGCATGGTCTGAAGGTCCAGGGCGCGGCCCCGCTCCGGGTGCCACTCGTGCCGGTTGACGCCCTTGAACAGGATCGCCCTGCCGTTGACCTTGATCAGGCCGTCCTCCAGGGCGACGGTCCGGAAACCGATCCGCAGCGGCACCCGCTCGCCCTCGGTGGCCAGCACGCCGTCGTACAGGCGCGGGGTCTCCGCGGTCCACGGCTCGACCGGCACGGTCACCGGCTCGCCCGTCGCGACATCGATGTCGAGCTCGGGCACGGTGACCCTGCCATCGACATCGGAGTCGACGCGCAGGGTCCCCAGACCCTCGACGTGGTCGTACGACGCGTGCACGAAGAAGTCGGCCGCGCAGCCCGTCGGACGATGCAGCAGCGTCACATCACGGAAGATGCCCGGCAGCCACCACTGGTCCTGGTCCTCCAGGTACGAGCCCGCCGACCACTGGTGCACACGGACCGCGAGCACGTTCCCGGCCGGCTTCAGCAGGTGCCCGACCGCGAACTCGTGCGGCAGCCGGGACCCCTTGAACTCGCCGATGTCCGTGCCGTTCAGCCACACCCGGGCACAGGACTCCACCCCGTCGAAGCGCAGCACCGCGCCGCCGTCCGTCAGGGCGGGCCAGTCCTCCGGCAGGTCGAACACCCGCAGGTGGTCACCGGTCGGGTTCTCGGTCGGCACGCGGGGAGGGTCCACCGGGAACGGGTACAGATGGTTCGTGTAGATCGGCGCCCCGAACGCTCCGTCGCCCTGGAGGACCCAGTGGCCCGGAACCGCCACCTCCGCCCAGTCCCCGGCGTCGTACCCGTCCGCGGCGAAGGAGTCGTCCTCGGCGTCCGCGGTCGGTGACAGACGGAACCGCCAGGTGCCGTTCAACGACAGGGACGTGGCGTCGGAGGACGCGTACCAGGCGCGCGGCGGCAGGGCCCCGCTGCCGGGCGAGACGTCCTCGACGTAGTCGGTGGAGGTGGTGCGGAATGACATCGGTCTCCTTGCTCAGCCCTTGATGCCGGTCTGTGCGATGCCCTGGACCAGCCAGCGCTGGAGGAACAGGAACACGAGCAGCAGAGGCAGGATCGAGATGGCGGTGGCCATGAAGATCAGGTGGTAGTTCACGGTCTGGTTGGTCATGTAGGCGGAGAGCGCGACCTGGACGGTCCACGCGCTCGGGTCCTGGCCGATGACCAGCGGCCACAGGAAGGAGTTCCAGCCGTTGATGAAGGTGATCGTCGCGATCGCCGCGAAGAAGTTCAGCGAGTTGGGCACGACGACGCGCCAGTACGCGCCCCAGTAGCCGAGCCCGTCCACCCGCGCCGCCTCCTCCAGCTCCTTCGGAAACCCTAGGAAGTACTGCCGGAACAGGAAGCAGGTGAAACCACTGAACAGCCCCGGGATGATGAGACCTCGGTAACTGTCGATCCAGCCGAGCGACGAGACCATCACGAAGCCCGGGACGAACGTGACGGCGGTCGGCACCATCAGCGTGAACAGGACGGCGTAGAACACCTTGTTGGCGTGCCGGTACGGGATGCGGGCCAGGCCGTAGCCGGCCAGCGAACACACCAGCAGGGTGCCGACGGTGTGCAGGACGCCGACGATCAGCGAGTTCACCATCGACTGGCCGAAGTCGACCATCGTGTCCTCGAACGGCGCGGTGATGTTGCCCCACTGGATGTCCGTGGGGAAGAGCCTCCACTCCTCTCCGGTGATCTCGGCGTCCGTGGAGAGGGCGTTGCGGACCAGGACGTAGAACGGGATCAGGAAGAGGAGCGCGGCGACGCCGACGGAGACGTACAGGCCAGTGGAGCCCATCGCCCCCCGGCCCCGCGAGGCCCGGCGCGGCCCGCCGGCCGGGGCGGCCTTGGTCATTTCAGGTGCGGTCGTGGTCACTTGGACTCGTCACCCCTTCCAAAGCCCATGATCTTGCCCTGGAACAGGGTCACGATGACGATCAGCAGGGTCAGGATCACCGCGCCCGCGCTGCCCGCGCCGTAGTCCTGGTTGTCGCCGAGGGCGGTGTAGTACAGCTCGACGAGCGGCGGCCGTCCCCAGGTGGTTTTCGACAGCAGGTTGAAGAACTCGTCGAAGGCCTGGTACGCGGCGATCAGGAGCAGCAGGATCACGGCCGTCGAGGTCGCCCGCAGCTGCGGCAGCGTGATGTGGCGGAACGTCTGCCAGCCCGGCTTGGCGCCGTCGATCGCGGCGGCCTCGTACAGCTCGCCCGGGATGTTCTGCAGCGCGGCCAGGAACAGGATCATGTAGAAGCCGGACTGCAGCCACAGGCGCGCGGTGAGGATGACCAGCCAGTACCAGGGCGGGTTGGGGTTGTCGAGCCAGGCGATGTTCTCGACGCCGAACCAGCCCAGCACGGTGTTCGCCAGACCGAAGCGGACACCGTTGAAGATGGACATCTTCCAGATGAGGGACGCGGCGACGTAACTGCACGCCGTCGGCAGGAAGAACACCGACCGGAAGAACGCCCGCATGAACCGCAGCCGGTTCACCAGCAGGGCGAGCCCGAGCGAGAGCGCCCAGGTGGTGGGCACGATGATCGCGGCGAAGACGGTGAAGGTGCCGAGGGCGCCGATGAAGTTGTCGTTCTCCAGCATGAACCGGTAGTTGTCGAAACCGACGAACGTGCTGGGTGTGACGGTGAAGCGGGCCTCGTAGAAGCTGAGCCAGATGCTCCAGCCGATGGGGACGTAGACGAAGATCAGCAGGCCGATGAGGAACGGCCCGGTGAACAGCCAGAAGTTGAAGGTGCCGCTGCCCCGCAGCCCCCGCCTCGGCCCGGCCTTGGAAGGCTTTGCCGGGGCGGGGCGCGCGAGGTCGCGCGTGGTGGTCGTCGACATGTCGTGGTCCGCCCGCCGGCCTATCCGAAGAGCTTCTTGAGCTCGGCGTTGACCACCTTGTCGCACTTGTCGAGCGCGGCCTCCGGGTCAGCGTCCTTGCGGACGGCGTCGGCGAAGACGTCCTCCGTCGCCTTGATCATGGCCTGCGTCCAGCCGATGTTGTCGAAGTGGCCGAACTCGTTGAAGAGCTTGACGCCCTCGGCCGGCAGACCCGACTTGAGCTTGTCCGCGGACTCGGCGATGGAGGTGCGCGGCGGGATGTGGAAGCCGTACGAGAGGGCCCAGTCCTCCTGGTACTCCTTGTTGTCGATCCACAGCCACTTCACGTACTCCTTGGCCTCGTCGACCCGGTCGCCCTTGGCGTTGACGAACATCGACCAGCCGCCGTTGTAGACCGAGGGCTTGCCGGCGTCGCCGACCTTCGGGAAGGGGAAGATGCCGAGGTCGTCGCCGAGCGCCTCCTGCATCACCGGCATGGCCCACATACCGCAGAACTGCATGGCGGTGAGGCCCTGGACGAGCGCGGAGGGGTCCCAGTAGTCCGCCGGGGCGCCGAGGAGCAGATCGCCGCTGGTGAACAGCTTGCGCATCTGCTTGATGCCGTCGACGACGGCGTCCGTGTGGTAGGCGGGCTCGTTCTTGTCGTTGAGCGTGTCGGCGCCCGCCGCCCAGATCATCGGGCGGATGACGGCCTGGAGGGTGTTGCCGAGGTAGACACCCTTGACCTTGTCCGTGGTGAGCTTGGCGGCGGCCTCCAGCAGCTCGTCGAGCGTCTGCGGCACCTCGACGTTCGCCTTCTCCAGCATCGACTTGCGGTAGAAGAAGAACTGCGGGTCGTCGATCATCCGGACGCCGTATATCTTGCCGTCCACCGTGTGCGACGCGATGTCGGCCTGGTTGAAGTCGTCCTTGACCGGCTCGACGATGTCGGTCAGATCCGCCACCTGACCGCTCTTGATGAGCTGGATCTGCGGGTGGAACTCGAAGAGGTCGGGTGCCTCCTTGGTGAGCAGGGACGCGAAGAGCTTGCTCTCGAAGTTCGAGCCGGTGATCCACTGCGTGGCGACGTTGGCGTCCTTGTAGGCCTTCGCGTACCGCTTGATGGCCTGCTCGGTGCCGGCCTCCCCGTAGGCGTGGAAGTACTGGACCAGAGCGTCGCCGCCGCCACTTCCGCGGCCGGTGTTGCTGCCGCACGCGGCCAGTCCGCCGGCGGCGGCGAGGCCCATGGCGGCCCGCAGAACGGTGCGGCGGTCCCAGTTGCTGTTGCTCAATGCCGACATGCTGACGTCCTTGTCTCGATATGCGGCTGCGGCTCTGTCGCTGAGCGCCAGATGGCTCAAAGGGAGTTGCGGAGCCGGACGTTAACCTTCGGCTAAGGCTTCGGCAAGGGGTTGAACGAAGTCTGTTCGAAGCGTTGCATCCGGTTCGGTATGCCGAACCGCCCCGCCCGTTGCCGTGAAGGTGCCGTGCTGCTGCGGTGCGCCGTCAGGCAGGCGGCGCGGTACGGCTCCGTGAGGGGCCGGAGCGCCGGGTGGAGCGCTGACTGATCGACGAGAGCGCGCCCTCCAGGGCGAAGGTCGCGGCTCCCAGACACACCGGATCGGAGGGGATGGGGGAGAGCACGATCTCGGTCGCCGCGAACGGCCGGCGCAGCGCGTGCCGGGCCACGGCCTCGCGCACCTCGTGCAGCAGCGGCTCGCCGAGCGTGGCCGCGACCCAACTGCTGAGCACGACCACCTGGGGATTGAGGAGGTTGACGAGGTCGGCGATGCCCGCGCCGAGGTAACGGGCCGTGTCGCGGACGACCTTGAGGGCCACCGGGTCCTGTGCGGCGACCCCGCGGGCGAGCGCGTCGATGGTGGCGGTCTGGTCCTCGGGGTGGAGCAACGTGCTTTTCGGGCTCAGCTCCCTCAGGTTGAGCATGATCCCGGGCGCGCCGACATACGTCTCCACGCAGCCGTGGTTGCCGCAGTGGCACAGCCGCCCGTCGAGCACGAGGGTCGTGTGCCCCCACTCGCCCGCGCTGTTGCTGACACCCCGGTGCAGCCCGCCGCCGAGCACCAGTCCGGCACCGACTCCGGTGCCCAGATTGACGACCACGGCGTCCCCGCGCCCACGGGCCGCGCCGAACCACTGCTCGGCCACCGCGCAGGCGCGCAGCGGATTGTCCAGGTGCAGCGGGTAGGCGATGTGCTCGGCGAGCAGGTCGAGCAGCGGCACCTCGTGCCAGTCCCAGTTCGGGGCGTACTCCGAGATGCCGGTGTCGCGGTCGACCTGCCCCGGCACGCTCACTCCGACGCCCAGCACCCGGGCGCCCTCGACCCCGGCCTGCGCGACCACCGAGCCGACCGCCGCCGCGACATGGGCGACGACCTGCTCCGGGCGGCCCTCGCCCGGGCGCATGTCCTCGTCGGCGCGCGCGAGCACGTTCAGCCCCAGGTCGAAGAGTTCGACGCGGACGTACGTCTCCGCGATGTCCACGCCGATCAACGCGCCCCCCGACGCGTTGACGGCCACGAGTCCCCGTGGGCGCCCGCCCGCCGAGTCCTCGAACCCGACCTCCGTGATCATGCGCAGATCGAGCAGCTCGCCCACGAGGGTGGCGACCGTGGCGAGGCTCAGCCCGGTGGCGGCGGCCAGTTCCTGCCGGGACGTCGGCGACTCGGCGATGATCTGGCGCAGCACCTCGTAGCGGTTCGCGGTGCGGATGTCGCGTGACGTGCGCTTCACCACCGACACGAGAACTCCCTGATCCTTTCGGCCCATGACCGGGCCTTCCGTCGGCCCCGGCGCGGCGCAAGGTTATGGCCTGCCGGGACTTTCGACAAGGGGTTAGGAAAGGGGGTTAACAAAGTCCGGCAGGGGTGGGACGGCACGTCAGCGTATACGGCTTAAGAGTGCGCCCCGAGGCGCGTGCCGACGCTCGACCCGACATGCGCCTCGGCGCGCGCCGGGGCGCCGGCCGCCCAGCACGTCCGCCTCAGCCGCCCAGCACGTCCCGCACGAACGCGTTCCGGAACGTGCCCGCCGGGTCCAACTCCTCGGCCAGCGCCCGGAAGTCGCCCAGCCTCGGGTACCGCTCGCGCAGCACCGCCGACGGCACCGTGAAGATCTTGCCCCAGTGCGGTCGCGGCTCATACGGGTCCAGTGCCTCCTCGACCCGCCGCACTACGGGCAGCACGGCCGCGGTGTCGTCGATCCATGTGAAGTGCAGGGCCACCGTGTCCCGCCCGAAGGAGGGGCTGAGCCACTGCTCGTCGGCGGCCACCGTACGCACCTCGCAGGTCTGGAGCACGGGCGCGATCACCTCCCGTACGGCGTCCAGCGCGTGAAGCGCGTCCAGCGCGTGCTGCCGCGGCAGCAGGTACTCCGACTGGAGCTCGGCCCCGCTGCTCGGCGTGAACTCGGCCCGGAAGTGCGGCAGCCGCTCGTGCCAGGGGCCCGGCACCCCGAACTGCTGCGTGCAGTTCCCCGCGGGTATCCCCGGCACCGGGTGCACCGCCGCGGTCGCGGGCGCCGCCCACGGGAAGTCCACGGGCGGCTCGTCGGTGCGCCGCTTGACCCAGACGTGGTTGAAGCGCGGCTCCCGCCAGTCGGTGAACAGGCTCACGCTGTACGCGGTTGCCGCCACGGCCGCGTGGTCGAGCCCGGCGAGCGGCAGGTCGACGTACACGTGCTGGCTCACCTCGAAGGCGGGCTCCAGGTCGAGCGTGAGCGCGGTGACGACACCGAGGGCGCCCAGGGACGTCACGGCCCCGCCGAAGCGCGCGTCGCCACGGCCGATCACGACGACCTCTCCGTCCGCCGTGACCAGCTCGACCTCGCGCACGGCCGAGGCGAGTGGACCGTTGGCGTTCCCCGACCCATGGGTGCCGGTCGCCACCGAGCCGGCCACCGAGATGTGGGGGAGGGAGGCCATGTTGGCCAGGGCCAGACCGTGCCGATGCACCGCCGCCGCGAGTTCCGCGTACCGGACGCCGCCCCCGACCCGTACCGTACGGGCCGCCGTGTCCACCTCGACCACCGGCGGCAGCGCGGTCAGCGACAGCAGCACGCCCTCGCTCCCCGGCTCGGCGATCTCGTTGAACGAGTGCCCGCTGCCGAGGACCCGCACCGCCCTGCTGCCCGCGACGAGCGCCCGCACCTCCTCGATCGAGTGCGGCCGGTGCAACTCCTTGGCCGTGTACGCGATGTTGCCCGCCCAGTTGGTCAGGGTGTCGGTCATCCGCGGTGTCCCTTTCCCGCAAGTCCGGTGCCGCCGCTCACGGGTCGGCTCGTGTGTTCGTGCCGGCTCGTGCGCTCCGGCGTGTACGACCGAATCCCAACCCATGGGGCACCGTGCGATCAACCCCGTGCGCTCCCCGTACCGTGCGCCTGATCGGCGAGAACCTCGTGGATGACGCGCCGGGCGTGGGCCGCCATCACGGGGTTCGAGTCCCGGTAGGCCCGAAGTTCGAGGAGCGCGATCGACAGGGCCCAGCCACGGCCGCGCGCCCAGGTGGCGTCGTCGGCGTCCAGACCGGCCCGGAAGGCGGCTCGCGCCGAGGCCGGCAGCACGTACCAGGCCGCGATCAGGTCGACGGCGGGCTCGCCCAGGCCCAGGCAGCCGAAGTCGATGACCGCGCTGAGGCGCCCCTCGGCCAGCAGCATGTTCCCGGGCTGCAGATCCGCGTGGAGCCAGACCGGCGGCCCGGACCAGTCGGGAGCGCCCAGGGCGGCCTCCCACGCGGCGGTCGCGGCGTCGGTGTCGACCACTCCCCGCAGCTCCGCCAGCGCCGCCCGGGTCACCCGATCCCGGGTCGCCAGTTGCTCGGCGCGGTAGGACGGTGGTCCGTCCGCGGGATCGACGTCACGCAGCGCGGTGACGAACTCCGCCAGGTCCCCGGCGAGCGCGGCGGGTTCGGCGAGGTGCCCGACGGCCGGTGGCTCGCCGTCGAGCCAGCGGTAGACGGACCAGGGCCAGGACAGGCCTTCACCAGGCGTTCCCTGGCCCAGCGGCACGGGGATGGCGACGGGAAGCCGTGGCGCGAGCCGCGGCAGCCACCGGTGCTCCTTCTCGACGTCGTCCGCGGCCCCGGCGGTGAGGGGCAGACGGACCACCATGTCCTCGCCGAGCCGGTACATGGCGTTCGCCGTACCGGCGGAGCCGACCCGCACGACGGACAGGCCCGCCCACTGCGGGAACTGCGCGGCGACGAGTCGGCGAACGAGGGCGGTGTCGGTGGCGCTCTGGGTGTGGGTGTGGGTGCGGGGGTCGGTGGCGGAGCTGGGCTGGGACGCGGCGGCATGCATCCGGCCATACGAACGGTCCGGCGCACCGGACGTCAACGGATTTGACCGTCCCGGCCTCCCGCGCCCGCGGAGGCCGCACGAAGGAACTCTGGAAGGGCTGCCCAACTCCCGCCCGTGCGTGATCCATTGCCCCGTCACCTGCCGACATCTACGTTAGAAACCGGTTGCTGTCCCTGTGTCACCGAGCCGGAAGGCCCTTCCTTGACCGAGCGTCCCGTGGCCCTCTTCGCCCTGACCGCCGAGAACGTTCCCCGGGTCTTCCCGCCGGACGTACTGGCCCGCCTGCGTGACGCCCTGGAGATCGACCCCACCGTGGTGGCCGGGAGCTTCACCGATCCGCGGGTCCGGGACGTGCTCGCCGGGACCGAGGTCCTGGTCACGGGCTGGGGCTGCCCCACGGTCGACGAGTCGGTGCTCGACGCGGCGCCGAAGCTGCGGGCGATCCTGCACTCCGCGGGCTCGGTGAAGGGCTTCACGACCCCGGCGGTGTGGGAGCGCGGGATCGCGGTCTCCTCGGCGGCCGACGCCAACGCGCTGCCCGTTGCCGAGTACACGCTCGCCATGATCCTGCTCGCGGGCAAGGACCTCTTCGTGAGCAGGGAGCGTCTCAGGGCCGAGCGGGTCCACCCCGGCTGGGAGATCGTCCCCGGCATCGGCAACCACGGCCGCCGCGTCGGCATCATCGGCGCCTCCCGCATCGGCCGCCGCCTCATCGAGCTGCTGCGCCCCTTCGACCTGCGGCCGAGCCTCACCGACCCATACGTCGACGAGGCCGGGGCCGCGGCACTAGGGGGCTTCTGATGGCTCTCCGCGGCGTCGCGACGCCCGGCACGCACTCTCGCCGCACCGGACGAAAGCCCTAGTAGCTCCGCTACGAGGACTTCCGCCCGGCACGCCGGGAGCACGCACCGAACGCCGCTCCTTCTTCCACGGAGAGCCATCAGAAGCCCCCGGCGTACCCCTGCTGCCGCTCGACGAGCTCCTCAGCACCTCCGCCATCGTCACCGTCCACGCCCCCGACACCCCCGGGACCCGTCACCTGATCGGGCGCCACGAACTCGCCCTGATGCCGGACGGAGCCGTCCTCATCAACACCGCGCGCGGCGCGCTCCTCGACCACGAGGCGCTCATCGACGAGCTGCGCACCGGGCGGATCAGCGCGATCCTCGACGTCACCGACCCCGAGCCGCTGCCCGCCGACTCCCCGCTCTACGACCTGCCGAACGCCTTCATCACCCCGCACCTCGCCGGTTCACAGGGCAACGAGGTGGCCCGCCTCGGCCTCGCGGTCGCGGAGGAGGCCGAACGGCTCTCCGCCGGACAGCCGTTGGCGCATGGGATCGACGCGTCCGTGCTGGAGCGCATGGCGTGACGGCCGCCCCGCCATGCCGTGAACGGTGACGGCCACGCCGACGAAAGGCACTCGGTTCACCGTCTGCGCCCCGCCGAAAGCAGGGCCCCGCCACCACGCACCCCCACCCTTGGGCATACCGTGAGGAGTCGTACGTCCGATCCAGGAGGAGATGCAGGATGGGCAGCCGCACCGCGCTGGTAGAGGATCTGATGGAGCGCTTCCCCCACGTCCCGCGGGAAGCCGTCTTCAAGGAGGATCTGCTCCGGGGCGGGGTGGCCTTCGACCCGTCCGCCCTCAGCGACAACGAGAGCGGCGAGGTCAAGCCGAAGTCGTACTTCATCTTCTCCTTCGACCACGGCACCCTGCCCGAGCTGGGCGAGGCCGCGCTGCGCCGCCCCCCGGAGGAGATCATCCTCACCGGAGGCCCGTACGACCTGCGCCGGACCGTCGTGTCCGTGCGCGTGAACCCGTCCTCGCCCTACCGGGTGGCGGCCGACGAGGAAGGGCTCCTCGGTCTCTACCTCGACGGCAGGCGCGTCGCCGACGTCGGTGTGCCGCCGATGCCCGAGTACTACCGGCACACGCTCGCCAACGGGAAGTCCGTGATGGAGGTCGCCCCGACCATCCAGTGGGGCTACCTGATCTACCTCACCGTGTTCCGGGTGTGCCAGTACTTCGGCGCCAAGGAGGAGTGCCAGTACTGCGACATCAACCACAACTGGCGCCAGCACAAGGCGGCCGGGCGTCCGTACACCGGTGTCAAGGACGTCGAGGAGGTCCTGGAGGCGCTGGAGATCATCGACCGGTACGACACCGCGAAGGCGTCCACGGCGTACACGCTCACCGGTGGTGCCATCACGTCGAAGGTCGCCGGGCGCGACGAGGCCGACTTCTACGGGCACTACGCCAAGGCCATCGAGGAGCGCTTCCCGGGCCGGTGGATCGGCAAGGTCGTCGCGCAGGCGCTGCCGCGGGACGACGTGCAGCGCTTCAAGGACTACGGCGTGCAGATCTACCACCCCAACTACGAGGTGTGGGACCGGCGGCTGTTCGAGCTGTACTGCCCGGGCAAGGAGCGCTACGTGGGCCGCGACGAGTGGCACAAGCGCATCCTCGACTCGGCTGAGGTGTTCGGCGCGCGCAACGTGATCCCCAACTTCGTCGCGGGCGTGGAGATGGCCGAGCCCTTCGGGTTCACGACCGTCGACGAGGCCATCGCGTCGACCACCGAGGGGCTGCGGTTCTTCATGTCCCACGGCATCACGCCCCGGTTCACCACCTGGTGCCCGGAGCCCACCACCCCGCTGGGCAAGGCGAACCCGCAGGGTGCGCCGCTGGAGTACCACATCCGGCTGCTGGAGGCGTACCGCGCCACGATGGACGACTTCGGGCTGTCGTCCCCGCCCGGATACGGCCGGCCCGGACCCGGTCGCGCGGTCTTCTCGGTGAGCTCGTTCATGGACAGTCTCCCCGCCGAGGAGCGCGTGGGCGAGGAGCGCGTGGGCGGGTAGGCGTACGCCCCGGGGCGTAGAGGGGTGCAGGAGAGGCGGGCTTGGGCGGGTAATTTCTCCGGCGGGTGAGTCGATCGGTGCCGGCGTACGTACAACTCACCGGTGACAACGGGTGGCAACCGGCGGTAACCACATCTGGACATGCGGCTTGTCAGTTGTGCGGGAACCGTGAAAAGCTCGGGGCCTGTCGTGAGATACCCCCAACTCCCTTACTTCTAAGGTGAGTTGCCCTTTGCATTGTGGATGCGCATCGTTTCAGATGGACGCACCTCGCTCTGTGGATGCAGGAGACCCATGCCCGACCTGCCGAAGCCCCAGGACGCCACCGAAGCCGCGCTGCTGTCGGAGTGCTGGGACGCGGTCCTTTCGTACGCCGATCTGTGCACATCCGGGTCGGCCTCGGCCAGCCAACTGGCAACAGAGGCGTTCACGCACGGCATACAGGAGGCCCGCGCCGACGAGGCCAGAGCCGGCCGGGGCACGGGCCGACGGGCGTTACGACTGCCCAGAATCCCCTTCCTGCTGGCCTCGGTCCGCACCACGGCCGGGGTCTGGGAGGCCCACGGGCGGGGCCCCCGGCTCGATGCCGACCTGCGGCTGTGGCTCAACTCCGACAAGGCCACCCGGTTCACCGGCCCGCCCCTGAACCGGCCGCTCGCGCTGCGCGGTCTGAGCGACATGCAGGAGCCGGACGCCGCCCTGCTGTGGCTGGTCGAGGTGGAGTCGCTGCCGCTGCCCGTCGTGGCCCGGCGCCTCCGGCTCGACCCGGCGAGCGCCTCCAGGGAGCTCGCCCAGGTGCGCTCGCTGTTCCGGGAGCGTTGCCAGAGCAACCACCTCGACACCCCCATGGATTCGGACTGCCGCAGCTACGCGCGACTGCTGGACGCGGTCACCCGCTCGCCCGAGGCCGAGACCCCCGAGGACCTCTCACGGCACCTCGCCACCTGCGTCGAGTGCGCCGAGGCCGCCGCCTGCCTCCGGTCGCCGAGCAGCGGACTGCCCGCCGCGCTGGCGGGCGGCGTCATCGGCTGGGGTGGCCACGCGTACCTGGAACGACGCCGCCGGGCCGCCGAGGCCGGGCTGATCCCCGGCCGCGCCGATCTGTCGGGCGCGGACCGGGGCCTGTCGCCGAGCAGGGAGCCGGGGCCCCGGGTCGGCCGCACCGGCATTCTGGTGGCCGCCGGGATCGTCTCCGTCCTGGCCCTCGCGGTCTCCCTCATGCCCGTCGGCTCCGAGGGCGGCACCCAGGCCCAGGACGACCCGGCGAGCCGTCAGCCCGTGGCGGACCCCGACGTGTCGCTGCCGACCGTGGCGCCGCTGCCGTCCGACACCTCGGGCGACCCGTCGGAGGCACCGCGTGCCGACGCCAGCCGCACCCCGGCCGCCGAGTCCGACCCGGAACCGCAGGGCGAGGGCTCGTCCCCGGCGCGCATCTCGCACCGGCCGGTCGTGCCCGACGAGTCGGACTCCTTCTGCCGCCTCCGCTACGAGATAGTCAACGAGTGGCCCGACGGCTTCCAGGCCACCGTCACGGTCACCTCCGCCAAGGCCCTCGACGACTGGCGCGTCGGCTGGACCTTCAAGGACGGCCAGCGCATCACCCAGATGTGGGACGGCTCCTCCGACCAGGACGGCACCCGCGTCACGGCGACCCCCGCCGACTACAACCAGTCCGTCGACGCCGGCGCCACCTTCGGCGTGGGCTTCCTCGCCTCCTGGCAGGGCGACAACTCCACCCCACGCGACTTCACGCTGAACGGCCGGAGCTGCACGAAGGTGAGCTGAGGCCGCCTCTGGAGGGCCGGGCTGGCGTCGGCTCCGCAAGGTGTACGGCACGGTGAGACGCACAGCTCGGCGAGGTGCGTACGGCCCGTCGACGTGCGTCGGCTCGGCGAGACCCACGGCCCCACGAGGCGCATGGCCCCACGAGGCGCATGGCCCGGCGCGGCCCGCGGGTCGTCCCCACGCGGTGGAGCCGCACGATGTCACCGGCCCCACCTGATTCCGGGGCGGGGTGCGGCCCCCGCACTCGAACGCCCCGCCCGGCATGCCCGGGGCGGCCGGCGCGTCGAGACTGGGCCCATGCCGGGACGCATCGAGGACTACGCCCTCGTCGGGGACCTGCTCACCGCGGCGCTCGTGGGCCGGGACGGGAGTCTGGACTGGCTGTGCCTGCCGCGGTTCGACTCGTCGGCGTGCTTCGCCGCGCTGCTCGGTGCCCCGGACAACGGCCGCTGGCTGATCGCCCCGGCCGAGCCGGACGGCCCGTACGCCCGCCGCCGCTACCGTGGCGACACGCTCATCCTCAACACCGAGTGGGAGACGGCCACCGGCCAGGTCCTCGTCACCGACTTCATGCCGCGCCGCGAGGGCGCCCCCTGCGTCGTCCGCATCGTCGAGGGCCTGTCCGGCAGCGTCGACATGCACATGGACCTGCGGCTGCGCTTCGACTACGGGCGCGTGCTGCCCTGGATGCGCCGGGAGGGCGGCGCACTGACCGGGATCGCCGGACCGGAGTCGGTGTGGCTGCACACTCCCGTGCATCTCACCGCGCACGGCAAGGCCCACACCGCCCGCTTCCGCGTGAGCGCCGGCGAACAGATCCCCTTCGTCCTCACCTGGCACCCCTCCCACCTGCCCGCCCCCGACCCCGTGGACGCCTTCGCGGCGCTGCGGGCCACGGAGACGTACTGGCAGGAGTGGCTGCGGCCGCTGACGTACCACGGTCCCTACCGCGACGCGGTCGCCCGCTCCCTGATCACGCTCAAGGCCCTCACCTACGAGCCCACCGGCGGCATCGTCGCCGCCCCCACCACCTCCCTCCCCGAGGAGATCGGCGGCTCGCGCAACTGGGACTACCGCTACTGCTGGCTCCGCGACGGCGGCCTCACCCTGGAAGCGCTGCTGCGCAGCGGCTTCACCGCCGAGGCCGAAGCCTGGCGGGGCTGGCTCGAACGGGCGGTGGCCGGGCGTCCCCAGGACATCCAGGTCATGTACGGCATCGCGGGCGAACGCCGGCTGAACGAGTGGGAGGCCGACTGGCTGCCCGGCTACGAGGGCTCACGGCCCGTACGCATCGGAAACGCGGCCGCCGACCAGCGGCAGCTCGACGTGCAGGGCGAGGTGTTGGAGACCATCTACCTCACCGTCCGCTCCGGACTGCGCCCCCGGCAGCACATGGTCTCCCTCCAGCGGCTCCTGCTCGACGACCTGGAGCGGGCGTGGACCGCCCCCGACCAGGGGCTGTGGGAGACACGCAGCCCCCCGCGCCACCACGTCCACTCCAAGGTGATGTGCTGGGTCGCCTTCGACCGCGCGGTGCGACTCGCGGAGGAGTTCGGGCGCTCCGGGCCCGTGGACCGCTGGCGGCAGGTCCGGGACCGTATCCGCCAGGAGGTGTGCGAGCAGGGCTTCGACCCCGTCCGCTCCACCTTCACCGGGGCCTACGGAACGCCGGAGCTGGACGCCGCACTGCTGCTCATCCCGCAGACCGGCTTCCTGCCCCCCGACGACCCCCGGGTCCTCGGCACCATCGAGGCGGTACGACGCGAACTCGACGCCGACGGGCTGGTGTTGCGCTACTTGGCCGACAGCGGCCCCTCCCCGGACGGGCTCACCGGACCCGAAGGCGTCTTCCTGGCCTGCTCCTTCTGGCTCGCGGACGCGCTGCTGCTGATCGGCCGCGAGGACGAGGCCCGCGAACTGTTCGAGCGGCTGCTGTCCCTGCGCAACGACGTCGGCCTGCTCGCCGAGGAGTACGACCCCGTCACACGCCGCCAACTCGGCAACTTCCCCCAGGCGTTCACCCATGTTCCGCTCATCCGGGTCGCGTACGAACTGGACCGGCACGCCACGGAGCACCGGCGCGGTGTGCCGCGCCCGGGGGACTGAGAAAACCGATTGACGCAGGTCCGTGGGGGCCCGCTAGGGTGAGGGCACTTCGGGTGGTGGCCGGTGGCCGCCGCCGTCGAACCGCACGAGGAACGGGAGGTGTTGACCGATGGCTGTCATTGCGATGGGCGTTGCCCGCATCCAGGAATCCATCAAGTCCACCTCCGTGGTCTCCGGCTGACACCTCGATCTCTGCCGCGCGCGTCCGCGCCTGCCGGGACCACCCTGTGAAGGGTTTCCCTTGACTTCCTCTTCTTCTGTTGTGTTCTCGGCTCTGGCTCCCTATGGCTGGGACCAGGCGTGGGCGGACGAGTTCGCCCCGTACGACGCCGAAGGGCTCGTGGCCGGGCGGGTGATCCGGGTCGACCGGGGGCAGTGCGACGTGATCACCGCCGACGGGGTAGTGCGCGCGGACACCGCGTTCGTGACACCGCACGACCCCCTGCGCGTCGTGTGCACCGGCGACTGGGTGGCCGTCGAGCCCGCGGGCAACCCCCGCTACGTACAGACATATCTGCCGCGCTGTACGGCCTTCGTGCGCTCCACCTCCTCCAAGCGGTCCGAGGGGCAGATCCTCGCGGCCAACGTCGACCACGCGGTCGTCGCCCTGTCCCTCGCCGCGGAACTCGACCTCGGCCGCGTCGAACGCTTCCTGGCGCTGGCCTGGGAGTCCGGCGCACAGCCCGTCGTGGTGCTGACCAAGGCCGACCTCGTACCGGACGCGGTGACACTCGCCCACCTCGTGCAGGACGTGGAGACGAGCGCGCCCGGAGTGCCGGTGCTGCCCGTCAGTGCCGCGTTCGGCGACGGCCTGGACGTCCTCGCGGCGCTGGTCTCCGGGGGCACGTCCGTGCTGCTCGGGCAGTCCGGCGCGGGCAAGTCGACGCTCGCGAACGCGCTGCTCGGCGAGGACGTCATGGAGGTCCAGGCCACGCGTGACGTCGACGGCAAGGGCCGCCACACCACCACGACGCGCAACCTCCTCGCGCTGCCCGGCGGGGGCGTGCTCATCGACACACCGGGGCTGCGCGGCGTCGGCCTCTGGGACGCCGGGACCGGGGTCGGCCAGGTGTTCGCGGAGATCGAGGAACTGGCCGCCGATTGCCGCTTCCACGACTGCGCGCACGCCGCGGAGCCGGGGTGCGCGGTCCTCGCCGCGGTCGATTCCGGTGAGCTTCCGGAGCGGCGCCTCGACAGCTACCGGAAGCTGCTCCGCGAGAACCAGCGGATCGTCGCGAAGACGGATGCGAGGGTGCGGGCGGAGATCCGCCGCGACTGGAAGCGGAAGGGTGCCATCGGCAGGGCAGCCATGGAGGCAAAGAGGGGGCGCTGGATGTAAGGGCGCCTGGGTGGGGGGCGATCCCTGGAGATCGGGGCTCGCTGGGGCTGCGCCCCCGGCGAGCCCTCGCATGTCGCGCTCCAACGTCGTGTCCGATTCCCGCCAGCCCCGCCCCTCTCCGTCGTCCATCCTGGGAAGCGTGATCGATGAAGAGACCAGGTACGAGGCCGTGCGGAGCAGGGACGCCCGGTTCGACGGGGAGTTCTTCTTCGCCGTCGAGACGACCGGGATCTACTGCAGGCCGAGCTGCCCCGCGGTGACGCCGAAGCGGCACAACGTGCGGTACTACACGACCGCCGCGGCCGCACAGGGCGCCGGGTTCCGCGCCTGCCGGCGGTGCCGGCCGGACGCGGTGCCCGGCTCCGCCGAGTGGAACGTACGCGCGGACGTCGTCGGTCGTGCCATGCGCATGATCGGCGACGGTGTCGTCGACCGGGAGGGCGTCGCCGGGCTGGCCGTACGGCTCGGGTACAGCTCACGCCAGGTCCAGCGCCAGCTCACCGCCGAGGTCGGTGCGGGACCGGTGGCCCTGGCCCGCGCACAGCGGGCGCACACCGCGCGCCTGCTGTTGCAGACCACCGGCCTGCCGATCACGGAGATCGCGTTCGCCTCCGGGTTCGCCAGCGTGCGGCAGTTCAACGACACGATCCGCGCCGTGTACGCCGCCACGCCCACCGCGCTGCGCGCCGCCGCGCCCCGCCGGGACACTCCCGGCCGGGGGGCCGCGGCCCCGTCCACCGGGATTCCGCTGCGGCTCGCCCACCGGGGGCCCTACCAGGCCACCGCCGTCTTCGATCTGCTGGCCGACGAGGCGGTCGCCGGCGTCGAGGACATGATCGGCCCACGCGGCCGTCGCACCTACTGGCGCACGCTGCGGCTGCCCCACGGCCACGGGTTCGTCGCGGTCGACGAGCGGCCGGGCGGCGGTGCGCGGACCGGGCGCGGTGGCTGGCTCGACGCGCGGATCCGGCTCTGTGATCCGCGTGACCTCACCACCGCCGTACAGCGGCTGCGGAGGCTCTTCGACCTCGACGCCGATCCGTACGCCGTGGACGAACGGCTCGCCCGTGACCCCCGGCTCGCCCCGTCGGTCGCCGCGCGCCCCGGCCTGCGGTCGCCCGGTGCCGCCGACCCGGAGGAACTGGCCGTACGTGCCGTCGTGGGCGTGGCGGAGGCCGAGGAACTGGTGCGGACGTACGGGAAGCCACTGGACGCCCCCTGCGGGGCGCTCACCCACGTCTTCCCCGAGCCCGCCGTGCTCGCGCAGGCGGAGGACGGCCGTGGCACCCTCGGCGCGCTCGCCGCCGCGCTGGCCGACGGGACGCTGCGGCTCGACGCGGGTGCCGACCGGGACGACGCCCAGCAGGTGCTGCTGGCGCTGCCGGGCATGGACGCCCGTACCGTCGCCGTGATCCGCACCCGCGCCCTCGGCGACCCGGACGTCGCGCCGCCCGGCGTGGACGTCCCCGAGAGCTGGCGCCCCTGGCGCTCGTACGCCCTGCACCACCTCAGGACCGCACGCCGGTCCGAGCGAGAGAAAACCGGAGTCTGACATGTCCGAGCTCGTCCACTACACACAGATCGACAGCCCTCTCGGCCGGCTCCTCCTCACCGCCGACGACTCCGGAGCCCTGACGTCGCTGTCCGTACCCGGCCAGAAGGGCGGGCGGGTCCTCCAGCCCGAGTGGCGGCATACGCCGAGCCTCTTCCACGCGGCCGAGGAACAGCTCGGTGCGTACTTCGCCGGTGAACTCAAGGAGTTCCGGCTGGAGTTGCGCGGTACTGGTACCGCATTCCGTGAGCGGGTGTGGGGGGCGCTGGACGATGTCCCGTACGGGGCGACGACGTCGTACGGCGACATCGCCGCGCGTATCGGGGCGTCCCGGGCCGCGGTTCGGGCCGTTGGAGGTGCGATCGGGGCCAATCCTCTGCTGATCGTCCGGCCGTGCCACCGGGTGATCGGTGCGGATGGCTCTCTGACGGGCTATGCGGGGGGTCTCGACCGTAAGCTCTGGCTGCTGGGGCTGGAGGGTGCGGTGCCGGAGCCCCAGGGCTGACCGCCGGAGGTTGATCGCCCCCGCCGCCCCTACCCGTCCCATCCCCAGGGGCTTCGCCCCTTCGACCCCGACCAGGGGGCTGCGCCCCCTGGAACCCCCGGGCTTCGGGGCTCCGCCCCGGACCCCGTTCGGGGGCCGGCCCCCGGGCCCCCGCTCCTCAAACGCCGGAGGGGCTGAAAATGTGCGGGGCGGGGCTGGACATCCGGGGCGGCGCCGAAAGGCACGGGGCAAGGTTGAACGTGCGGGGCCGCACTGGACGGTCCGGGGCGAGGCTGGATGGTGCCGGACCCCCGTAGAAACAATAGACAGCCCGCGCAGCTCCCCAGCTGCGCGGGCGTCTGTGCCGTCCGCCGCACCCCCGTCCCCACGGGGTTTCATGGGTGGATGTCCCCGCCCGGACCGCTCTTCCGGGCCTGGGGTCGCCGCTCAGCGCCCCAGCATCACGCCCACGGACGACGCTTGTGTGACCACTGCCTCCCAGCCGCCGAAGGCGTACACGAGCAGGGCCGCCAGGGGAAGGACCATCGCGGTCGCCACCAGGGGGTGGCGGCGGCCCGGGCGACGGGTGCGGAACGCCGCGCTGTACGCCTTGCGTCCCTGCGTGCGGATCATCGTCCGCGGTGCCGTGTGGGCCATGGTCCCTCTCCTGACCTGTTGGTGGTTATGTCGGTGCTTGTCGTGGCAGCGGCGGGTGTCTGACCTCGGGGGACGAGTGCTGCACCCGCCGCTTGACCTCAAATCTAGGCGCGCGGCCGGTACGGGTCGTCATGCCCTCGTACCGATTGCCGGGCCTCCCGGAGGATGAGCCATGACCTGCGTCGTACTCCCCTGGGTGGAGACGAGGACCTAGGACTCAGGGTCTTCCCGGAGGGGACGCCCGGCGTGCCCCGACTGTTCCGAGACGTCCTCCCGCGGGACGGGCTGCTCGACGAGGGCCAGCACCCGGTTCGCCATGAAGCGGGCCGTACGCACCACTGATCCGTTGCGCGTGACTTCGCTCACTTCCACCACACCCCTGCGGACCGCCGTCTCCACCCGGCGGCCCGCCCTGCTCGCCACCACCTCGTATGTACGCGTCGTGTCCCCGGCGTCCACGACTATCTCCACGCGATCACCCTTCACGGATTCAATCCCCCTTCTGTCACCGGACGTTGGGATCACGGGCAGCTCAACGCAGTCCCGAACCCCTGTTCCCTGACCACCTTTCAAGTTTCCCACCCGGCACTGACAATCGATCGGGCCGAGAGGGCGCGGCCTCTGCGCGGACCCGGGTGTGGAAACGTAAGCTGTGCCACGTCACACGGACCGGGCAGCGGGGATGAACATGGCGATGATGCGCCTGAGGCGCGAGGACCCGCGCGTCGTCGGCTCGTTCAGGCTGCACAGACGGCTCGGCGCGGGCGGGATGGGCGTTGTCTACCTGGGCTCCGACAAGCGGGGACAGCGGGTCGCACTGAAGGTGATCCGGCCGGACCTGGCGGAGGATCAGGAGTTCCGGTCGCGGTTCGCGCGCGAGGTGTCGGCGGCGCGGCGGATCCGGGGCGGCTGCACCGCCCGGCTGGTCGCCGCGGATCTGGATGCGGACCGCCCATGGTTCGCCACTCAGTACGTGCCCGGCCCGTCCCTGCACGACAAGATCGCCGGCGACGGGCCGCTGCCGGCCGCCGACGTCGCCGCGGTCGGGTCCGCCCTGTCCGAGGGGCTCCTCGCCGTACATGAGGCGGGTGTCGTCCACCGGGACCTGAAGCCGTCCAACATCCTGCTCTCCCCGAAAGGGCCGCGGATCATCGACTTCGGGATCGCGTGGGCGACCGGGGCGTCGACGCTGACGCACGTCGGTACGGCGGTCGGGTCGCCCGGGTTCCTCGCGCCCGAGCAGGTGCGTGGGGCGGCCGTCACTCCGGCCACCGATGTCTTCTCACTCGGCGCGACCCTCGCGTATGCGGCGACCTCCGACTCGCCCTTCGGGCACGGCAGTTCCGAGGTCATGCTGTACCGCGTGGTGCACGAGGAACCGCAACTGCACGGTGTGCCGGACGCGCTGGCTCCACTCATCCGCGCCTGCCTCGCGAAGGACCCCGAGGAGCGGCCCAGCACCCTTCAACTGTCGCTGCGGCTCAAGGAGATCGCCGCACGCGAGACACAGGGGCTCGCGGATGTCCGTCCGCCCGCGCCGCGTACGTCTCCCGACCGGCCCTCGGGGCGGCTCGGGGAGCAGCACGCCGAGCAGTACGCCGAGCCGCGCACCCAGCGGCGGCCGCAGAGCCCACAGGGCACTCCCCTGCCGCGCACCGGAGGTGGGTCCCGGACGGGCGGCTCGTCCCCCCGGACCGGCGGCGGTCAGCGGCCGGGTCCGGGGGCGCGTCCGGCGCCGGCGCGGGGCACCACCCGGTCCGGCAAACGGCCCGTGCCGCGCGGTGGCCGCACGGCGCCCCGCACCAACGGGACCGGGCGGCGGCCCGCCAACCCACGGCTGCTGCGGCAGCGGCTCATCGTGTTCGTCGTGGTGACGCTGCTGGTGGCTCTGGGTATCGCGGCGGCGCAGGGATGCCAGGGGCCGTCGCGCGGACTGGACGGCGATCGGAGCGTACGGAAGGAACAGCCGTACGAAGCCCTGCCGAACGATGCCCTGCCGAAGCCCTACAGGGCGAGCCGATGAGTGGGCTCCATCAGGCCGGCGGGCGGCCCGTCGCCACCGCGTAGAACGCGACCGCTGCCGCCGCGCCCACGTTGAGAGAGTCGACGCCGTGGGCCATGGGGATGCGGACCCATTCGTCGGCCGCCACCAGTGCCTGGGTGGACAGGCCGTCGCCCTCGGCGCCGAGCATCAGCGCCACCCGGTCCATCCGGTGCGGGGCCGTCTCGTCGAGTGTCTTGGCCTTCTCGTCGGGGGTGAGCGCGAGGAGCGTGAAGCCGGCCTCGCGGACGGTCTCCAGGCCCTTCGGCCAGCTCTCCAGGCGGGCGTACGGCACCGCGAAGACCGCGCCCATGGAGACCTTCACGCTGCGGCGGTAGAGCGGGTCCGCGCAGTCGGGCGAGAGCAGGACGGCGTCCATGCCGAGGGCGGCGGCCGAGCGGAAGATCGCCCCGATGTTGGTGTGGTCGTTCACCGATTCCATGACGACGACCCGGCGGGCGGTCCGGAGGAGTTCGTCGGCCGTCGGCAGTGGTTTGCGCTGCATGGAGGCGAGGGCGCCGCGGTGCACGTGGTAGCCGGTGACCTGCTCGGCGAGCTCCGGGCTGACCGCGTACACCGGGGCCGGGAGCTCGTCGATGACGTCGTGCATGACGTCTACCCACTTGGCCGAGAGCAGCATCGACCGCATCTCGTAGCCCGCCTCCTTGGCCCGTCTGATGACCTTCTCGCCCTCGGCGATGAACAGGCCCTCGGCGGGCTCGCGCTTGCGGCGCAGCTCCACGTCGGTCAGGCCGGTGTAGTCGCGCAGGCGCGGGTCGTCGGGGTCCTCAACGGTGATGAGATCGGCCACAGGGTGATACTGCCTTGTCCTGGGAGCGGTGCCAACGGCTTGGAACGAGTTGTGTTACCCGGGGTTACTCGGGTGGCTGCGGCCGGGCCGGTGCGGGGGCCTGCCCGCCCACCGTCACGACCTCGCCGATGACAATGACCGCCGGGGGCTTCACGTCCTGGGTGCGGACGGTCTCGGCGACCGTGGCGAGGGTCGCGTCGACGCGGCGCTGGGCTGCCGTCGTGCCCTCCTGGACGAGGGCCACGGGGGTGTCGGCCGGCTTGCCGTGGGCGACCAGGGTCTCGGCGATCCGGCCGATCTTGTCGACGCCCATGAGGATCACGAGCGTGCCGGTGAGTCCGGCGAGTGAAGCCCAGTCGACCAGAGAGCGCTCGTCGTCGGGGGCCACATGTCCGCTGACCACCGTGAACTCGTGCGCCACGCCACGGTGGGTCACCGGAATGCCGGCCGCGCCCGGGACGGAGATCGAGCTGGAGATGCCGGGCACGACGGTGCAGGGGATACCGGCCTCGGCGAGCGCCTGGAGCTCCTCCATGCCACGACCGAAGACGTACGGGTCGCCGCCCTTCAGACGGACCACGGACTTGCCCTGTTTCGCGTGCTCGATGAGCGCGTTGTTGATCGCTTCCTGCGCCATGAAGCGGCCGTACGGGATCTTCGCCGCGTCGATCACCTCGACGTGTGGCGGGAGTTCGGCGAGCAGGTCGCGCGGACCGAGACGGTCCGCGATGACGACGTCGGCCTCGGCGAGGAGGCGGCGACCGCGCACGGTGATCAGGTCCGGGTCGCCGGGGCCTCCGCCGACGAGGGCGACGCCAGGGGTGCGGGTGCGGTGGTGGGGCGCCACGAGGGTGCCGTCGCGGAGGCCCTCGACCACGGCGTCACGGATGGCGGCGGTGTGGCGGGGGTCGCGGCCCTTGGCGCGGCTGGTGAGGACGGCGACCGTGACGCCTTCGCTGTAGCCGGTGGCGGGGGTCCATGCCGTGGCGGCGTCGGCGTTGTCGGAGCGTACGCACCACACGCGGTGCGCCTCCGCCTCGGCCGAGGCCTGTGTGTTCGCCTCCGGGTCGCTGGTGGCGATCAGGGCGTACCAGGCGTCCGCGAGGTCGCCGTCCGCGTAGGGGCGCCTCTCCCAGGTGATCTCGCCCGCTTCCGCCATCGCTTCGACGGAGGGGGTCGCTTCGGGCGACACGAGGAGGATGTCGGCGCCCGCGGCGATGAGGGCCGGGAGGCGGCGTTGGGCTACCTGGCCGCCGCCGAGGACGACCACTCGGCGGCCGGTGAGGCGGAGGCCTACGGGGTAGGCGGGGTGTTCGGCCATGAGAAGTGCGGCTCCTCGGACTGGCGGCGGTGCGGTGGGCGCGCTGCGGCTTTGAAGCGGCCCTGACGTGCGGATTTTATGTGTGGGGCCGGGAGGTGGCC
>NZ_VMNX01000150.1 GCF_009377235.1 Streptomyces acidicola
AGGCAATGATCCACGTCGCCTCGATCGACAACCTCACCAAGCGCATAACGGACGAGACGACACCCACCTGGCGAGGAACCTACTAGGAGATAAAGGGCAATCCACCTAGATCAAACACCCTCTCAGATCGTGCCGGTCAGCTGCCACCCAGCACCGGCAAGCGGAGACACAGCGGCCCGGCAGCGGTTTGGACGGCGACGAGTTCCGAGGAAATCAGTGTCCACGCGTCGACACGGGTGCCGATTCGGATGCGGCAGGCAGGAGCCGCATCCGTCCCGTCGAGCAGTTCGAGCAGGACGAGACTGTCGTCGGAGCACAGGACGAGAAGGCCCTCTCGGCCGTCGGACATCAGTGGTCGCAGGCGGACAGCGTCGTTGCCGTCCGGCACCTGCCAGCGCATGAGTTGCCTGTCCGTCCGGACATCCTGGACGGTGACGTATCCGTTTCGGTGCGCCCGAGCGACGACAGGCCGCCCGCCCCAGTCGCCAATTGCCATGACCAGTTCGGTGTGGCGGTTCTTGATCACCTTGGACTCGTGGTGCAGGACGCGGACCGGCGTGCACGAGGGAAGCTCGTAGACGCGGACCGGGCGCCCGGGTGCACGCCCCAGGGCCGCATACGTTCGGTCACCGATCCGGGCGACATCAAGCGTGGGTGTTGTCCCGCCGAAACCGAAGCACTCGGCCCACAGATGCCTCGCACGCTGGCGCTTCCCGCTCGGCAGATCCCAGAGGAGGAGCCGGCGCCCGGTGTGGGCGACGAGTAGGTGATCTGTTGTCCGGGTGCCTGCGACGGCAAGAGCTGCCGATTCTCTGACCCGGAGTCGGCATGGGGGCGCAGAGCGACCCTGGGGAGTGGTGAAGCAGATCTTCTGCGATCTTTTTCTTATCTCCAGGCGCGTAACTGCCGGGAGGTCCGGATCTCTGGCGGGTACCAATCCCTCGACGGCCTTCGAGAACGGCCAAGGAGTGATCGAGCGCCCCGACTCGGGATCCAAAGCGATCCAGTCACCACCGCGACGACCCAGCACCATCTTCTTCTCCCCCACACGACCGAAGGACAGGGCTGATTTCTCCTTCCCGGAACCGTCCGGGAGAGAAGCGGTGAGTTCCTTCGGTCCGTCGATCGGGATGGTCCACGCCTTCAGCGTTCCCCCTCCTGCGGCAGTCGAGGTGGTGACTACCACCTTTCCGTGCTCCAGGGGGAGTGTGATCATCGGCTGCGCTCGGTCATCTGTTGCTACAAAGGCCACGACTTGGTCATCTTTTGGGGTCCCGCGTGTCGCAACAATGCCCCCGTCAACGGACCCCACCACCAAGGGGATGCTTTCGCCCGGCAGAACTCCCGCCACTCGCACCTGCGGACTGGGGCCACAGTCGATTTCAGTCAACCATGACGAAGGGCGCGGGCCCGTTCTCATGAGACCACTGGTGGCCACGTAGACCTTGTCTCCGCATACGGTCAGGTCGTCGATGGTCTCCCTTCCATAGCCTGCCCTCCACGACTCGACTTTCGTCCACGTAGCCGGGTCGATCACGTGTCGGGTGATCGAGAGAATGAAGTGTGTTGAATTTGCGCTGAGGTCGGGGTTGTAGTCCTCGACATGGCAGGAACCGCCTGCGGCGACGATGAGCTGTCCCTCATGCGTGCCACAGGCAAGGGCGTAGCTGTGGATCTTGCCGCCCAGCCCGTCCGAAAGCCTCAGTCGTCGCAATCCCGTGGCCGTCTCCACCACGTGAATCCCTTTCGCGTCCAGCAGGATCGCGACCGGGGAGCCGTTCACCACGGTGAGACGGCTCTGCCAGATGGATTTCTTCCGGTACGCGGGCCCGGCCGGGCAGCGTCCTTTGACGTCCCAGACGGTCACCGAGTCCGAAGTGCGCATGAGGAGCCACGCTCCGGCGCCGTCATCACAAGCGGCCAGTTCGACCACGGGACAGCTTTCCTGGCGACGCACGGGAAGTTCGTCCAGTTCCTCGCCGGTGTCGAGGTCCCACAGACGGACCCGGTGCGGAGCTTCGGTTGTCGCGATCACCGGACGTCCATCCAAGCGGAATGCCGCAACGGCGCCGATCCGGCTGTCGAATCCTCCGACCGCACGGTAGGGGGCGGCGTCCTGGAGGCTTTCCCATTCCACGTCGAACGTCAGGTCCGGAAATCGATGTTTCACGACTACGGCGAGTTGTGCCGCGTGCGTCTGAGTCGCCGCCAGATTCAGCTGGGCCGCTCTGGCGTTGAGGTCCGACTCCCTTCGCAGGTGAGGAGCGCAGCGAAGCCAGGCGTCGGCGGCTGCCACCGCGTGTCGTAGATGTGGATCGTTCCGCATATCCGGCAGTGCCGTGGCGAGTGCGCGGTGGAGGGAGGCGTCGTCGACGGTCAGGAGGAACAAGGGATCCGTGATGACTTCGGGCAGCAGGCCGTGGCGTGTCAGATGCGTGGCCAGATGGTCGATGAGGTAACGGTCGGCCTTCGGCCAGTCTCGTGTCCCCGTTTCCACGTCCATGGGGACTGCGGCGAGAAGGGCACGGGCCACCCGTCGCCCGGCGTCCGAGGCGGGGGCCGGGCGGAGATCCTCGGCGAAGGCTTCGTGGTAGAGCCGGTAGACCGACCGGCCGTGCGGGTCGGTCTGCTCCACCAGGTAGGGGGCGGCTTCGCGCAGGATCCAGCGCAGGTCGTCCTCGGTGACGGCTTCGTCCGTGAAGGTTCTGGCGATGGCCAGCCACGCGGTCCCGGGGGCAAGGCCGACGCCTTCCGCGAAGGCCAACGCGGCGAGGAGGGCACGGCCGAGTGGTTCGCGGGCGCCGAGTCGGGTGCGCAGTGACCAGTGGAAGGCTTCGCCGACGGCGTCGGTGTCCCCGAGCACGGGGAACTGTTCCAGCCAACGTGGTGAGCGCACGTCCACGACCTGGTCCTGCTGGGCGAGGGCGCGCGCCAGCAGTCGGGCGATCAGGTAGACACCGCCCGCCCGGTGGGCGATTTCCCGGGCCACTGGGACCAGGGGGGAGCCCGCCTCGGTATAGGGACTCTGGCTGCCAGGCCCGTCGGGGGCGAGAAGCAGCTTGCGCGCGTACGTTTCGATGTCGTCGGCGCTGGTCCACCGGAGGTCGTCCAGGTCGAGACGCCCGAAACCGGAACCGAGCTGTTCGCCGACGTGCGGTCGGGTGCCGATGAGCAGCCGTACGCATTCCAGCTCGGCCATCGGCACCAACAGGGCAACGGCGATGCGTGTCGGCTCGGTGCCGCCCACCGGGCCTGCTTCATCGAGTGCGTCGATGAGGATGAAAAGCGGCTCGGTTCGGTGGTGAAGTGCTTCCAGCAGATCGGTGGGGTCCTCTGTTGCCAGTCCGGCGGCGTCAGCGATACCCGAGACGATGTCCTCCAGCTGCGAGTGCCTCGCATGGATGGCGACGTCCACCGCGCGCCGCGGCAGCGGTATGTCGGTGGTTACATCGTGCAAGGTTGCCCGCCGACTGCTGTCGGCCAGCAGCACGAGCCGACCGAGCAGCGAGGACTTGCCGACTCCGGGTCCGCCGGTGACGACGAGGTTCCGGTCCGGGCCGGTGGGCGAGCTGTTCAGCCAGTCGGCCAGATGAGCGAGAGCAGCCGCCCGACCGGTGAAGTACGACCGGTCGCCACCTATCCCGTCAGCGCCTCGCCCGCGCGGACCGAAGTGAGCGATCAGTTCGGCGCGTCTGCGTTGTCCTTCGGGGCTGAGCCAGTTCCCCTGCTCGGCGAGGTCCATCGGGGCCTCGTCCTGGTCGGGAAGATCGGGAACGTACCGGGGATTGGGGAAGAAGGAGAATCCTTCGCTGTACGCGTTGTAAGCGGCGTGCTGGCTGTTTCCCAGCCGGCTGTTGATGTCTGCGATGAGGCTCGGAAGGGACAGCCAGCGCTGTCTGTTGCCGCCGTCCCGCGAGTTGTCGATCGCCCAGGCGAATGCTTCGGCGAATGCTCCTTCGCCTGCTTCCTCCTGGGCGCGGGACGCGATCACCACGGAAAGCTCGGTGACCTCGCTCAGGTCGGCTCGACCCGTGTTGAGCTGGAATTGAACCTGCCGCGCATGTGCCCGGACGGCGTCGGAAGCGCCGCGGCCGGCGAAGCACGTGTCGATGATCAGCAGCAAACGCCTGATCTTGTTCTCGGTGACGATCCCGATCAGATCATCGGTGGCGAGTGCCGTACCGGTGTACTGACCAAGGCGGCTGTCCTTGAACAGCAGATAGTGCCGGCCTTTGCGTTCGTCGTACTCGCCGTGGCCGGTGTAGTAGACGACGGCAGCATGGTCGGTATCCGTGTTTTCGGCCCATGACGTGAGTGCGCGCCGGAAACCCTCGGTGGTGAGATCGAGCAGTGGTTTTGGAACCTGATAGCCGAGCCGGGTGAACAGATCCTCGACGGTGCGGAGCTCGTCGGGGACGACCAGGAGATCCTCGTCCTGGTAGTCGTAGTGCGCGGTCCCGCAGAGCAGAGCGACTCGTTGGGCGTCGCCGCTCATGTCGTCAGCCCAGCCGCGATCGCCGTTCCCGTCTCCACCGCGGTCAGGTGACGCTCGATGGAGTGAGCCTGCCAACCATTGTGCACGGGCACGTCGTTCACGGACTTCGAGCCGTCACCGAAGAGCGGGGCGAGCTGCTTGACCAGCGCGACGACATCGTAGGCGTCGCACAGATTCGTCCACGTCCGTACGCCGGCGGGCCAGCATCCCCGGCCCTTCTGGGGCGTTGGCCGCAGCCGCTCGAAGACAAGGTACGGGATGCCCAGGGGGGAGCCGATGGAGACGAAGGTGGTGACGGGCCACTCCGGATGCGCGCAGAGCGCTTCATAGGCCACGACCGAGCCGAGTGAGTGCCCCACCAGTACCCGTGTGTCCTCTTTGACCGCCGCGGCGATCTGGTCCTGTGCCCGCGCATGTATGTCCGGCTCGGTGAGATAGCGCCGCAACTGCGCCAGGACGCCGATCAGGAACCGGTCAGCGGTACGGGCGAGGAAGCGGGATCGGCTCAACGCGTACAGGGCTCGCTGGGCGGGCCGTGGAACCTGCGCCTTGGAGCGCTCGGCGGGGCCGGGCGGGGGCGGAACACGGTCGGGTTCAGCGCGCGCTGCCTCCGCCCACATCGCCTGGAGCAGCTCCACTTCGTACGGCTCGGTGAGTGACTCGGCACTCCCCTTGACGCCGGACGGGCGGAACAAGTGGCCGTAGAACGCGGCCTCGATGTCTTCGAGGGCGAGCGACGGTCCTTCTGCCAGCCCGACTCCATCCAGGACGGCGGGCGCTATGGGTCCGTGCAGCGTCCGCGGCCCGAGGTACTCCTTGCCGATCCCGTGAACCACGACCACTGCTGCCATGGACCGTCTCCCCCGTCGCTGTCACCACTGCGTGCCGTTCATGGTAGTGACGATTGGTTGGCCGTGGCCGGCCGCTGCCAAATGGCCAATGCAACGACGGCGTTGGGGGTTACTGGCGGGCTGCGGGGTCACGTGCCATGAGGTGGTGTAGTCACTTGCCGAGCCGATTCGGTTCGGGCAGGGAAGGTAGCGGCCGTCTCCAGTCGGTTTGGTGGTGAAGAGTTCGACCATGGAGCCTTCGGAGAGGTAACGGCGATCGAAGACCTGCCATTCGTCGTGGAGTTCGGCCAGGACTGCGGCGGCGAGCCGGTCAAGGGCCGCTGGGTTGGGGAAGACCTGGACGACGTCGGCTCGCGGTGCGCGGGCTGTTGTCGTACGCCGTCTCGGTGGGGGAGGCGCCGCGCATCGCGGCGAACCTGGGCGGGATCGCAACTGTGACGACAGATGCAACAACCCGCCACAGAGCCACACCCTCCGAGAACGAGCCTCAGAGGATCAACGAACCCATCCCGTGCCACGTCACACCACACCGCTCCCGACCCCAGAGAACAGGAGGTCACCGGCCGCCTCCATGAACGCCAGCAGACGCCCGAGGGCTGGCTGTACAAGGTCTCGATCCCGGCCTGGATGGTTCAGGACGGCAAGGTGGTGCCCTCCTGGTACACGGTGTGGGTGCAGGCCCCCGCCCACGTGAGGCCGGTCAAGGGCGTCTCGTACGACGACGTCCCCACCGAGCGCCTGAAGAAGCCGTCGACGGTCCGCGAGATCCTAGCGGTGGTTTGTTGACTTCGGGCTGGGTTGGCGGTATTTGGGGTGGGCGGGGGTGGTGGCGGTGGTGACTGCCCGGCGGCCGTGTCCGCCTGCGCCTGGGCCGTTGGAGGGGTACGCGGCTCGGTTTGATGGCTTGTTCTCCTCGCTGGCCCAACGGCGGGGGTTCCGGGAGTACCTGACCGGGCTGCTGCTGCCGAGAGACCGTAACAAGACGCTGACCTGCCTGGTCGGTGCGGAACCGGTCGTCGGGGCCCAGCATCCGGCGGTGCAGCGGCTGCAGTTCTTCCTGTCGGAGTCGCGCTGGGACCACGAGCAGGTCAACGCCCGGCGCCTTCAGATGCTGCTGTCCGACCCGGCGACCGCGCCGCACGCCGGTGGGGTACTGGTGATCGACGATTCCGGCGACCGCAAGGACGGTAAGGCCACGGCGCACGTCGGCCGGCAGTGGCTTGGCCGACTGGGCAAGACCGACAACGGCGTGGTTACCGTCAGCACGTTATGGGCCGACGAGCGGCTGTACTACCCGCTGCACGCCGTGCCCTACACTCCCGCCCACCACTTTCCCAAGGGCCGCAGCTACCCCGGCTTCGCCACGAAGCTGCAGATCGCAGCCTCGCTCGCCCGCCAGGCCGCCGAGGACGGGGTGACCTTCCGAGCAGTGGCGGCCGACTGCGCCTATGGCGACCAGGACGCTTCCGTGGTGAACTGGCCACCGCCGGGCTGCCATTCGTGATGGCGCTCAAACGCCGCCGGGGCGCCTGGGCCGCCGGCCACGAGGCGTACACCCCGCAGGACGCCGCCCGCGCACTGACCTGGCACGACCCCGACCGGCCGGGCGACTGGACGGCCGTGACCCGCACCTTCCGTGACGGGCACACGACCACATGGTGGGCCGCCGACGCCTGTCTGGGCTGGTGGGGCCCGGACGGTGCCACCCGGCTGGTGGTGGCCACCACCGACCCGGACGCCCTGCCGGAGAAGTCCACCTGGTATCTGGCCACCAACCTGCCCCGCCCTGGCTCACCCCGGGCAGCCGACAGCCCTCACCCCGCCGCCGACCTTGCCGAAGTTGTGCGGATCTACGGGATCCGCAACTGGATCGAGCAGAGCTACAAGCAAGTCAAGGACGAACTGGGCTGGGCCGACTTCCAGGTCCGCTCCGATACCGCCATCCGCCGCCACCAGACCCTGGTCAACTGCGCTTTCTCCTTCTGCTGGGACACCTGGACCAGCCAGCCTGATCCGGACCCGAACCCCGAGCCCGTCCCCGACGCCGACCCCACCGGGCGGCCAGAGAGGGGGCCCACGCCTACCCCACCAGCCCCTTCTGCCCTGCTGGCCACGGGCACTGCGCGCAGTCCGCAGCTGGCTGACCCCCTCGACCGTGTTACGACGCTGGTGGCGGGCATGGTCCGGCACGCCCTCACCTCCCGAACTGCAGGCCCTGCTCGACGCGGTCAGCAGAGGACACCACCTCAACCCCTACTCCCCGGTTTAACAAACCAACGCTAGTGCAGCACCGCGTTGATCTTTCGGGGGTATGAAGCAGGGCGGACGAAATGCAGCACTGGTTCCCCGCTGTCGAGCAGGAGGGTGCGTCCGCTGGGAGTGAAGCCAGCACGTCGGTAGAGGTGTTGTGCCCGGTCATTGCTCTCCCCGGTCCATACCTGGAGGTGTGCGTACCTCTGCTTGTTGGCGTGTCCTGAGATGCCTTCGAGGAGGAACAGGCCCACACGTCGTCCCCAGTGGTCGGGGTGGACGAAAAGCATGGAGATGTGGCACAGCTCTTCCAGCCGCGCTCCGTGGCCATCGTGGTCGCGTCCCGGTTCGGCCAAGGCCATGCCGAGCACCTCATCACCGACCGAGGCCACCAGGACGAGGGCATCGGGTTCGGCGAGCTTGTCTCTTACCCGGTCGATGCGCTGCTCGGTGGGCGGTCGTCCGCGAGCAGTATTGGCTTGGCGCCAGATGTCCACTGCGGCGACGAGGTCCTCGCCGCGTGCGAGGCGTGCTGTGACCGGGGCGCCGAGATGCAGGCCGCAGGACCAGTCGAGAGCTTCCTCGGGGGTGCCGGCCGGGTGACCGGTCGGCAGGATGGTGTTTTCGTAGCGGCCGGTGTTGTCGGTGTAGAGGGCGAAGCCCCACCGGTCGGGGTCGCCGGTGTCGCGCAGGCGGCACAGCGGAAGTTCGTCGCCGTTGTCGAGCAGCGCGTCGAGGTAGGCGAATCCGGCTCGGTAGCGAACAGTGAGCTCGGTGATGGGCGGCCAGCGCCAGGCCCGCTCGGCAAGGCGTTGTCGTAGTGCTTGGGCCTTCACCGTGTTCTGCGTCGCCATGGCTTCCATCATGCCGGGGCCGCTCGGCCCGCGGCCCCGGACCGGGCTGTCAAGATCTGCGGATCGGTGGGCTGATCTCGGGGTGGGGGCAATGGCGCCGGCGAGTCCGTTCGTGATCGTTTTGGAGACTGGCGAGCGGGCCCGGCTGGAGGAACTGGCCGCATCCCGGACGGCTCCGACGGGCCCGGTCCAACGGGCCACGGCTGTATTGGCCTGCGCCGAAGGGATGTCGAACGCTGCGATAGCGCGGCGGATCGGCCGGCAGGTGGACACCATCCGGGCCTGGCGCAAACGCTTCGCCACCGAGCGGATGGCCGCTTTGTCCGATCGTCCCCGACCACGCGGCCGTCCCCGGCTCAGCCCCGCCGACCGGCTGCGCGTGATCGCTGCCGCGGCCGCAGCGCCGCCGGGACCGGACAGCACGTGGACCCACTTACGGCTGGCCGGCCACCTTCGGCTGTTCGGCCTGGCAATATCCGCCTCGCAGGTTGGACGGATCCTCGGCACCGTCGACCTCAAGCCCCATCTGGTCCGCGGCTGGCTGACCCGCCCGGCCGACCCGGACTTCTTCACCCGCGCCGCCGACATCTGCGCTGTCCACCGCAACTGTCCTGCGGGCTCGCTTGTGTTTCTTCACGACCGTCGGCGACCGCCTCGTCGACCAGGTCCAGCAGGTGTTGCCAGCCCGGGGCGGAGGTGTCCTGCCGCTCGACGTGGAATCCGACTCGAGCTCGCGGATGAGGTCTGGACTGGTCGAAGCACGAGCAGATGTCCCTGTAGGACCCTCGCCGACCTGAGGCCGGGTCCGACGTATCGCCCCAGCGGTTCACATAGAGCCTCGGCTCTTCCTCGTCCGCCATGGCGCCAAGATACGGAGATCGCCATGGGTCGGCGCGCTCATTACTCAGGCGAGGGAACCAGCGGCACCCATTGCCATGCTCGAAGGTTTGAGCGGGGAAGTTGACGCTGCTGATGGGGAATTACGTGACGTTCCACAACCGTCGTGCGGCGCAGGGCGAAGGCGACGGCCCTTCAGGGAAGGTCCTGCCGTGGGTGACGGGCCCGGCGCGGCCCGGGTCGCGTTCCTGTGCCCCGAGCACTCCGAGGGCCTGCCCGAGTGGGCGGGCACGGATGCGCACGCCGATCAGGACTCGATGCCGTGCGGAACTGTCCTGGACTTCCGGCCGACCGAGCAGTTGCTCCAGTCGCACGTGGCCCTCGGCCGCGGACCGGCAGGCGAACCACATCATCGTCACGATGCCTACAACGGGCCGTCCTCATCGACATCGCCGTCTTGCTCGCGGGTGCGGGGAGCAGTTCCACCACCCCTGTCCCCCATCGTCATGTTTGGGACCATCCCCGCGGGTGCGGGGATGGTCCCGACACCGCGACGGCGGCCGCCGTGGTCCTGTGCTGCTCCCCGCGGACGCGGGGATGGTCCCCTCAAGCCCGCCCGGTTCACCGAGCCCGAATCCGCCCGTTCCCGCCGCCGGGCATACACGCTCCCGATCGTTGTACCGGCAGGCGAGCCCATCGTCAGAGCGAACTGACTTCTGGGCTGTTTCTCGGCCGTTTCTCGGTCAAGAGGCGTTCTTGCGCGGTGGGTTGATGCCGCCGATACTCCCGAGCAGCGCTGGTCGGGCCCCGGGCTCCCACAGTGGGCCCCCGATTCCCTCGGGAGGAACGACAAGTGAGGATCAAGCGGACCCAAGTTCGTGGCGGCGCGGGCAGGCGCGCGTCACGTCCGCGTCTACTCGCCGTCGCCATGGGCCTCGTCGCCGCCATGGCGCTCGCCGTCCCCGCCGCGAGCGCCGATACCGCGGGTGAGTTCGGCGCGAGTCGGCTCGCCGCCGTGGGTGACGTGCTGCTGGACGCCGACGTGGCGGGCACAGGCTGGTATGTCGATACCGCGGGCGACGCCGTGGTTGTCATCGCGGACAGCACCGTCTCCGACGCCCAGATCGCCGCTGTCAAGCGAGCCGCGGGCCCCCACGCCGGTGCGCTGCGCATCGAGCGCACGGCAGGCAGGCTTTCCCCGCAGCTCTCAGGCGGCGACGGCATCTACTCCCCAGGAGGGCGCTGTTCGGCCGGTTTCAATGTCGTCAGCGGCGGCACGTACTACTTCCTGACCGCAGGGCACTGCACCAGTGGTCACCCGACCTGGTACACCGACGCCACGTACTCGACACAGATCGGACCCACGGTGGGGTCCAGTTTCCCGGGCAACGACTACGGCATCGTGCGGTACGCCAACCCCTCGGTCCCCGTATCCGGCACCGTCGGCACCGTCGACATCACCGGCGTGGCCAACGCCACCGTCGGGATGTCCGTCACCTTCCGCGGCGCCGTCTCCGGCGTCGTCAGCGGTGTCGTCACCGGCCTCAACGCCACGATCAACTACGGTGGCGGCGATATCATCTACGGCCTCATCTCCACCAATATCTGCACCCAACCCGGCGACAGCGGCGGCGCGCTCTACTCGGGCGACAAGGCCATCGGCATCCTCTCGGGCGGAACCGGCAGCTGCGCCACTGGCGGTACGTCGTTCTTCCAGCCGGTCACAGAGGTTCTGAGCGCCTACGGCGTCAGCATCTACTGAGCTCTCCCAATCCCCGCACCTGCAGGCACGGTCCCGCAGGCCTCAACCCGTCCGCCTCCAGGGACGGTTCGACTGCTCGTTGGGTGGTATGACCGATTCAGTGAAAGTGCCTGCGAACGGCGCCTTCATGGCGCAAACTCGCAGGTGAAGAAGTATGCTCCCCGCGCGAGCGGGGATGGTCCCGGGCGATCGCATGAGTCTGCCGCTCGGCAGCCTCGGCATATTCTCGACGGCGGCCGAACGCTGACCCTCTGACGACTGATCGAAAGTGTGTGTGGCGGTAGCCCTCCCACGCGGTCTCCCGGGCACACACCAGTCCGGTGGGCGCAGGCGGGGCGTCGGGGCGACGTCGTCCTGCTCGGGGACGGGCACAGAGCTGGGCGCGCGGATCCGCAGCGCGTGGACGACCGTGCGCCCCGCCGACCGGTTGGCGGCGGGTGGCGTCCCACCTGGACATCCCTTCCTGGACCTTCAAGATCCATTGTCAGGGTGTCCACTCCAAAGGATCAGCCTCATCTTTCCCGCTCCCCCGGCTCCGGCGCGTCAGGTGCTCGCCGCGCGTGCCGCTGCCAGGTCTGTCGCCAGTCGCTCTTCGACCGGGACACTCAAGTCGGAGTACTGGCCGGTCAGGCAGACGGGTCCGGTCCAGCCCAGGTCGGCCAGTTGGCCGAGGACGGCCGACCAGTTCGAAAGGCCCTCGGCGCCGGGGACGAACCACGGCTTCCAGCGTCCGCCGACCGACTCCCCGGCGGGCTGGACGGGCACATGGACGACGTTCTTGAGGTTGACGATGCCGAGCCGGTCCGCGACCAGCGGCAGCGTCACCGACGGGTCGTCACCCGCGAGCGCGTCGTGGGCGGCATCCCACACCATCCGGAAACCCTCCAGTGGCAGTCCGTCGAGGAGGTCCATCACGCCCAGCGCGGAGGAGACGAAGCGTCCGTGGTGCGGCTGCACGCCCACCTGCACGCCGTACCGTTCCACCAGGGGTGCGGCGGCCTCCAGGCGTTGCCGGAAGCGGCGAACAGAGGCGGTGTAGCCGTCGGGGCCGAGTTCGGCCATGACGCGGATCATCGGTACGCCCGCGGCCTGGCAGGCGGCGAAGATGGGCTCGGCCAGGCTGCTCGCGACGCTGATGACTTCGACGCCTTCGGCTTTCAGCTGTGCGGCGAAGGTGGGCAGCAGCCGCTCGGCCTCGGCGGGGGTGACGTGGGCGGTGTCCCGTACGGGGACCTCCGCACCGGTGAAGCCGAGTCCGGAAACCAGCTTGCCCAGTTCGTCGCCGGGCAGGGCGGACCAGGGCTTGGTGAAGACGGACCACAGATATGTCATGGGTCAGCGGCCTCCGAGTCCGCTCATGGTGATGCCTTTGACGAACCATCGCTGGGTGAGAAAGAAGAGCAGGATCAGCGGGATGGTGGTGATGGCGGCGGCCATCAGCAGCAGGTTCCACTGGGTTCCGTTGGTGGACTGGAACACCTGCAGACCGACCGAGGCGGTCCTGGTGGCGTCGCTGTTGGAGATCACCAGCGGCCAGAGCAGGTTGTTCCACTGGCTGATGAACTTGAACACGGCCAGGGTGGCGATGGCCGGCACGGCGAGCGGGATGATCACCCGGATGAAGGTCTGCCAGCGGTTCGCCCCGTCGAGGCGGGCCGCCTCCTCGTAGTCCCGGGGGATACCGAGGAAGAACTGCCGGAGCAGGAAGACCCCGAGCGCGGTGAACGCGTGCGGCAGGATCATCCCCGCCCAGGTGTCGACGCCGTGCAGTTTGGCGACCAGGATGAACTGCGGGACCAGGGTGACCTGCGTCGGAATCATCAAGGTGGCCAGATATACGCCGAACAGCACGTTGCGGCCGCGGAAGTTGAGCCGGGCGAAAGCGTACGCGGCCAGCGCCGCGGTGATCGTCTCCAGGATCGTGGTGCCGCCGGCGAAGATGACGGTGTTCAGCAGATAGCGGCCGAGCGGGACCAGGTCGAAGGCGCGGCCGATGTTCTCCGTGTGCCAGCTGCTCGGCCAGAAGGAGGGCCTGGCCGCCATCGATTCGGTGTCGGACTGGAAGGCGACCAGCACCATCATCACGATCGGGGTCAGGGTGAGGGCCATGGCCAGGAAGCAGCTGAACACCAGCAGTTTCCGTCGCGCGACGGGCGAGCTGTGCCATGGCGCGGGGGCGGGGATGTCAGACGTCATAGTGGACCAGCCTCCGCTGGAGGAGGAACTGCATCGCGGTGATCACTGCGATGAAGGCGAACAGCACGATCGACTGCGCGGCTGCGTAGCCCTGCTCGTAGTTCTGGAATCCGGTTTGGTAGATGTACATGACGAGGGTGGTGGTGCGTGCACCCGGTCCGCCGTCCGTCATCACCAGTGCCTGGTCGAAGACCTGGAACGAGTGGATGATCGAGGTGACGACGACGAAGAACACCGACGGGGAGAGCAGCGGCAGTGTCACGCTGAGGAAGGTCCTCCACGGTGTGGCGCCGTCGACCCTGGCGGCCTCGTAGAGCTGCTGCGGGATGGCCTGCAGTCCGGCGAGGAAGATCACCATGCCGAAGCCGAAGCTCTTCCAGACGCTCATCACGATCAGAGCGGGCATCGCCCAGTCATCCGAGATCAGCCACGCCGGACCGTCGATGCCGAAGACGCCGAGCACGGCGTTGACCAGCCCGTCGGTGGGAATGTAGAGCCAGATCCAGACGAAGGCCACGGCGACGGTGATGGTGGCGTAGGGCAGCAGGAGCAGCGACCGGAAGACCGCGATGCGCCGGAGCCCCTGGTTCAGCAGCAGGGCGAGCGCCAGGCTGACCAGCAGGGTCAGCGGGACGCTGACGAAGGTGAAGTAGAGGGTGTTGCCGAATGCCGACCAGAACGTGGGGTCCGGTCCCAGCCGGGTGAAGTTGTCCGGCCCAGCGAAGCCGGGCGGGCTGAAGAGGTTCCAGTCGAGCAGCGAGATCACACCCGCGGCGATGACCGGGCCGGCGGTGAAGACGAGAAACCCGATCAGACTGGGCAGCAGGAACAGCCAGGCGGCGAACGTCTCCGAGCAGCGCCACCGAGGGCGCGGGCCGCCGAGCTGCCGGGCCGGGGTCCCGGGCATGGCGGTGCGGGTCTGGAGGGCCATGGTCATCCTCACTCACTGCGCCGGTCGGCCTGTCGGACGGCGTCCCGGTGCTGACGCATCAGGACGTTCAGTCGCGGGGTGAAGCTGTCGATGGCTTCGGTGGCCGTCAGATCGCCGAGGAAGGCCCGCGGCAGGTCCTGGCTCAGCAGCTGTCGCACCCGGTTCCAGTTGGTAGTGACGTCGAAGGGGTGGCCGCCGCCGGCCCGGCCCTTGAGAATCTTCTGGACAAGGCCGAGGTTGGCGGGCGGCGGCTTGAAGGCGCTGCCCGACGAGAGCCTGGCCGGGTTGTTGCGCCCGGCTGTCGCGTAGATGTCGAGCGCGCCGGTGCTGGTCAGGGTCTTCAGCAGCCGCCAGGCCAGATCCAGGTCGGAGCCGTTGACGCCGGAGGGGATGGCGAAGCAGGAGCCGGACACGCGCGGCTTGCTGCCCGCGGGCCCCGCGGGGAAGGGGACGATGTCCCATTCGAAGGGCGCCTTGCGGACGTTGAGCACCTGCCAGGGACCATTTTGCATGAACGCGACATCGCCTTGGAGAAAGTTGGCCAGGGCCATGCCGCTGGCGTTCGCGCTGACCAGGTTGTTGATCGGTGGGGTTACACGGTCCTTGACGAACAGATCGATGACGAAGTCGATGGCGTGCCGGGCCTCGGGGGCGTCCATGGCACTGGCGTCGCCCTTGTCGTTGATGACGTTGCCGCCGGCGGAGTAGATCCACGACACGAGGTCGTCGATGGACGGCGCGCAGGTAAACCCGTAACCGTCCTTGGGCCCGCTCAGCTCGATCGCCAGGTCCCGGAAGGTCTGCCAGGTCATGGGCTCGGTGGCGGACGGCGGGTCGATGCCGTGCCTTTCGAGCAGCGTCTTGTTGTAGTAGAGCACGACCGGCGCCACATCGAAGCCGATGCCGTAGGTCCTGCCGGCGAAGGACGAGATCGACCGGATCGCGGGGTAGAAGTCGTCGAGGTCGAAGTCCGGGTCCTGGGCGATCAGGTCGTCCAGCGGGCGGTGTGCGCCGCGGGAGGCGTAGGTCGGCAGCAGCCAGCCGTTCATGCCGGTGACCAGGCTGGCTGTTCCGCTGACCAGTTGGAGGTCAAGCTTGGTGGGGTAGCCGTCCGACGGGGTGAGCGTCGAGACCGACTTGACGTTCATCCGCCGCTCCACATACCTGCCGAAGTCGGCCCAGACCTTGCCTTCCTCCGGGCTGCTGGACCACATGGACCAGGTGCCGGTGCCCGGCGGTGGGCCGGAGGAGCAGCCGCTCAGGCCCGCGGCCGCCAGCCCTCCGGCTGCCGTCTTGAGCAGGGTGCGGCGGGACAAGCTGGAAGACATCGTCGTCTCCTCGCTGTTCACAAAGGTGCCGTGGTGAGCACGTACTCTGGTGAGGGCGTGCGGAGTCAGATGAAGGCCAGGTCCGCCGACTCGGCTCGGATGCGCTCCTCGTCGACCTCGATACCGAGGCCGGGAGCGGTGGGGACGGTCGCGACGGCCGAGACGATGTCCAGCCCGTCGGCATACAGGCCGGTCAGTAGCTCGGGGCCGTTCAGCTCGGCCGGAAGAGCCAGTTCCAGCTGGCTGAACAGGTGCAGAGCCGCAGCGAAACCGATACCGCAGTCCGTCAGACCGCTGGCGAGCACCTCCAGGCCGCCGGCCAGGGCGACTTGGGCTGTCTTCAGGGCACCGCGGATGCCGCCGGATTTGCAGAGCTTGACGACCACCAGGTCGGCGGCCTCCAGGCGGATGGCGCGGGCCAGGTCCTGAGCGGTGAAGCTGCCCTCGTCGATGGCGACCGGGAGGTCGATCATGCTCCGCAGCCGTTGCAGGCCGAGGATGTCGGTGCTCGGCACGGGCTGTTCCACGCAGTGGATTCCCGGAACGTCGTGCAGCGCGCGCAGCAGTTGCTTGAGCGCGCTCGGCCGGTAGGACTGGTTGGCGTCCAGCCAGATGGGCTTGCCCGCGGCGATGTCGGCGACCGCCATGACAGCCGCGGCGTCGGCGTCGGCGTCCCCGCCGATCTTCACCTTGTACGCCGGGTAGTGGGCGGACTGCCGCGCATGCTCGCGGACCGCCGACGGCTCCCCCACGCCGATGGCCGAGCAGAGGGGAATGGTGTCCCGTACTTTGCCGCCCAGCAGGGCGTGGACCGGCAGCCCGGCCAGTTTGCCCGCCGCGTCGTGCATCGCGATGTCGACCGCGGCCCGGGCGAACGGAAAGCCGTTGGACACCGCGGGACTCAGCCGGCGGTTCGCTCGCGTGTGGAACAACTCCACGTCGAAGGGGGTGAGTTCGAGGAGAATGGGCGCGAGGTGCCGCTTGATGACCACGGCGATCGTCTCGGCCGTCTCATAGCTCCAGCTGGGCAGGGCCCGCTGCTCGCCCCAGCCGACGACCCCGTCCTCCGTGGCCAGCCTGACGAAGATCACCGAACCCGCCTGGTCCGGGGTGCCCACGGTGCCGCTGCCCAGGACGAACCGCCGGGCGAACGGTACGGCCACGGGGAACACGTCGACCGCCGTGATACGCGACATGGGAGGGGTGGGTCCTTTCACGGGAGACCTGAAGAGGGCTGGGCCCAGGCGTTGTCGGGGGCGTCCCGCCCGCCCTTCGGGACGGTGGGCTTTCGTACGCCGCAAACTGCCAGGGGCACACGCTCGTACAGCACACGGGTGATGCGGCGTACGCGTTATGCGGCGGTCGGCCACGCGGCGGGATCGACGAAGCTCGGGCCGCGTACGCCCTTGTCCAGCCAGCCCACGGCATCGGCCAGCACATACCCCGCCAGCGCGAGATGCCCCTGTGTGGTGTCCCCGGCGATGTGCGGGGTGAGCAGCAGGTTCGGGCAGCTCAGAACGGATTCGCCGAAGCTCGGGGGTTCGGGGTCGTACACGTCCAGCGCGGCGAGGAGCCGGCCGGACTGGACGTGGTCGAGAAGCGCCGCCTGGTCGACGGCGGGGCCGCGCGAGGAGTTGACCACGATCGTGCCGTCGGGCATCGCCTCGATGAGCTTGCGGGTCACCATTCCCCGGGTCGCCGGGAGATCGGGTACGTGAAGGGAGACGAACGCGCAGCCGAGCGTCTCCTCCAGCGAGGCGGTGCGGACGCCGAGCTCGGCTGCCCCCGCCTCGTCCAGGTACGGGTCGTACACCGCCACGTCGCACCCGAACGGCTTCAGCAGGCTGATCAGGGCGCGTGCGGTGGAGCTGGCGCCGACGACACCCACCGGGCTGCCGGCGAGTTCACCGCCCCTGAAGTCCTTCTGCTTCCATCCCCCACCGCGCACCGCGGCATCGAAGCGCGGCAGACGGCGGGCGAGGGTGAGCATCGCGGCCAGGCAGTACTCCCCCACCGACCAGGCGATCCGGCCCGCGGCGGAGAACACGGTCACGCCCTGGTCGAGCACCTGGCGAAGGCTCCCGCTATCTACACGACATCTGCGCCGCCCTGATCGGCGTGGACCGCTACGCCGTCAGCCAGCTGACCTCACAGGTACCGACCATGCTGGCCCTGGTACGAGCCGGACTCGGATGCGCACTGATACCACGCTCCATCATGACCATGGGCGTCCACGGTGTCCGCTACCGCGAACTCGCCCCCGCCGACGCCCACTCCGTGACACTCCACGCCTGCTGGAGCCCGGACAACCCCAACCCCACCCTCCACCGGCTCGCGGCCGCTCTCACGCGTGAGCCACGATTCCACGGGTGAAGCCCCACCGCCTCACCCCACCTGACACGCTGATCAGTGCCCAGACCTACCTGGAAGAGCCGCGTGAGAGAGCGATGTCTGATTGCCGCCGGCGTGCCGCCAGCTGGCCGACCATGCCGACGGCATGACCAATCCATTGACGACCGGCTCGGCCGCCGTCCTCACTGGCATGTACAGGGCCGAGGCGCAGTACCTGGCGGCCGGAGGCCCGGCCGGGCTTCGTTCGACCTCCTTGCTCCGTTCTTCACGTTCGATGTCGTACCGCATCAGACCGACGCTCTGCTCTGCGGCGGCGTCTGACGTGGGCACTCGGGCATGGAGCGGTGCCCGAGTGGATAGGCTCCGCCTGGCCATGCGTCGTCTAGCGGCCCAGGACACGGCACTCGGGTTCGCCCCGATGCGGAAACCCCGGTTCGAATCCGGGCGATGGCCACCCTTGGCCAACTACACCACTTCGCGGGACGCGACCCATCGACTTCGGCCCTCAGGGCCATCTCACCAAGCAGCTTGGGTACGAGCTCTTCGGTATCGATGAGGCGAGCCTGGCCAAGCACATGCTGAAAGAGGCGAAGGGCGAGCTGGGCGAGCTGCTCGTGCCGATAAAGGGCGGCGACTTCGAAGAGCACCTTTGGCTGCTGCCTGCGTGCAAGGACGCGTTCCTCCTTGACGCCAAGCTGGCCACGACCAAGGCCGTACGCATCAAGGAGTCAGCTCTGGAGAAGGCAGTGGAGCCTCTGGAGCAGGAGTTCGACTACATCGTCGTCGACTGTCCCCCGAGCCTGGGCTACTCCATGGACACTGCGCTGTACTACGGCCGTACGCGGGACGGTGAGGAGGACGGTACGTCCGGCGTGTGGTCCCGGTTCTGGCCGAGGACTCCTCCGCCGACGCGTACGACATGCTCTATGGCCAGATCGAGGACCTGATCGAGGACATGGAGATCGACATCGCCCTGCTTGGTTTCGTGGTCAACATGTACGACAGCCGTAAGGGCTATGTCGCTACGTCATCGCTGGACGCATGGAACAGCATCGGCGATCCCGCTGTCCTCGCCGTCGTTCCCGAACTGAAGGATCAACGCGAAGCAGTCCGCGTGAAGAAGCCCCTTCTGGTGCACGCCCCCTACGGCGACCAGGCGGACGCCATGCGAACGGTGGCACGGAGGATCAGCGCATGAGCAAGGCCGACCAGCTGGGGACAGGAAGGTCGTTCGGCCAGGTGGGGAGGGGCCGCAGCGCGCGCGGCCGTGCCAAGGCCGTCGCCCAGGGCGACCTGCCGACGTACGAGCTCGTGCGACTGCACCTGGAGGAGGTTTCCCCCACCCCGTTGAACCCGCGCCGCAACTTCGGCACCGAGGCGGAACTCACCCGGTTCGGAGAGGAGCTGCGCCAGGCACAACTGGCGGCGTGCGTGGCGGTCACCCGCGATGCCTATCTGACGCTGTGGCCCGACCACGGGGAACGGATCGGCTCCGCCAAGCATGTTCTGATCAACGGCGAGCGCCGTTACCGGAACGCTCACCAGGTAGGCCTTGAGGCCCTGGACTTCGTTGTCCGCGATGATCTGGCTTCCTCCCGTGAACAGTTCATCAACCACCTGCTCAAGGAGAACCTTGAGCGCGAGGACTTTGACGTCATAGAAAGGGCTCGCGGAGTGCAGCAGCTCGTGGACGTCTGCGCGGAGGAGTCGGAACGGGGTGCTCGTTCCCGCGCCGCTGAGCAGCTCGGCAAGGACCGGTCCTGGGTGACGAACCAGCTCACGCTGCTGGAGCTGCCGGAAAAGCTCCAGACGATGCTCAGCGCGGGCGGCCTCGCAGAACGCGACGGCCGGCTCCTGGCCCGGCATCTCAAGGACAACCCGGGACTTGATGCTGCCGGCCTGATGGAACACCTTGAGCAGTCGAAAGCACAGGCTGCCGCGGTCAAGGAGCAAGACAGAGCAGCGCTGGATGCCGCGCGGAAGGCATCGGCAAGCACCACTGCCGTGCCGTTGTTGTCCGCGGACAACAACGGCACCAGCTCGGATGAAGACGAAGCGGAGACGAAGCAGCCCGCTGGTTTGTTGTCCGCGGACAACAAACCGTCCGGGCAGTCCGACGAAGAACGCGAGTCCGCCAAGCAGTCTGATGTCCCGCCCGGTGCCTCATCGTCCGAGACGTCATCATCTCTTCCTGGGCCTCGTCATGACGGGACCGACGGCACAGCAACGCAGTCTGATCAGGGTGGCGGAAAGCAGCCGCGCGTGCTGCCGTACAACGACCCCATCTATATCTTTCGGCATCTGCAGATGAAGATGACTCCCGACGACTTCGTGAAGTGCGCGCGATTCTGGGTGACGGTGCTTCGCGAGCAGCACCCCGACCAATACGGTGCGCTGCTGCAGGAGCTGACCGAACAGCAACAGCCGAGCTGAGCCCGGAAGCTAGCCGGGAACGCAGAAAGGCCCGTACGCCCCGCGGGGCGTACGGGCCTTTCTGGACCTATCTCCGGACCCTAGTCAGTCGGCCGCCCACTTAGCCATCCACGCCTCGTTCTGTGCCGAGATCACCAGCTCGCAGCGGCTGATGAAGGCGTCGTCGCTCCGGATGCTGTCTGCCGGATGTTCCCGATCCGTCCCCGCGCCCGCCGACCGGCGGGCCAGGAGGCTCTCGAGTTCGGCGGCCGTACGGGAGAACTCCAGTTCCTGGTAGGCGTAGCGGGCCGCGGCCGCGTGAGCGGTGACCGTGGCGGTCACCGTGGTGACGGTCGCCACCCAGAGGGCCGCGCTGTCCGTGCCGTAGACGGCGGCGAGAGCACCCAGCCCGGACGCGACGACGGCCAGGGACAGTTCGCAGCGCCGCACGGCCGTGCACCTGCGGGACATCAGCGCAGCGCGCGGCCGGTAGTAGTCGCGGATCTGTCCGGTGAGCCGTATGGCGGTGTAAGAGCCGACGTCGCTAACCTCCGGCAGCGGGCGCTGCCTGGGTACCAGGCCCTCGGTCCGGTGCAGCAGGTCGCCGGCCTGGGCCGTCACACGGTCGGCCCGGTCGAGGAGGGTGCCGTCGATTTCGCCCTCCCGGTAGACGTCGGCGCGGGCCAAGGCCATGTACACCTCGCTCTTGAGCGCCTCGCTGACCGAGCGCAGCCGGGTCCAGTCCTGGAGCGAGGACGCCCCCAAACGGCTTGCCGCGACGGGCACGAGTCCGGCGGAGAGGGCGCCCAGGAAGGTCAGGGTACGACCCAGCGTCGGGTGCCCGCCCATGAGCTGCGCACCGAGCGTCGCCAGCGCGGCGGCCGCAATCCCCAGCACCAGTGCTGTGGCACGGGCCCTGCCGATCGACCGCTTCGCAGCGTCGGCTGCCTGCGACCACATGCTCTGCCGGTTCCAGACGTGCTCGGCGACGGATTCACCCAGTTCCACCATGCGGGTGATTCTGCCAGCCTTGGTTGAGGGAGCGTCAGTAAGGCGGTGGGGGGCAGCGGATGGTGGAAGGACAGCGGGAGTCCCGGGGCGGGGCAGGCCGGCCCGCCCGGCCCCCGCGCGTCGCCGCGGAGCTGAAGCAGTCCCGGATGTGGGGGGTGATGCTCCAGTCGGTGGGCGTGGTGGCGATGTCTCTCGGCATGGCGAGCGGAGCGCTCGCGTACCGGTCGATGCGCACATGGCACGCAGAGCATGGCTGGCCCGCCGTCGCCGTCGAGTTGGCGCTGATGGCCGCCCTACTGGCGGGCGGCCGGCGCGCGCTGCGGCACGGCAGCCGACACCGGGCCCCGGTGCTGCGGGCGCTGGCCGAGCTGCCGCAGGACGAGCGGACCGTGCTGTTCCTGCGCTCCTTCGCGGACGACGAGGGTTTCGCCCGCGTGCAGCGCGGGCCGGTCAGGGATGGGCCATGGGCCGCCGACACCGACACCGAGGAGCAGCAACTTCGGGAGGCGGTAGCCCCGTTCGGCACGATGGTGGCGCTCGGCCGCCCGAAGGACCGGCTGCCGCAGGTCGGGGCGGGGCGGCACTACTCGTCGGACGAAGGGTGGCAGGCGCAGGTGCTCGCCGCCCTGGAGCGGGCGGCACTCGTCCTGCTGGCCTGCGGCCCGGGCCGGAATCTCCGCTGGGAGGTGGAGCAGGTGGTCGCACGGGACCAGCCGGAGCGGCTGGTGCTGATCGTGGTCAGGGATGCCGTACAGTACGCGTCCTTCCGGGAGGCCATGCAGGATGTCTTCCCCAAGGGGCTGCCTTCCCTGGATGCGGAGGGCGAGGGCAACGGCCGGCCGGAGGTCGTGGTCGACGGACCGGACACGTACATCAAGGACGCCGTCTGGTTCGACGCCGACTGGACGCCCCACCTGACGCCCCTCGGAGCTGCGGATCCCGAGGTCGAGGTGATCTGGCTGATCGACCGCCTGGCCTGGGTCCGCAGCGCGTTCCCCCTGGCCATTCGGCCGGTCTTCCGCCGGGCCGGCCTCGACCCGCCGGGCCTGCCGCCCGGCCGGATGAGCCGCCCGCGGGCCGTCAAGGTCGCAGTGCCGCTGATCGCGCTGGCCTGGGCGGGGTTCCTCGCTATGCCGCAGGCCGGAGGGACGAACGGCCTCCCGACGCTGCTGGTCTTCGTGGGGCTGCCGATGGGCGGCCTGCTGATGCGGACCTGGTTCGGCGGTCAGGTCGCCATGGGCTTCGTGAAGATCTTCTCCGGGATCTTCGCGGTGCTGCTGTGCCTAGCCCCCCTGCTCCCGGACGCGTCCCAACGGACCCTTGGGTTCCTCCCTTTGGGCCTGGCGCTGGCGGCGGGAGTCCTGCTGCTCAGTCGGCAGGACGTCCGCCGCTGGAAAGCCTCCGGCGCCTACCGCTCGGGCCGAGCGGAGCCCAGCTAATGTCCCTCCCCTCGTAGCGTGGAGTCCCTGAATGCAGGGGAAGTTGAGGCTCATGGGGTCCAAGCAACGGACGTATACGCCTGAGTTCCGTGAGGGTGCTGTACGCATTGTGATCGAGACGGGCAGGCCGATCCCGGAGGTCGCCGAGGAGCTCGGTGTCCACTCCGGGACGCTGCACAGCTGGGTGTCGCGGTGGCGGCGCAACGGCTCGGCCTCCTCCGACCGGCCCGCGCCCGCTGCCTCGAGCGGTCGGCTGCGGG
>NZ_VMNX01000151.1 GCF_009377235.1 Streptomyces acidicola
TTCCCATCCCCTGGGGGCGCCGCCCCCAGACCCCCTATCGGCCTGAACGGCCTCGTCCTCAAACGCCGGACGGGCTGGGTGTGGCTGGACCAGGCCGAATCCCGCAGCCCGTATTAGTAGTCGCGACCGGATTACCGGATTAGTAGTCGTAGCCGGATCAGTAGTCGCGCCCCATCAGTAGTCGCCCCCTCATCAGTAGTCGCAGCCCGGATGAATGACAGGAGCCGCTGCCATGCACCTTGATCACGCCCACACCCACACCCACACCCACGACGGGCCCTCCGCCGTCAGTGCCGACGCCCATCGGCCCGACGGCACCCGTCGTGCCCTGCGGATCGGGCTCGGCGGTCCGGTGGGCTCCGGGAAGACCGCCACCGTCGCCGCGCTCTGCCGTGCCCTGCGGGACGAGCTGTCCCTGGCTGTCGTCACCAACGACATCTACACCAGGGAGGACGCCGAATTCCTCCTCCGCGAGGCCGTGCTGCCGGCCGAGCGGATCACTGCCGTCGAGACCGGTGCGTGTCCCCACACCGCCATCCGGGACGACATCTCGGCGAACCTGGAAGCGGTCGAGGATCTGGAGGACGAGGTGGGGCCGCTCGATCTCATCCTGGTCGAGTCCGGGGGCGACAACCTGACGGCGACGTTCTCCAAGGGGCTCGTCGACGCGCAGATCTTCGTCATCGATGTGGCCGGTGGGGATGACATTCCGCGTAAGGGCGGGCCGGGGGTCACCACCGCTGACCTGCTCGTCGTCAACAAGACGGACCTCGCGCCCCACGTCGGCTCCGATCTCGCCCGGATGGCCGCGGACGCGAAGGCGCAGCGGGCCGAGCTGCCCGTGGTGTTCCAGTCGCTGAGGAGCGAGGGCGGCGTCGCGGCCGTGGCCGCGTGGGTGCGGGGACAGCTCGCCGCGTGGACGGCATGACGACGGCGGGGGTGCGGGCCACCGCTCGGATCTCGGCGCGGGACGACGGGAGGGGCGGGACCGCGCTCCCCGTGCTGGAAGGTGACGGGCCGCTCGCCCTGCGGCGCACCCGGGCCCGTGGTGACGAGGCGCGGGTCATGCTCGTGGGGGCCATGAGCGGGCCCCTCGGCGGGGATCACTTCGCCGTGGAGGCGGAGGTCGGGGAGAGGGCCCGGTTGCACGTGGGGTCGGCCGCCGCGACGATCGCCCTGCCGGGGCAGGGGAAGGGCGAGGCACGTTACGACCTGCGGCTCAATGTCGCCGCCGGGGGCGAACTGCGGTGGCTGCCCGAGCAGTTGATCTCCGTCAAGGGGAGCGAGCTGGAGGTGTCATCGCTCGTGGAGCTGGCGCCCGGCGCCCGGCTTGTCTTTCGTGAGGAGCAGGTGCTCGGGCGGGCCGGAGAGGAGCCGGGGAGGCTCACCAGCCGGCTCACCGTCAGGCTGGGCGGGCGGACGTTGCTCGACCAGGAGATGGCGTGCGGGCCGGGTGCTCCCGGGGGATGGGACGGTCCCGCCGTGCTCGCGGGGCGTCGTGCCCTTGGCCAACTCGTCGTCGTACGCCCCGAGTTCGAGGAGTCGTTGCCCGAGGCGAGGGCGCTCGGTGAGTACGCGGCGATCAGCCCGCTCGTCGGGCCCGCCGTTCTCGTGACGGCGCTCGCGGGTGATGCGCTGCGGCTGCGGCGCGTGCTCGACGAGGCACTCGCGTCACTCGACTGACAGGGGTCTCACCGCTGGGCGGAACGTCGCACACCGGCTATCGGGTTAGTAAAGAAGCCTCGCCGTGTCTGTTCCCGGCCGCCTCACAGCGGCGAGGATCCCCCGTGGCCACTCGCAACGAAGCAGGGGGAGTTCTCACTTGAGCCTGATGAGCCTTATGAGCCGGAGAGGCAAGCGACCCGCCCGGCGTGCGACGGCGTTCGGTTCCGCAGGAGCGCTCGTCTCGGCGGCACTGATAGCAGGTGCCGTCACCGCGCCCCCGGCGGGCGCGGACGCCCGCACCGTCAAGGACCCGGAGGCGCGCGGTGCGGCCGTCGCAGCGGCCAGGGCCGCCAAGAAGGGCATCGACTGGAAGGACTGCCCCACGGACTGGGGCCTGGAGAAACCGATCCAGTGCGGCTGGGTGACCGTGCCGCTCGACTACGCCAAGCCGTACGGCAAACAGATCAAGCTCGCCGTCGACCGTATCGGCAACACGGGCACCAAGTCCGAACGACAGGGCGCTCTCGTCTACAACCCGGGCGGGCCGGGCGGTTCGGGCCTGCGCTTCCCGCGCCGGGTCACCACCAAGAACCCGCTCTGGGTGAACACGGCGAAGGCGTACGACTTCGTGGGCTTCGACCCCCGCGGTGTCGGCCACTCGGCTCCCATCTCCTGCATCGACCCCCAGGAGTTCGTCAAGGCGCCCAAGACGGACCCGGTCCCGGACTCCGAGGCCGACAAGCGCGCTCAGCGCAAGCTCGCTGCCGAATACGCGGACGGCTGCAAGGAGCGCAGCGGCGCGATGCTGCCGCACATGACGACGCCGAACACCGCCCGCGACCTGGACGTCATCCGGGCCGCGCTGGGGGAGAAGAAGCTCAACTTCCTCGGTGTCTCGTACGGCACGTACATCGCCGCCGTGTACGGCACGCTCTTCCCGGGCCATGTGCGCCGCATGGTCGCCGACAGCGTCGTCAACCCGTCGCGGGAGAAGATCTGGTACCAGGCCAACCTGGACCAGGACGTCGCCTTCGAGGGCCGCTGGAAGGACTGGATCCAGTGGGTCGCGCAGAACGACGCGACGTTCCACCTCGGCGACACCCCGGCCGAAGTGCAGGCCGAATGGCTGGAGTTGCGCGCCACCGCCAAGAAGGACCCGATCGGAGGGCTCGTCGGCCCGGCCGAGCTGATCTCCTTCTTCCAGAGCGCTCCGTACTACGACTCCTCGTGGGTGCCCACCGCCACCGTATGGAGCGAGTACGCCGCCGGTGACACCCAGGCGCTCGTCGACGCCGCCGCACCGGACCTCACCGACACCGCGGGCAACGCCGCCTCCGAGAACGGGAACGCCGTCTACACCGCGGTCGAGTGCGCCGACGCCAAGTGGCCCACGAGCTGGACGACCTGGGACCGCGACAACACGCGGCTCCACGCGCAGTACCCGTTCATGACCTGGGCCAACGCCTGGCTCAACCTGCCCTGCGCCACCTGGAAGTCCCAGCAGCGCACCCCGGTCGAGGTGAGGACGAACAAGGGCCTGCCACCCGTCCTGATCGTCCAGGCCGAGCGCGACGCCGCCACCCCGTACGAGGGCGGCGTCGAACTGCACAAGCGGTTCAAGGGCTCCCGCCTCATCACCGAGAAGGACGCGGGCTCGCACGGCGTCACCGGGCTGACGAACCCGTGCGTCAACGACCGCGTGGACACCTACCTGCTCACCGGCAAGGTGGACAAGGCCGACGTGACGTGCGCGCCGCACGCCACGCCCAAGCCGTAGGCGCACGAAGGGGAGGAGGGGGCGGCCGGGATGTCGGCCGCCCCCTCCTCCCCCTCTTCCTCGACTCTCTCGTCTCCCTCGCTACGGTCTCCTCACCCCTGCCGGCCGGCCAGCCAGGCGTCCTCCGCCGAGTAGTCGAAGAGATCCCCGTACACCTCGGCCATCCTGGGGTACGCCTCGCGCCAGTCCCGGCCGTCCAGCCGACGCTCGATCCAGGTGACCGTTTCCGGGAGCGTCTGCGCGTACCGGGCCACCGGGCGGTAGCCCAGCTCCCGTTCCGCCGCCGACATGTCGCAGACCACCGGCGCCGGGACCGACCACGGTGTGTCGCCCACCGTGGGGGACGGGGCGGGGCCTTCGACCAGCACGCTCTCCGTGCTGACGCCCATCGCGGCGTCGATCGCCGCCGCGATCTCCGCCACCGTCGGCGCGTCGGGATCGACGGCGTTGAGGGCGCGCGAGCCCGGCTGCGCGGCAGCGAGCCGGACGAGTTCGGCGATGTTGTGGACGCTCGCCGGATGGAAGCGGCTCTTCCCGCCGTAGGCGAGCACGCGCACAGGGCGCCCATCCAGGTTGCGTTTCACGAAGTACAGCTCGCGGGGCGTGCGGCAGTGCGGTCCGTGGATCGCGCCCGCGCGCAGCAGTGTGGTCGGCAGCCGGTCGGCGGCGGCGAGGAGCTCGCGCTCCAGGCCCGCCTTGCGAGTGCTGTACGAGGTCTCGCCCGGCCGGATCGTGCGCTGCTCCTCGGTGAGGGGCACGGGGTACTCGGGGAAGCCGTCCGGCTCCGCCTGGGTGTCGAAGTTACGGCCCTTGCGGTCCTCGTACACCGCCAGGCTGGAGACCACCACGGCCGAGCCGATCCGGTCGGCCAGGGAGGTCAACTGGCGTGCGTGCTCCGGGCCGTAGGCGACCATGTCCACGACCACGTCACAGCCGTCGCCGATGACGGAGGCCAGCGCGGCGTCGTCCGCCCGGTCGGCCGCCTCGACACGCACCTCGTCGGGCCACCCGTCGTCCCGTCCACCGCCCCGTGAGAGGGCCGTCACGTCCCAGCCGTCGCGCGCCAGCGCGCCCACGGCCACGCGCCCGATCTGTCCCGTCGCTCCGATCACCACAGCTCGTCTCATGAGGCGACCGTACGAGCCCGGCGGCGCCGTTCCCAGGCGGCTCTGCCGAGAGCAGAGCCGACGAGTGAGGCGGGACACGGCCGACACGGTCCCGTCCCCGAGCGGAGCGACCCGTCAGCTGAGCGGCATCCGCGGGAACCTGCGTTCCTTCGCCTGCGCCGCCTTCGCCCCGTGCTCTTCGGACTGCTGCGCCTTGACCACGGCCGCGTACTGGTCGACGTACTCCTGCTCGGAGAGCGAGAGGATCGCGTACATGATCTCGTCGGTGGCGGCGCGCAGGATGGCCTTCTCGTTCTCCATGCCGGCGTAGCGGGAGAAGTCGAGGGGCTTGCCGAAGCGGATGACGACCGGGTGGATGTTCGGGATGACCTTGCCCGGCGGTTGCGCCTCGAAGGTGCCGATCATCGCGCAGGGGACGACCGGGACCCCGGCCTTCAGCGCCATGACCGCCACGCCGACCTTGCCCTTGTACAGGCGGCCGTCGTGCGAGCGCGTGCCCTCCGGGTAGATGCCGAGGAGCTCGTTCTTGCTCAGCACGCCCAAGCCCTCGCGGATCGCGGCCCGGCCCGCGTCCTTGCCGGAGCGGTCGACCGGGATCTGCCCGGCGCTGCGGAAGAAGTGGGCGGTCAGCCGGCCCTTGATGCCGGGGCCCGTGAAGTACTCGGCCTTCGCGAGGAAGGTGATGCGCCGCTTCAGCACTGCGGGCATCAGGAAGTGGTCCGAGAACGACAGATGGTTGCCCGCGATGATGGCCGCGCCCGACGACGGCACGTGTTCGAGGCCCTCTATTCGGGGCCGGAAGACCAGTCGCAGCAGTGGCCCCAGAAGCACGTACTTGAGCACGTAGTAGAACACGGTGTCCCTCTCACTCGACCGGGTGGGCACTGTAGGCGTGTTCTGCCAGGTCACAGCGCACATCCACGGAATCAATCGCTTTGAGGGTGTAGCCGCCTGTGGTCAGGTCCGTTGGTGCTCATGCCGACTGTGCTGGCGCTTCGTCAGGTGCCTGAGTGCTGGTGAGGCTCGCCCTGCGGTACTCGACGGCGATCGTAGCCCGACTCACCGTGCCGCTTGGAGCCCTCGGTCCCCCTCTGTCACCTCGGAGAAGTGCCATGACCACCCGTCAGATGACCGTCGGCCCGACGAGGCGGGGGCGGTGCCGGAGCCCCGCGTCGGCGTCTCGTCTTGATCCCCATGCGGTTGACCCCCGTCCGGTTGATCCCCGACCGGCGAGCCCGGACGCTGTATCGCTCGTACACTGGACGTGCGGGTAGTCGCGCTCGCAGGCCACGGAGAGCGCGTCATGACAGCGGACATCGATTTCACGGCCTTCTTCGACGCCACACCAAGCCCGTACCTGGTACTCGACACGGACCTGGTGATCCGCTACGCCAACCCGGCCTGCCTGCAGTCCACCGGACGGACCAGCGAAGAACTGATCGGGAAGTACTTCTTCGACGCCCTGCCGGAAAACCCCCGCGCCCCCGACGACGACGCGGAACGGAACGTGAAGACGTCACTGCGCCGGGTCCTGGACACGGGGAAATCGGAAACCCTGGTGCTGCAGCGGTACGACATGCCGGCTCCCGACCGGCCGGGCGGATTCGAGGAGCGGTGGTGGTCCGAGATCCTCACCCCGCTGTCCGAACCCGACGGCACGGTGAAGTGGGTCGTCCAGCGGGCCGAGGACGTCACCGCCTTCGTCCACTCGCACCGGGCGCACGAGCTCTCCGCGGACTTCACCGAGCGGGAGAAGGGCATGGCGGCCGAGCTGTACGTACGGGCCCGGGAGCTGCACCGGCTGAACCAGGAGCTGCGCGAGGCCCACGCCCGTGAACGACAGGTCGCCGTCACCCTGCAGGAAGCCATGCTCTACGTCCCCGACCTGCACCGGTACAACGAGAACATCGCCGTGCGGTACCTGCCGGCGACCACCTCACTCAACGTGTGCGGCGACTGGTACGACATCGTCGATCTGCCGCCCGACCGCTACGCCGCGGCGGTCGGGGACGTCATCGGCCACGGACTGCACGCCGCGGCCGTCATGGGCATGCTCCGCAGCGCCCTGAGCGCGGCCATCCGCGCCGTCCCCAGCCCTGCCCAGGCTCTGGAAGTCCTCGGCCTGTACGCCCGCTCCCTGGAAGGCGCCACGGCCGCAACCGCGGTCAAGGTACTCATCGACCCCCGCTCCCGGCTGATCATCTACAGCAACGCCGGGCACCCGCCGCCCGTCCTGCTCCACACCGACGGGAGCTGTGAGCTGCTGGACCAGGCCACGGATCCACCGCTCGGCGCTCGTCTGCACCATGTCCCGCGCCCCCAGGCCGGTCTGACCTACGCCCCGGGAGACACCCTCGTGCTGTACACCGACGGCCTCATCGAGCGCCGCGACGAGGACATCGACGTCAGCCTGGCACGCCTGACCACGGCGCTGGCTCAGGACAGCGCCCTCGCCCCCGACCAGCTGGCCGACGGGCTGCTGGACCGCCTCGGCGTCGCCGGTGGCGCACCTGACGACGTCGCCCTCATCGTCATCCGCCTGTGACTCGGGGGTACTCGCCGCAGAACAGGATCAGGTGGCCGCGGAGGTGCACGCCGGGCGAAGGAGGGCGCGATGAGTCACCCCGTGCTGGTGGGCGTCGACGGGTCTCCGCGGAGTTCGGCGGCGGCCGACTGGGCGGCTCGGGAGGCCGTGCTGCGTGGCGTCCCGCTGTGCCTGGTCCATGCCTCCCCGTCGCTTCCGGGCAGCGCGGTGCCGGTCCAGGCCATGGACAGGTTGCGTCACATGGGGGAGCGGATGCTTCAGCGGGCGGTCGCCGAGCTCGGCGACCGTTACCCGGACCTCGACATACGCGGCGAACAGGCCGACGACGCCCCGGCCTCGGCACTCCTCGCTGCGGCACGTGCTGCCCGGCTCCTCGTCGTCGGCACACGGGGGACGGGCGGCTTCGACGGTCTCGCGGTCGGCTCGTTGGCCCTGCGGATGGCGGCGGCGGCCCCGTGCCCCGTCGTGCTGGTGCCCTGGCGGTCTCCAGGTGTCTTGAGGGAGGGCGGGCACACGGCACGTGGTGCTGCCCAGGTCGTGCTGGGGTTCGATGCCCATCACCAGGTCGGTGAGGCGGCGGACTTCGCGTTCTCGGCCGCTGAGGCACGCGGAGCGGGTCTGCGGGTGGTCCAGGCCTGGGCCCTCCCTGCCGAGTCCGTGTCTCCCCGGACCCTGGTGGTGACCGAGGAGGACCGCGCCACCTGGGAGGACCAGGAGGTTCTGCGGCTCTCCGACGCCCTGCGCGCGTGGCAGGAGAAGTACCCGCGGGTGACGGTCCGCACCGATGTCATGCTGCTCCACCCCGCGGAAGCGCTCCTGAACACGTCCCGGAATGCGGACCTGCTCGTCGTCGGGCGCCGTACCGATCCACGGGCGCCCGAGGGCCGGCTCGGCCCGGTCACCCACGCCGTACTGCACCACGCCCGCTGCCCGGTGGCGGTCGTACCGCACACCGGCTGAGAGCGGACCAGCAGCTCCGATGACGGTCCGGCGAGTGCCGGGCCACAGTCGGCCGGCCGGCCGGCCAGCCAGCCAGTCAGCCGAAGAACACCCCGAACTCGTCGTACAGCGATGGCTCGACCACCTTGGTCTTCGCCGTGGTATCGGCGAGGGGCACACGGACGATCTGCGTACGCTGCAGGGCGACCATCACACCGAAGGCACCGTCCTTGACCGCGTCGATGGCGTGCAGCCCGAAGCGTGTGGCCAGCCACCGGTCGAAGGCGCTCGGCGTGCCACCGCGCTGGATATGACCCAGGACCGTGGTGCGGGCATCCGTGCCGGTGCGTTCCGAGATCTCCCGCGCCAGCCATTCACCGATGCCGGACAGCCGCACATGGCCGAACTCGTCCAGCGTCCGATCCTTGAGGATCATCTGCCCCTCCTTGGGGACGGCTCCCTCGGCGACCACGACGATCGGCGCGTAGTTGATCTTGAATCTGCTCGTCACCCACCCACAGACCTGATCGATGTCGAACGGCCGCTCCGGGATGAGGATCACGTTGGCTCCGCCCGCGACACCGGCGTGCAGCGCGATCCATCCGGAGTGCCGCCCCATCACCTCCACCACCAGGGTGCGCATGTGCGACTCCGCGGTGGTGTGGAGGCGGTCGATGGCCTCGGTCGCGATGCCTACGGCGGTGTCGAAGCCGAAGGTGAAGTCGGTGCCGGAGACGTCGTTGTCGATGGTCTTCGGCACACCGACCAGCTTGATCCCGTGACGGCTCAGCTCGGCGGCCACACCGAGCGTGTCCTCGCCGCCGATCACGACGAGCGCGTCCACGTCGTGGGCGGCAAGGGTGTCCTGCACACGCCGCAGCCCGTCCTCGTGCTTGAACGGGTTGGTGCGGGAGGAGCCGAGGATGGTTCCACCGCGGGGGAGGATCCCGCGCACGCTGGAGATGTCCAGCGGCACCACGTTCCCCTGGAGCGCGCCGAGCCAGCCGTCCCGCAAGCCGACGAACTCGAAGGCGTACTCCTGGACGCCTTTGCGGACGACGCTGCGGATCACGGCATTGAGGCCGGGGCAGTCACCGCCGCCGGTCAGCACGCCGACCTTCATGGTTTCCTCCCATCCTCCGGTCCTTCCTCCAGCCTCCTCCCGTTCGATCCGCCCCGGCCACTCGACGGGGGCCTGCGTGGTGGGGTGCGCAGGGACAGGACGGCCATGTCGGCGTGGCCGTCGCCGGGGCTTCCCCGGGCCGCCGGACCCGATACCCGCCCATCAGGGACCTTCGGCACTTGTGAGCCGGGCCGCCGCCGTCGGATGGTGGAGAGGAGAAGCGGTGGGGGAACGGACCAGCGACCCGCTGGAGGCCGGCTCATGACTGCACACGGTTCGCCGTACGCGTCCGACCCGCACCCGCCGCACCGGGAGCGGGTGTCCAGAGGCGCGAACCCGCTGCGACGCACGTCCGACAAGATCGAGACCTGGTTCCTTCGCTTCCTGCTGCTCGTCCTCACCCTCGGACTGCCCATGGCCTCGATCAGTGCGGGGGTGACGGCATACGAGTCCTCGATGCGCACCGTGCAGGCCCAGACCGCTCAACGGCAGCAGGTCACAGCCCGGCTGACGTCGGATGCCGGGGGCGGTGCCGGAGACGGGACACGACAGGCGCAGATCCACTGGACCGACAGGAACGGCAAGGAGCGGAGCGGGACCACGCTCGTGAGGTCGGGAACTCCCAAGGGCACTACCGTCCGCGTCTGGCTCGACCGGGACGGAATCGTCACCGGTCCGCCGATGACCGAGTACAACGCGAGGACCACGGGCTGGTTCGCGGGCAGTTCGGCGGCGGCCGGGGTGTTCGCCGGGTTCCTGGCGGCGCGGGCAGGCATGCGCCAGGTGCTGGACCGGAGAAGGTACGCGCGGTGGGAAGCCGAGTGGGCCCTGGTGGAGCCCCTGTGGTCCGCGCGCTTCCGGCAGTGACCTTCCGGCAGTGACGGGCGCAGGACACCCACGGGAGCCGAGGAGGTGGTGCTGATGTCCGATGCGGCGACCACCGATCTGTACGAAGTGACGATGGCCATGTCCTATCTGAGGGAGGGCAGAACCGGCCCCGCGACGTTCAGCCTCTTCGTCCGCGAGCTACCCCCCGACCGGGGCTTTCTGGTCGCCGCGGGGCTGGAGTCGGCACTGGACTACCTGTGCGGTCTCCGGGTCGGCCCGGAGGACGTCGGCGCCTTCGCGTCCGCGCTGCACCGGCCGCCGCGCGATCTGGAGCCGCTGCTCGGACTGGAGTTCACCGGCCGGGTGCGGGCGGTGCCCGAGGGCCGGATCGTCCTCGCAGGGGAGCCGCTCCTGGAGGTGACCGCGCCCCTCCCACAGGCGCAGCTGGTCGAAACGTATGTGCTCAACCAGCTCAACCATCAGACGACGATCGCCTCGAAGGCCGCGCGATGCGTGCTCGCGGCAGCCGGGCGCCCCGTCGTGGACTTCTCCCTGCGAAGGACCCATGGCCCGCAGGCCGGGTTCCAGGCCGCCCGCCTCGGTGTGATGGCCGGCTTCACCGGGACCAGCAACGTGGCCGCGGCCACGGCCCTGGACGTACCCGCCGTCGGCACGATGGCCCATTCCTACGTGGAGGCCTTCCCGACGGAGGAAGAGGCGTTCCGGGCCTTCGCACGCTGCCACCCCGGTCCGGTGACCTTGCTGGTGGACACCTACGACACCGAGTCCGGCGTCCATGCCGCGGCGCGCGTGCTGCGGGACCTGGCGGACCGCGGGCCCGGATCCGCCGTACGGCTGGACAGCGGTGACCTCGGAGCCCTGGCCGTCCGGGCCCGGGCCGTCCTCGATGCCGAGGGCCTGCCGGACGTACGGATCATCGCCAGCGGCGGCCTCGACGAGCACGGCGTGGACGAACTGGTGCGCTCCGGCGCGCCCGTCGACGTCTACGCGGTCGGCACCCGCTTCGGGGTCTCGGCCGACGCACCGTATCTCGACTCCGCCTACAAGATGGTGGAGTACGACGGCCGGCCGGTGATGAAGCTCTCCTCGGCGAAAGCCTCGGCACCCGGCGCCAAGCAGGTGTTCCGCCGTCCCGGATGCGTCGACGTGATCGGTCTTGCCGACGAGCCCGCGTCCGGCGACGGCAGGCCGTTGCTGGAGACGGTCATGCGGAGCGGGCAGCGCACCGGTACGAGCCCCACGCTCGACGAGTGCCGGGAGCGATTCGCCGCCGATCTGGCCGAGTTGCCACCGGCGGCCCGCCGGATCCGCGCACCGGTCGCCCCTCGCGCGACGCACTCCGAGCGGCTGAGCGCACTCGCCGACCAGGTCCGCCGCGGCATCGAGGAGGAGACACGGGCCGCCGCCGCGCGGCTGAGGGGCCCGGAACGAACCGTGTACGGATCGCGCCGTTCCGTACTGAGGTGAGGAGAAAGCCGATGCCGCATACCGTGGAATGGAAGGTTCGTCTGTACCTCTTCGAGGACGAGGGAACGACGAAGGCACAGGTGGTACTCGACGACGGAACCACGGTGCTCACCGGCCACGGTGCCGCGCACCGCAATCCGGCGGACGTGGATGTGCCGGAGATCGGCGACGAACTGGCGGCAGGCAGGGCCATGCACCACCTCGCCCAGCAACTCGTGAGCGCCGCCGAGCGCGACATCGAGGGCATGGGCGCGACAGGCCCCGGTTCCCGCCCGGTCGTCGGATGGCTCATGTGACCGATGAGGGTGAAGCAACCAGGCCGGCCTCGCACTGACGGGCGCCGGTCCGGGAGCCCGGCCGGTGAGCGGCCGGTCCGTCTCCAGGGGCGGGCAGCTGCCGCTCCAGAAGCAAGGAGGATGACGATGACGCTTCCCGTACGTCGCGGTAGGGGCGCGTCCCCCGCGTGGGACCCCTTCCGTGAGATCGAGGATCTCCGCACCCGGATGGAACAGCTGATGCGTTCCACCTTCCCCTTCTCGGGCGCCGGCTCCAGCGAGCCGGGTGCGGCCCAGACGTGGGCGCCGCTGTCCGACGTCGAGGAGACCGAGGACGCATATGTCGTGGAGCTGGAGCTTCCCGGAGTGGACAAGGACCGGATCACCGTGGAGGTCAGCGAGGGCGAACTCGACGTCCGCGGCCAGATCGAGGCGAGGGATCGCGCCGGTGTGGTCCGCAAGCAGAGCCGCCACATCGGGGAGTTCGACTACCGCACGAGTCTGCCGCCGAACTCCGACACCGAGCACATCAGCGCGGAGCTCACCAACGGAGTCCTCAGCGTGCGTGTCCCGAAGGCCGAGCAGGCCAAGCCGCACCGCATCGAGATCTCCGGCTAGCGCCGGGGCAGGGCGCCCTGGACCGCCGACGCCGACCACGGCAGGCCGACCCGGCCCGCCGTGCCGGCTTCGTGGTCAACGGACTTGCGCAGCACCATCGTGAGGATGTGAGGAAGGGACGGCGATCATGCGAGCTCACCTCGGCGACCGCCTTGTGATCGAGAGCCCGGTGACTGGTGCCACCAGGCGTGACGGCGAGATCGTCGGACTCCACCACGAGGACGGAACACCTCCCTATGACGTGCGGTGGTCGGACACCCATGAGGTGACGCTGGTCTTCCCCGGGCCCGACGCACACGTCCGGCACGAGCCGTCCCGGCGGCCGGGCACGGACGAGGCGGAACGCGTCTCCGGCAGGTCCCCGTCGGCAGAGCCGCCCAACCCCGGCGACATCGGCCGGCGCGCGGCGGCCCAGCGGCGGCGGCAGGGGCTGAGCCGGGAGGATACGGCCCGCCGCGCCCGCATGTCGCCGGAGTACCTGGCGTATCTGGAGGAACAGCCGGCCGACCCGACCGTGGCAACGGTCATCAACCTCGCCGCAGCGCTGGGCATCAGCCCCGCCGCCCTGCGCGGCGGCGGCACCGATCTGCCGCCCGGCCAGGGGCAGGCGCTGCTCCACCCGCAGCTGCGGGACCTCGGCTTCGACGAGTGCCGCGCTCTGCTGTCCACGCACGGAGTGGGGCGCATCGCGGTGTCCACGCCCGAAGGCCCGGCGGTCGTCCCGGTCAACTACGAGGTCGTCGACGACGCCATCGCCTTCCGCACGTCGCCCGGCTCTGTGCCCGCGGCGGCCGTGGGAACCGACGTCGCCTTCGAGGTCGACCACGTCGACGAGGCCATGAGCCAGGGCTGGAGCGTGCTCGTCGTCGGACCCGCGCGGGTCGTCGCGGAGCCCGAGGCCGCTCGGCGGCTGGCCGAGCACGCCCACTCCGAGCCCTGGCCGGGCGGCGAACGCGAGATGTGGGTGTCGATCCGGCCCACCCGCCTCACGGGCCGCCGCATCACTCCGGCCAACGAGTGAGCCCCCCCAGCTCGGCCGCCGTACGGTTCGCCCTGCGCGAGGTCGAGGCGGGGGCTGCGCCCTGGAGGCCGTGCGCGCATGGCGCTGTCCGGTTCACGACCGCGTGGACCATGCCCGTCACCCCGGCTCTCACGCCCCGTGCGCCAGCACCTTCTCCAGGGCACCCAGCGCCGAGCGCAGTTCCTCGGCGGTGATGGTGAGCGGCGGAGCGAGGCGGATCGTCGAGCCGTGGGTGTCCTTGACGAGGACTCCCTCGGCCATCAGGCGCTCGCTGATGCCGCGGCCCGTGCCGAACACCGGGTCGATGTCGACGCCCGCCCACAGCCCGCGCGCCCGGAACCCGAGGACGCCCCTGCCCAGCAGAGCCGTCAGGCCGTCGGCCAGGACCGTGCCCAGTTCGGTCGCCCGGCGCTGGAACTCACCCGTCCCCAGCAGCTCGACGACCGCGGACCCGACCGCCGCGGCGAGCGGGTTGCCGCCGAACGTCGACCCGTGCTCGCCCGGACGGAGGACCCCGAGGACGTCCCGGCGCCCGACCACGGCCGACACGGGCACGATGCCGCCGCCCAGCGCCTTGCCGAGCAGCACGAGGTCCGGCAGAACCCCCTCGTGCTCGACGGCCAGGGTACGGCCGGTGCGGCCCAGGCCCGACTGGATCTCGTCCGCGATGAACAGGCAGCCGGTGCGGCGGGTCAGCTCGCGGACTCCGGCGAGATAGCCCTGATCCGGGATGATCACGCCCGCCTCGCCCTGGATGGGCTCGATCAGCACGGCCGCGGTCGTCTCGTCGACGGCGGCCTCCAGCGCGGCCAGGTCGTTGTACGGGACCACGCGGAAGCCCGGCGTGAACGGGCCGAAGCCCGTACGCGCCGTCGGGTCCGTCGAGAAGCTGACGATCGTCGTCGTACGGCCGTGGAAGTTGTCGGCCGCCACGACGATCGTCGCCCGGTCGTCGGGGACGCCCTTCACGTCGTACGCCCACTTCCGGGCCACCTTCACGGCGCTCTCCACGGCCTCGGCGCCCGTGTTCATCGGCAGCACCATGTCCAGGCCCGTCAGCGCGGCCACGCCCTCGGCGAACTCGGCGAGCCGGTCGTTGTGGAAGGCGCGCGAGGTGAGGGTCAGCCGGTCGAGCTGGCGGTGGGCGGCCTCGATCAGCGCCGGGTGGCGGTGGCCGAAGTTCAGCGCCGAGTAGCCTGCCAGCATGTCCAGGTAGCGGCGGCCCTCGACGTCCTCGACCCAGGTGCCCTCGGCACGGGCGACGACCACGGGCAGCGGGTGGTAGTTGTGCGCGAGGACCGGCTCCTCGGCGCGGATCAGCTCGGCGGACGAGCGGCGAGCGGGATCGGAGGACTGCACAGAGGAGTCGGCGGAGGACTGCGTACGGACGGGAGCGTTCATGAGCGGATCTCCTGAGTGCAGCACTTGATGCCGCCGCCGGCCTTGTGGAACTCCGACAGGTCGACGGGGACGGGAACGTAGCCCTGACGCGCGAGCTGGTCGGCCAGCTCCTTTGCGCGCGGGGCGATGAAGACGTGACGGCCGTCGGACACCGAGTTCAGCCCGAACGCCATCGCGTCCTGACGGGTGGCGAGAACCGCGTCCGGGTACAGCCGGGCCAGCACCTTGCGGCTGCCCGGCGAGAACGCCTCCGGGTAGTAGGCGATGTTTGCTTCGTACCCCTCGTCGAGGACGAAAAGCGCGGTGTCCAGGTGGTAGAAGTACGGGTCCACCAACCGCAGGCTGATCACGGGGACGCCGAAGAACTCCTGTGCCTCGTGGTGCGCCTCGCGGGTCGTACGGAAGCCGGTGCCGGCCAGGACCCAGCGGCCCGCCGGGACCAGGTCGCCCTCGCCCTCGCACACCGAGCCCGCCCGGGACAGGTCGTAGCCCGCGGCCCGGAACCAGGTCTCGTACGCGGTGGACTCCGGGCGCCGCTCGGGCGCGTGGAAGAGGGAGCCGAAGACACGGCCCTCGAGGACGAACGCGGAGTTCGCCGCGAACACCATGTCGGGGAGGTCCGCGACGGGCTCCACGGTGTCCACGGTGTGGCCGTGATCGCGGTAGGCGCGGATCAGCTCCGCCCACTGGCCGCGGGCGAGATCGATGTCGACGGGTTTGTCGGGGTGCATCCAGGGATTGATCGCATACTGCACGGCGAAGTGTCTGGGTTCGCAGACGAGGAAGCGCCGCCGGCGCGGCACACGGCTTTCGGGCACAGAGGGGTTCCTCCGCTTCCTGCGGTGTGGTGGGAGAGTGATACCAAGGTAGGAAGCGGCGGAGACGACCGACAAGTGCCGAAGATTGCGTGTTCGCGCAGGAACACTGCGTTCTGAACGGAAACAACGCAGTGCTGGTGCGTTTATTCACATGCCTTCCGGTGCCGGCTGGCTGGCGCCCGCTTCCGGGCTTTCCGGGAGGAGGTGGGACAGCACCATGTAGCTGATCGTCTTCCGGATGAACGGCTCGATCCGGATCCGCTCCAGCACCTCCTCGAAGTGCTCGACGTCCCGCGCCCGCACATGCAGCAACGCGTCCGCGCCACCCGTCACCGTCATGGCGGCCACGATCTCCGGGTGGTTGCGCATGACCTCGGCCAGTCGCCGGGGCGGCGCCGCGCCCTCGCAGTACACCTCCACGTACGCCTCCGTGCGCCACCCGAGCGCCGACGGCTTCACCGTGGCCGAGAACCCGGTGATCACCCCGGTCTCCCGCAACCGGTCCACGCGCCGCTTGACCGCCGTCGCCGACAGACCGATCGCCGCACCGATCTCGGCGAAGCTGGTCCTGGCGTTCGCCATCAGGGCGGTGATGATCTTCCTGTCGAGCTCGTCGAACGGCGCAGGCCTGCTGTTCATGGTCGGAACCCTATCCAGCCGGGACATCCACGCCCGGCACGTGTCCTGGGGTACGAATTACTCCTACACTCCACGTTCATGCTGCGTGTGCTCGCCGTCGATGACGAGAACCCGTCCCTCGAGGAACTGCTCTACCTGCTCAGGGCCGACCCCCGGGTCAGCAGTGCCGAGGGCGCGAGCGATGCCACCGAGGCGCTGCGCCGCATCAACCGGGCGCTGGAGTCCGGCCCCGACGGCCCCGAGGCGATCGACGTCGTCTTCCTCGACATCCACATGCCCGGCCTCGACGGGCTCGACATGGCCCGCCTGCTCACCGGCTTCGCCCGCCCGCCGCTCGTCGTCTTCGTCACCGCGCACGAGGGCTTCGCCGTCCAGGCCTTCGACCTCAAGGCCGTCGACTACGTGCTCAAGCCCGTCCGCCGGGAACGGCTCGCCGAAGCCGTCCGCCGCGCCGCCGAACTCCTCGACGCCGCCCCGCCGATACCCGTACACGAACCCGACCCGGACCACATACCCGTCGAACTCGGCGGCGTGACCCGCTTCGTGGCCGTCGACGACATCACCCACGTCGAGGCCCAGGGCGACTACGCCCGGCTGCACACCGCCCAGGCCAGCCACCTCGTGCGCATCCCGCTCTCCACGCTGGAGGAACGCTGGCGGGCCCGCGGTTTCGTCCGCATCCACCGACGCCACCTCGTCGCCCTCCGCCACGTCGGTGAACTCCGCCTCGACGCGGGCACCGTGAGCGTCCTCGTCGGCGAGGTCGAACTCCAGGTCAGCCGCCGCCACGCCCGCGAACTGCGCGACCTGCTGATGCGCCGGACCACGGGCTGAGGAGGCCTTCCCGATGCCCCAGGACCCCACCGAACGCCGCGTCGTCGTCACCGGAGTGCCCCGGCGCACCCGCCGCACCTCCGGCTACTACCGGCCCCGCACCGAGATCGACGAACAGACCACCCTCGGCCACACCTACGTCCGCTCCCTCATGCGCAGCCAACTCCGCACCGCGCTCACGGTGTTCACGGTGCTGGTGCTGCTCGTCGGGCCGCTGCCGCTGGTGTTCCTGGCGATGCCCGACAGCGCCGGCCTCGAATGGGTCGTCCTCGGCTTCGGCATCTACCCGCCGCTCGTCCTCCTCGCCCGCTGGCACGTACGCCGCGCCGAGCGCAACGAGCGGGACTTCGTACGGCTCGTCGAGGACCGCTGAGGCGAGGCCGTGAACGAGAACTACGCGGTCCCCGCGGTCGCCCTCGTCGTCGTGGCGACCGTCCTCGTCGGCGCGTTCGGCCTGCGCATATCCCGGACGACCTCCGACTTCTACGTCGCCTCACGCACCGTCGGCCCCCGCCTCAACGCGGCCGCGATCAGCGGCGAGTACCTGTCCGCGGCCTCCTTCCTCGGCATCGCGGGCCTCGTCCTGGTCCAGGGCCCCGACATGCTCTGGTACCCGGTCGGCTACACGGCGGGCTACCTTGTGCTGCTGCTGTTCGTCGCGGCCCCGCTGCGCCGCTCCGGCGCGTACACCCTGCCGGACTTCGCCGAGGCCCGGCTCGCCTCACCGGCCGTTCGGCGGCTTGCGGGGGCCTTCGTCGTCGGCGTCGGCTGGCTGTACCTGCTGCCCCAACTCCAGGGCGCTGGGCTGACGTTGGCCGTACTCACCGATGCGCCCGACTGGCTCGGCGGAGTGATCGTCGCAGTCGTCGTGGTCGCGACCGTCGCCGCCGGCGGCATGCGCAGCATCACCTTCGTGCAGGCCTTCCAGTACTGGCTCAAACTCACCGCACTGCTCGTCCCCGCCCTCTTCCTCGCCCTCGCCTGGCAGGGCGACGGCGCCCCACGCCACGCCTTCGACGAACCCGCCACGTTCCGCGAGCAGCGAGTCGTCCGCATCGACGACAGCCTCGACCTCAAGCTCGACCGCCCGCTCGACGTCACCGCCACCGGCACGATCGACGGCCGCCGCTACGAGGGCCGGCGAGTCGCCCTCTCCGCCGGCACCCACCGCGTCGAGCGCGACACCCGGCTGACCTTCACCGAGGGCGACGCCGTCCCCGTGGCCGACCGCGGCAGCAACGGCGGCATGTCGACCTCGCTTGCCGCGGGCCGCGAGGAACGCCCGCTGTACGCCACCTACGGCCTGATCCTTGCCACCTTCCTCGGCACCATGGGACTGCCCCACGTCGTCGTCCGCTTCTACACCAGCCCGCACGGCGTGGCCGCACGCCGCACCACGGTCGTCGTCCTCGGTCTGATCGGCGCCTTCTACCTCCTGCCGCCCGTCTACGGCGCCCTGGGCCGCCTGTACGCCCCCGAGCTCACCCTCACCGGGGACGCCGACGCGGCCGTACTGCTCCTGCCCGACCGCATGATCGGCGGGCTCGGCGGGGACCTGCTGGGCGCGCTGGTGGCCGGCGGGGCGTTCGCCGCGTTTCTGTCCACCGCGTCCGGGCTGACCATGGCCGTGGCGGGCGTGCTCACGCAGGACGTGCTGCCCTCGCGCGGCGTACGGCACTTCCGGTTCGCCACGGGACTCGCGATGGTGGTGCCGCTCGCGGCCAGTGCGCTGGCGGGCGGGCTGCCGGTGGCCGACGCGGTGGGCCTCGCCTTCGCCGTGTCCGCCTCGTCCTTCTGCCCGCTGCTCGTGCTCGGCATCTGGTGGCACCGGCTCACCCCGCCCGGCGCGGCCGCCGGGATGCTGGTCGGCGGCGGCTCGGCGCTCGTCGCGGTCGCGGCCACCATGGCGGGCTACCCCCGCGGCGGGCCCCTGCACGCCCTGCTGGCCTGGCCCGCGCTCTGGTCCGTGCCGCTCGGGTTCCTGACGATGGTGCTGGTGTCGCTGGCCACGCCCGGGAAGGTCCCGGCCGGGACGCCGGCGATACTGGCGCGATTCCATCTGCCGGAGGCGCTCGCCGGTGGCCAGGCGCACGGCGCGCCCACGGAGATCGAGGCGGGCGCCGACTCGTGGAGGAGGGTGAGAACACGTGGGAACGGGTGAGCTCACCGGATTCCTCGCCGGCCTGTGCGTGGCGGTGCTTCCGATGCTGGCCGCCGGGTTCTGGCTCGGCCGCCGCACCGCACGGCAGCGCAGCCTCGGCGGGCTCGGCACACCCGTCGAGCACGCCACGTTCGAGACCCTGCACACCGCGTCGCTCGCGGCGCCCCCGCTGCGCGCCGGACTCACCGAGGAGACGGCCCGCAAGTCCGCCCGCCGGCTGCGCACCCTGCTCGGCACGGACGCGCTCTGCCTCACCGACGACGAGACGGTCCTCGCCTGGGACGGCGTGGGCGAGCACCACCGCGCCGAGATCACGGAACGGCTCGGCGGCCCCCTGGAGACCGGACGCGGCGAGGCGTTCCGCCTGAAGTGCGACGAGCCCGACTGCCCGCTGCGCTGGGCCGTCGTCGCGCCCCTCACCGTCGACGACCGCGTCCACGGCGCCCTCGTCGCCTGCGCACCCGGCGAGTCCGCCGTCCTCGTCCGCGCGGCGGGGGAGGTCGCCCGCTGGGTCTCCGTCCAGCTCGAACTGGCCGATCTCGACCGCTCCCGCACCCGCCTGATCGAGGCCGAGATCAAGGCACTGCGCGCCCAGATCTCCCCGCACTTCATCTTCAACTCGCTCGCGGTGATCGCCTCGTTCGTCCGCACCGACCCCGAGCGCGCCCGTGAACTCCTCCTGGAATTCGCCGACTTCACCCGCTACTCGTTCCGCAGGCACGGCGAGTTCACCACCCTCGCCGACGAACTCCACGCCATCGACCACTATTTGGCGCTCGTCCGGGCCCGCTTCGGCGAGCGCCTCTCGGTCACCCTCCAGATAGCCCCCGAAGTCCTCCCGGTCGCCCTGCCGTTCCTCTGCCTCCAACCCCTCGTGGAGAACGCCGTCAAGCACGGCCTGGAGGGCAAGGCCGTGACTGCCGGGGGCAAGAGTCACATCAGCATCACCGCCCAGGACGCGGGCGCCGAGGCGCTGGTCGTCATCGAGGACGACGGCGTCGGCATGGACCCCGCACTCCTGCGCCGCATCCTCGCCGGGGAGGGCAGCCCTTCCGGCGGCATCGGCCTGTGCAACGTCGACGAGCGGCTCCGCCAGGTGTACGGCGACGACCACGGCCTCGTCATCGAGACCGCGGTGGGCGCGGGCATGAAAATCACCGCCCGGTTGCCGAAGTACCAGCAGGGCGTGCACTCGGGAGGACGGCTGCCCCGGGAGTGATGCGCGGGTGCGCGGACCGGGTGCCGCGGGATCAGGTCGTGTGCGAGGCCACCATGGCGAGTGTGATCAGGCCGAGGACGACCCAGCCGAACCACAGCCAGCCGTTGGAGCCGAGGGCCACCGTGTAGGCCGTCACCACGACGAGCCCACCCATGGTGAGCACCCCCATCGTCTTCGTAGAACCGGGCATCGCGACACCCTCCTCAGACTTGGTCTCCCTCCATGGTGCCCCCGTTCTGCGGCCTGACAGTGCATACGACGTAATGCGAGGTCGTTTTCCAGGCACTTTTGCTGGCCCAGAAGGCGCTCTCGTGACCGCCGGGGTCGTATCCGTAGTCCTGAGGAGGCAGGCTCTCCTCGCAGACCTCCTGTGCCTTGCCGTCCCGGGCCTGCTGGAACGTCGTGTCCGGGCTCAGCCGGGCGAAGCCGAGCACGCGTTCCCCATGAGGCCCGTCGCACGGGCGCAGCCGGGCGGAGTGGTCCGACACCCGGTCGAGACAGTCCTGTTTCTGCATGGTGGCCGTGTCCGGAATGCGCATGCCCATCTCACGGTGCCGCCCGAGCGGGCCGAACACCGGCCCGGTGGTGCCCAGCAGCAGACAGGCGACCCGGCGTCCCGCGGCGTCGAAGCCGTCGCCGGTCGGGATGACGGCGTACGTGCGGACGGCCGCGAGCTTCTCGCGCGTCTCCTCGGTACGTTGCTCGCACTGGGTGCCGCCGGTCGTCCTGGCCTCGTCCGCGGACCCGGCCTCGTACACCGTCATGACCTGTCCGTCCGTGGTGGTGCCGAGGCACTGTACGACCGTGAGCCGAGGTGTGCCGGTGAACGGCGCGTCCGGCCAGACGGCCTGTACGCAGTCGCCGTCCTTGAGCGGACGGGCCAGCCCCACGGCCCTGCCGTACGGCTGCCCGTCGCCCGCGCCGGGCAGGTTCGCCAGGGCGTACCAGGCGCCCCCGCCGAGGAGGACGAACCCCAGCAGGCCGGCCAGCGGCCCGAGGAGGAGGCGGGGGAGCCTGCGGCGGCGCCCGCCCCGGCCCTGCGCGGCCTGGTCGGGCGTCCCGCTCGCCCAGGGTGGCTCCGAGCCCGGGTCGAGCCGGGGACGCGGAGGCGACTGGGGTGTGACGATCGCGGCGAGCGCGGCCTCGGTCCGAGCCGCCGTGATCCGGTGGACGGGATCCTTGGCCAGCATGGCGGCCAGCACCGGCTCCAGCGCACCGGCCCGCAGCGGTGGACGTGGCTCCTCCAGTAAGACGGCGGTGAGCGTCGCGAGGCCGGTGTCGCGGTCGAAGGGGCCGTGGCCCTCGACGCCGTAGTAGAGCGTGCAGCCCAGCGAGAACAGGTCCGCCGCGGCGGTGGGCGGCCCGCCCTGGGTCCGCTCGGGTGCCAGGTATCCGGCGGTGCCGACGATGACGTGTGTGCGCGTGTACCGGGTCTCGTCGCCGTCGGGCTGCACCGAGATTCCGTAGTCGGTCAGCAGGACGCGTGCGTACGGCGAACCGGTGCGGTCCGGCGCCAGCAGGATGTTCGCCGGTTTAACGTCCCGGTGCATGACGCCCCGCTCGTGCCCGGCGGTCAGCGCGTCGAGCACGGCGAGGCCGATGCGGGCGCACTCGGCGGGAGCGAGCGGGCCGCGCCGGCTGACCAGGGCGCGCAGGTCGAGCGCGCCCGCCACGTACTCCATGACGATCCAGGGCAGGCCCTCGTGCTCCAGCACGTCGTGCACGGTCACCACGTGCGGGTGGCCGCGCAGCCCGGCGGCGTGCCGGGCCTCGGCGCGGGCGCGGGCCACTCGGGCCGTACGGTCCTGCGCGGCCTCGCCCGGATCGCGGAACACGATCTCCTTGAGCGCGACCTCGCAGTCCAGCTGCTGGTCGTGGGCCAGCCAGACGTGGCCCATGCCGCCGCTGCCGAGTTGGTTCAGCAGGAGGTACCGGCCGGCGATGACCCGGCCGACCCCGGACTGCGATGTTCCAGATGCCATGCGCTCGCTCCCCCCGGTGCGCTGTCCGGACTACGCCGCCCTCCGGGCGAGCCCGCTTACGGCCGGACCTCCGGACGACGTGGGTGCGCTCGGCACCGGGTCATCGGATGTCGGCTCACCCGTGGGCATCGCGGACGTCGGGTCTTCGGCGGAGGGCGCGAGGGAGGAGGGCTCGGGCGAGGAC
>NZ_VMNX01000152.1 GCF_009377235.1 Streptomyces acidicola
GCACCACCCGCACCGCCCGCGCACCCCTACTGCACCGCACCGCATCACCCGCACCGGCAGCCATGCCCGCACCCGTCCGTGCACCGGCAGCCGTGCCCGCACCCCGACGCGCCCGGCAGCCGCGTACGCACCGCAGGGGGTGTGCCGGGAGGTGTCCGCCCGCAGCGGCCGGCGTCCGCCACCGAGCACATACGACACCCCACAGACCCGCCGGACCGAGGACGGAGACCTCCCGGCGCGCACCCGACCCACGACGAAACCGCAGGCGCCCGAGCCACGACGGCGGGAAAGCCGCGCGGCAGCCGGTACCGGCTACTGGGCCGTGCGTTGGCAGGGGAGGCCCGGGAGGGCGACCTGGATGCGGCAGCCTCGTTGGGACTCGGCCACGCCGATGCGGCCGCCGTGGAGGTCGACGGCCCAGCGGGCGATGGCGAGGCCCAGGCCGGTGCCGCCGTCGCTGCCGGGGCCGTGGGGGGAGCTGACGGCGCCCCGGTTGAAGCGTTCGAAGACGCGGTGCCGTTCGGATTCGGGGATGCCGGGCCCCTCGTCCAGCACCTCCAGGTCCAGGGACTCGGGCGTGCTGCCGCGCCGCGCCTTCACCGTCACGCGGCCGTGCGGCGGGCTGTGCTTGACCGCGTTGTCGATCAGGTTGGCCACGACCTGGTGGATGCGCTCCGGGTCGGCGTGGGCCGTGAGCTCCGGAGGATGCACGTCCAGATGCAGATGGACGTCCTTGCGTGTGTGCTTACCGGAGTCCGAGGCGATGCCGCCGCGCGCGGAGGCGACCATGTTGGCCTCCTTGAGGACACCCGACAGGTACGGCCACACCTCGAAGCGGCGCGTACGGAGGGGGACGACACCGTTGTCCAGACGGGAGAGGTCCAGCAGGGTCTCCACCAGGCGGCCGAGGCGTTCCGTCTGCCTCAGGGCCGTGCGCATCGTTTCGGTGTCGGCGGCAGAGACGCCGTCCACCACGTTCTCCAGGACCGCGCGCAGGCCCGCGATGGGCGTGCGCAACTCGTGCGAGACGTTCGCCACGAGCTCCCTGCGCTGGCGGTCCTGGGCCTCCAGCTCGTCGGCCATGAGGTTGATCGTGTGGGCCAGGTCGCCCAGCTCGTCCCGCCGGCTGTCGTTCACCCGGCGCGTGTAGTCGCCGAGCGAGATGTGCCGGGCCACCGCGTTCATCTCGTCCAGCGGCGAGGTGAGGGAATGCGCCACGAACTGCGTGATGAGAAGCGTGGCGATCATCGAGAACACCGTGATGAACCGGAGCTCGGTCTTGGTGTGCACCGCGATCATCGACAGACCCGTGGTGATCAGGACCGAAACGACGACGAGCGTCCCCAGTTTCGTCTTGACCGAGAACGGGCGAACCCTGCCCCAGGGCTCCTCATCCTTGCGTGACTCACCGAGACCGCTCATAACGCCACCAGCCCCCTACACACGACCATCGGCTCACCGGATGATCACCGAATCCCGGGATCACCGGAATCACCGGCTCAGGGTGTCGGGGTCTCCAACGCGTACCCCACACCGTGCACGGTGCGGATGCGCTCCGCCCCGATCTTCCGCCGCAGCGCCTTGATGTGGCTGTCCACGGTCCGCGTCCCGGACGCGTCCGCCCAGTCCCACACCTCGGCGAGCAGCTGCTCGCGCGAGAGTACGGCACGCGGGGTGTTCGCGAGGCACACCAGCAGGTCGAACTCGGTCGGCGTGAGGTGCACGTCCTCGCTGCGCACCCGCACCCGCCGCTGCGCGTGGTCGATCTCCAGCTCGCCGAGGCGCAGGATGCCCGAGCGCGGCGTCGAGGCGGCCAGCGCGGCGCGCTCCACCCGGCGCAGCAGGACGTGCACGCGCGCGGCCAGCTCCCGCATGGAGAAGGGCTTCGTCATGTAGTCGTCGGCGCCCACGCCGAGCCCGACCAGCATGTCCGTCTCGTCGTCCCGCGCGGTGAGCATCAGCACCGGAACCGGCCGCTGCGCCTGCACCCGCCGGCACACTTCCAGGCCGTCGAAGCCCGGCAGCATGATGTCGAGGATCAGCAGGTCGGGCTGCCAGGCCTCGGCGGTGTCGACGGCGGCCGGACCGTCGCCCGCGGTCTGCACGAGGAACCCTTCGGCACGCAGGCGGGTCGCGATGGCGTCGACGATCGTCGGGTCGTCCTCGACCACCAGCACCCGGCGCTGCGCGCCCGGCGTCGCCGCCGTGCCGTTGTGGGAGGTGTGTGTCTGCTCCATCGCCCGCCCCTGTGTTGCTTTCCGGAATCCGTGGGGTGATCCCTTGACTGCGCATGACTGCGGTTGCCGCATGAATGATCGGCGCCAGAGGAGCAGCGTACGGGCAGTTACCGTGCCGCGGCTATCCAGGGCGGATCCCGAGGTGTACGACGTCCGGAACGCCTCGGGCAACCGGGATCTCTTCGGTACGCACCTGTCGGAAACCGGCATTCGCCAAGGTTTCCTCGAATTCCGCAGACGGCTGGGCCGACCACACCGCGAGTACCCCGCCCGGCCTCAACACCCTTGCACAGCTTGCGAGTCCGGGTGGTGAATACAGGCTGTCGTTGTCCTCGGTGACAGTCCAGTCGGGTCCGTTGTCGATGTCCAGGCACAGCGCGTCGTACGTGTCGGAGATCTCATTGACGAATTCGACGAGATCGGCTTCCGCGATCCGCGTACGGGGGTCCGTGAGCGCATCGGAGGACAGTTCGGCGAGCGGTCCGCGCCGGTGCCACTCGATGATGGCCGGCTCGCGTTCCACCACGGTGATGCGCCCCCACCGCGGGTTCGCCGCCGCGTGTGCGAGCGAGAACCCGACGCCCAGGCCGCCGATCAGCACGCTCGGCTCCGGCCGTTCGTCCAGGGCGTCGAGGGCCGCGTCGACGAGCAGCCGCTCCGAGCGCCCGTCGGACGTGTCCATCAGGAAGCACCCGTTCGCGATGATCTGGAGCAGCTCCCCGTGGCGTCGCAACACGACCTCGCCGTACGGACCCTCGCGGCGGTCGATGACTTCCGGGATGTCGTACGAGGTGCTCATGGGCCCATCCTGGCAGTTCTCCGGGGACGGTCCCGAGCGAATTTCCGCGCCGGACCGTTCACGGCGGAAGCGGACCCGCGGGGCCGCGTACCCACGTGGCTGCGTGGCGGCGGTCATAGACAGCGCCGCCCGATATGTCCAAAGTGGAGGGAACGGAAGGAGCGCCTCACCTTGGACACGACGGTGGATCGGACCGCGACGGCGGCTGCGCCTACAGGCGAGCCGGCGGCGACCGGCGCGCGTGCCGGGACGAGTGGCGGGGCGAGTGGCGAGGCTCTCCAGGACGGGATCCCGCAGCAGCGGGGAGCGACGACGGAGCCGACCCGACGGCAGAGCACCACAGTCACCTGGCGGCCCTGGCGGCCCTGGCGGCCCTGGCGGCCCTGGCGGCCCTGGCAGCCCTGGCAGTACTCGCAGCCTTGGCAGCCCTGGCGGGCCTGGCACCCCTGGCGGCTGCTCCCCACCCCCACGGGAACCCCTTTCACGTTCTCGTACGTGGCCGTCCTGCTCGTCACCTCGTTGATCGCCGATCACGCCGACCCGTCCCTCGTCCACGCCCTCCACCAGGGCTCCAGCACGGACGTGGCACACCTCGTGCAGAACCCGGTGCCGGCGCTGGTCGCGAGTGCGCTCTGGGTCGTGGGCGGTGTCATGTCGCCGTACGGGATCGGTTTCCTGCTGGCGCTGACCGCGCTGGAACGCCGTGTCGGCGGCATGCGCACGGCAGGTGTGTTCCTGCTGGGCCATGTGCTCGCCACCCTGGGCACCGAGATCCCGGTCGGCCTCTCCGTCCTGGCCGGACACCTCCCCGAGAGCTCGCTCCATCGCCTCGACTACGGCATCAGCTTCGGCGTGGCGGCGAGCGTGGGCGCGCTGGCGGGGCTGCTGCCGCCGTGGTTCCGGTGGACGGTTCTGCTGACGTTCGGCGGGGTGCTCGTCGCCGAACTGATCGAGTTCACGGACCCGCTGACGAACTGGGGCCATCTGCTGGCGCTCATGATCGGAGTCGCGGCGTGGCCGCTGGTACGGCGCCCGGTGCGGCGGCGGCCGGACACCGCCGTATAACGCCGGACGCCCCGGACGCCCCGGACCTCCGGACCTCCGGACGAACCCCGGGCGCGCCGGACCCCCGCGGGTCTTCGAAGCCGGGGGGGCTGATCACATTCACTCGCCCCACTCACCCTTCCGTCCCACCCTTCCGCCTCACCCTCCCAGGTCAGCCACCTGATCGCTCACAGCGAACGTTGCTCGGGGAACATTTGCAGGCTCATATGCATTGAGTCGGCATAGCTCAACTTGACTGCCTAGGGAGAGATCATGACGTCGACGTCCACACCGCTCACCCTGCCCGTGCTGCCGCTCGACGACGAGGTCGTGCTGCCGGGGATGGTGGTGCCGCTGGATCTGAACGACGCCGATGTGCGGGCCGCGGTGGAGGCCGCTCAGGCTGCCGCGCGCTCGGAGCCGGGGAAGCCGAGAGTGCTGCTCGTGCCGCGCATCGACGGGACGTACGCCCGTACGGGTGTGCTCGGGACCGTCGAGCAGGTGGGACGGCTGGCCGACGGAGACCCGGGGGCGCTCATCCGCGGGCGCGGGCGCGTGAAGATCGGCGCCGGGACCACCGGTCCGGGTGCCGCGCTGTGGGTCGAGGGGACCCGGGTGGACGAGACCGTGCCCGAGCCACTGCCCGGGCAGGTCGCCGAACTCGTGAAGGAGTACAAGGCCCTCGCCACCAGCTGGCTGAGGAAGCGCGGTGCCTGGCAGGTCGTGGACCGGGTGCAGCAGATCGACGACGTCTCCGCGCTCGCCGACAACTCCGGCTACTCGCCCTTCCTCTCCACCGATCAGAAGGTGGAGCTGCTGGAGACGGCCGACCCCGTCGTCCGGCTGAAGCTCGCCACCGAGCAGCTGCGTGAGCACCTCGCCGAGCAGGACGTCGCCGAGTCCATCGCCAAGGACGTGCAGGAAGGCGTCGACAAGCAGCAGCGCGAGTTCCTGCTGCGGCGCCAGCTCGAAGCCGTCCGCAAGGAACTGCGCGAGCTGAACGGCGAGAAGGACGGCGAGGAGTCCGACGACTACCGTGCGCGCGTCGAGGCCGCCGACCTCCCCGAGAAGGTGCGGGAGGCCGCGCTCAAGGAGGTCGACAAGCTGGAGCGGTCCAGTGACCAGTCGCCGGAAGGGTCCTGGATCCGGACCTGGCTGGACACCGTGCTGGAGCTGCCCTGGAACGAGCGAACTGATGACAGCGCTTCCGCGTACGACATCCGGGGCGCCAGGGCCGTGCTGGACGCCGAGCACTCCGGGCTCGACGACGTGAAGGAGCGCATCACCGAGTACCTCGCGGTGCGCAAGCGGCGCTCCGACCGGGGACTGGGTGTCGTCGGCGGACGGCGCGGCGGTGCCGTGCTCGCACTCGTCGGCCCGCCAGGTGTCGGCAAGACCAGCCTCGGCGAATCCGTGGCGCACGCCATGGGGCGGAAGTTCGTGCGCGTCGCGCTCGGCGGTGTGCGGGACGAGGCCGAGATCCGCGGCCACCGGCGGACGTACGTCGGCGCCCTGCCCGGCCGCATCGTCCGTGCCATCAAGGAAGCCGGGTCCATGAACCCGGTCGTGCTGCTCGACGAGATCGACAAGGTCGGCTCCGACTTCCGGGGCGACCCCGCCGCCGCCCTCCTCGAAGTCCTCGACCCGGCCCAGAACCACACCTTCCGGGACCACTACCTGGAGGTGGAGCTGGACCTGTCGGACGTCGTCTTCCTGGCCACCGCGAACGTGCTGGAGGCCATCCCGGAGGCGCTGCTCGACCGTATGGAGCTGGTCCGGCTCGACGGGTACACCGAGGACGAGAAGGTCGTCATCGCCCGGGACCACCTGCTGCCGCGGCAGTTGGAGCGGGCCGGGCTGGCAGGCGACGAAGTCACCCTGGACGAGGGCGCGTTGCGCAGGCTCGCCGGTGAGTACACGCGCGAGGCCGGCGTACGGAACCTGGAGCGGTCCATCGCCCGGTTGCTGCGCAAGGTCGCGGCCCAGCACGAACTCGGGGAACGGGAGCTGCCGTTCACGGTCACCGAGGAGGACCTGCGCGGGCTGATCGGGCGGCCGCACCACGTGCCCGAGTCGGCCCAGGACCCGGCGGAGCGGCGCACGGCCGTGCCCGGGGTCGCGACCGGTCTCGCGGTGACCGGCGCGGGCGGTGACGTGCTGTACGTGGAGGCGTCGCTGGCCGACCCGGAGACGGGCGCGGCCGGACTGACCCTCACCGGTCAGCTCGGGGACGTCATGAAGGAGTCCGCGCAGATCGCACTCAGCTTCCTCCGCTCGCACGGCGCCGAACTGGAGCTGCCCGTGGGCGACCTCAAGGACCGGGGTGTGCACATCCACTTCCCGGCGGGGGCCGTGCCCAAGGACGGTCCGAGCGCGGGCGTCACGATGACGACGGCGCTTGCCTCGCTGCTGTCCGGCCGGCTGGTCCGTACGGATGTGGCGATGACCGGCGAGGTCTCGCTGACGGGCCGGGTCCTGCCCATCGGCGGCGTGAAGCAGAAGCTGCTCGCCGCGCACCGGGCCGGGGTCACCACGGTGATCATCCCGAAGCGCAACGAGCCCGACCTGGACGACGTGCCCTCCGAGGTCCTGGACAAGCTCGACGTCCACGCCGTCACGGACGTCCGTCAGGTCCTCGAACTGGCCCTCTCCCCGGCGGAGGTGAAGCTCCCGGCCGCAGCCTGACCCGGACCGGTCCCGACGGTCCCGGTCGCACGGAGCGGCTCCGGCCGGTTCCGGTCGCGCTGTGAGGGACGCGACCGGTGAAGGAGGCCCGGGTTCCCGGAAGGGGCCCGGGCCTCCCGCGTGTCCCGGACGCCGGCACCGCCGGGGGAGACACCGGTCCCGGAAGCCGAGTGGCATGGATCTGTCATTCCGGACCTGGTAAGGAGGCCAGGGGCCAGGGGCCAGGGGCCAGCGGGAGGCCACGCACCCTCAGGGAAGAGGAGTCGGACGCCGTCGTTGATCCACCCCTGCGAAATACTGAAGGAGCTGCGGCAATGGCGGCCTTTGGTGGAAACCTTCAAGCTACACGGAACGGGATCAGGAGCGCTGACGTGCACGAGGGCGGAAACGGTGAGGGGCATCGGGTCGAATCCGGCGTGCCCCAGGCAGGCATGGACCACGCCTTCCTGGAGCTGGAGCGCGAACTGACCGTCTTCCTGCGGCGCGCCCGCGCCAAGTCCGGCGAGATGGCCCGCGCGGTCCACCCGGATCTGGAGTCCGCCGCGTACGGGCTGCTGGCCCGTCTGGACGAGACGGGCCCGCTGCGTGCCACGGACCTCGCCGCCTACATCGGCGTCGGCAAGGCCACGATGTCCCGCCAGCTCCGTGCCCTGGAACACCTCGGTCTCGTGGCCCGCGAACCCGACCCCGCGGACGGCCGCGCCTGGCTCGTCCACCTCACGGACGAGGGCAGGTCCCGGTTCCGCCAGGTACGCGACGCGCGGCGGGAGCGGTACGTACGGCAGATGACCGGCTGGGACCGCGAGGAGGTCGCCGAACTCGCCCGTCTGCTCCATCACCTGAACCAGACCAGCGAGAACTGACGCCCGTCGCTCCCCGCGGCTGGCCCCCTCCGGTGCCCCCGTCGGGGGACCGGTCACAACTCGGCGTACACCACCGTCGCGTCGTCGTGCCGTTTGCTCCGCCCCAGGTATGTCCGCTCGGTGTCGGCCGCCTCCAGGGTCCGTACCCGCTGCACCAGCGCCGCCGCTCCCTCCTTCCGTACGACGGAGAGCAGGTCGGTCCAGTCGCCCTCGTGGAACTTCTCCACCCAGCGGGTGGCGCCGTCCGTCAGGGCGGCCAGGCTGTGGACCGAGGAGCGGGGGAGCGTCCCGGTCACGGCGCGGGACGCGACCGACGGATCGGCCGCGGCGGTGAAGAAGCCGCCCTCCCTGTTCCGCAGCGTGGCGTCGGTGAGCGCGGCCGAGGTGAGAGTGGCGCGCGGAACGCGGGACAGACGGTCGTCGAGGACCGGCGTCACCGTGCCGTCCGGGGCCGTGAGCAGGAGCGCCGAGTCCGACAGCACCAGGTACTCGACGGTCTCGGCGGACCAGCGGGCGAGGACCACTGTGGCCTGCGGGGTGCGCGGGTGAGAAAGGTCACAGGTTTGATCGTGGGACGCGGCGGTACGAGAGATGGCCTGTGCGAGAACTTCGGACAACGCCCAATGCCGTTCTGAAACGGACAGTTCGGTCAGGGTGCCGCCGAGGCGGGAGGAGAACCAGGCGACCGAATGTCGACAGCCGTATTCACCGCGCGGCGGCGTCACGCCGTCCAGGACGACCAGCGAACCGCCCTGCCCCGAAGCGGGAAGCGCGACCGCGGCGAAGTCCTCGTTGGGGCGGGCCGGGTCACCGGGCTTCGAGACGAGTTCCGTACGCATTCGGCCAGTCTGCACGAGCCCTCCACGAGGGCCACGAAAGGCTGGCATTGGTTGCCGGACTCCCTTGACGCGGCAGGTCAGGCGCCGGTTTTGGCGTGGAATGATCGGGTCCGGTGGAGCGTGGTGGCGAATACTGTCAAAGGCCGCCGTCTACGTCCAATGGGCCCGCCGTGCAGGTGCCTCGCGTACGCCAGTGGAACTTGCCCGCCAACTCCCGTCCGGGGTTCACTCCTTCGGGTGGTGGGTCTGATGATGCGGGATCACCGTCCACCGGCACTGGGAGGGTCGGGAGCCGTACCGGGAAGACGCACAGGTTGACGGAACGTCACCCGGGCCCATAGGGGAATAACGAGTCAGGAATGCGAGCACCGGTGCAGAAGAAGCGGCCTCGGCGCACAGGCAAGCAGACGGCCTCCAAGGCCGCTCCGAACCCGGGCGGGCAGACAGGGGACGAGCCCGCGGTCGGCACCGGACGCCGGGCGCACGTCCGCAACCGGCTCATCGGCGCCGTCGCCGTGGTCGCCGCCGCCATCGCCGGCGCCGGCACACCCTCGATTCTCGCCGCGTCCGGTCAGCTGAACGACGCGCAGAACCTGGTGACGCTCGCCGAGCAGACCCAGCACGCGCTCACCCTCGCCCACGCCCTGGCCGACGAGCGGGACGAGGTCACCGCGTACGTCGCCGCCGGGCGCCCCGAGTCGCGGGCCCCGAGCGAGGAGCGCAGCGCCCGCGTCGACCGGCGGGTCGATGAACTCAAGGCAGATCCGCCCGCGGGGCTCGGCGGGGACCTGAACGAGATCGCCTCCGTCCGGCGAGCGGCGCTCACCGGCAAGAGCACCGCTCTCGAAGCCCACGAGGCCTACTCCGCGACCATCGCCGACCTGCACGCCCTCGCCGAGGAGCTGGCCGAGAAGCTGCCGCCCCGCGCGGGCGGCGGCTCCCACGCGCTGGCCGAGCTCGACACCGCCGTCCAGCAGTCCGCCGCCGCCCGCGGACTGCTGCTCGCCGCACTGAGCGTGCCGAGGTCCACGCAGACGATCACCGACCCGGTGACCGGCCTGCCGACCACGCCCCCCGGCTCGGCCGCGGACAAGAAGCAGCGCGACGAGCTCACCGCCGCCGCCCAGCTGGCCCGCGTCCGCTCCGACGCGGCCCTCGCCGACTTCCGCGAAACGGCACCCGCGAGCGCCCGCACCTCCTACGACTCCACGGTCACCGGCCCCGAGGTCACCTCCGCCGACGGCCACCTCAACCGGCTCACCGACCAGCCCACGCTGACCGACTCCGAGCTGAGCACCAGCACCACGAAGCTGAACGCGGCGCTGTCCGCCCGCGTCGAGCTGATGCGCGGCGTCGAGGCGTCCCTCAACGACCAGCGCACCAAGGACCTCGCCCAGCTCCGCGACGACGACGTCACCGCGCTGGAGATCCGTATCGCGGTCCTCGGCGCCCTCATCCTCGTCGCCATCGGTATCGCCACGGCCATGGCCCGCACCCTCACCCGCCCGCTGGCCGTGCTCCGCATCGGCTCGGCCCGCGTCGCCGCCGACCCGGCGGCCGAGGAGCCGGTCAAGTTCACCGGCCGCAACGACGAGTTCGCCCAGGTCGTCCGCTCCGTCAACGCGCTCCACGCGCACGCCCTCGCGCTCCACGAGCGGCTCTCACCGCTGGAGGGCGACCGCAAGCACCTCATCGGCCAGCGCCAGACGATGGCCGACGAACGCGACCGGCTGCGAACCGAACTCGCCGACGCCACCGCCCACCTGGAGCAGGTCCGGCACAGCATCCACGGCACCTTCGTCAACCTCGCGCTGCGCACCCTCGGCCTCGTCGAGCGGCAGCTCGCCGTCATCGAGGGCATGGAGGAGCGCGAGCAGGACCCCGACCGGCTCGCCACGCTCTTCAAGCTCGACCACTTCGCGACCGTCATGCGCCGCCACAGCGAGAACCTCCTCGTCCTCGCCGGCGCCGAACACGGCCAGCAGCACGCGAGCCCGGTCCCGCTCGTCGACGTCGTCCGGGCCGCCGTCAGCGAGATCGAGCGCTACGACCGCGTCCGCATCGCCGCTCTGCCGCCGCACGAGCACATCGCCGGGTTCGCCGCCGACGACGTCAGCCATCTGATCGCCGAACTCCTGGAGAACGCCACCTCGGCCACCCCTCCGGAGCTGTCCGTCGAGATCTCCGCCTGGCTGCTGGAGAGCGGCGAGGTCATGCTCTCCGTGCAGGACGACGGCCTCGGCATCACCGCCGACCGGCTGGAGCGGCTCAACACCCGCCTCAAGAAGTTCGACCCGGAAGAGCCGTACGACCAGGAGGACGGCGACGGGCTCGGGCTCGGCCTGTACGTGGTGGCCCGCCTCGCGCACCGGCACGGCATCCGCGTCCGGCTGCGCGAGCAGAAAGAGGGCGGCATCGCGGCCGTCGTGGTCGTCCCGAAGCCGGTGCTGGCCACCCCGTCCACGTCCGCCGCCACGCCGGAGCCGACGGCAGGTGCCACCTCCCTGCCCGGCGCCGACGCCGAGGCCAACTCCAATGTCCTGCCCGGCCGTTCGGCCGTCGTCGTCCACGAGCCGGACGGCGACGGCGACCCGCTGATCGAAGCGGCCGAGCGCGTACTGAGGGACCGCGAGACCGCCGAGGACACCGGCCGGGACGAGCCCGTACAGGACGAGCCCGCACGGGGCGACGACGCCGTACGGGCGGACGAACCCGCCGAGGCCGAACCGGCGCCCGAGACGGTCTCCGAGACCACGATGGAGCTGTTCGCTCCGATACCGCCGGCGGACCCGGACCCGGACCCGGACCCCGCGCCCACCACCGACCCGTACGCCATCGGGCCCGATGCGCACGAGCGCGCCGCGGACGAGGGAGGAGCGGCGCACCCGGAGGAGGACCCCCACGCCTCCGCCACCGCGCAGAGCGAGGCCCCCAGGCTCACCGACAAGGGCCTTCCCAAGCGCACGCCCAGGATCACCGCGCCCACGGCGGCCCCCAGGTCCCGCGTCGGGGGCGTGAACGCCGAAGAACTGCGCCGCCGGCTGGGAGGGTTCCACCAGGGGGCCAAGGACGGCCACCGCGACGTCGCGGCGGAGATCGCCGAGAAGACCGAGAAGACCGGGGAGACCAAGGCGCCCACGGGGCGACGGCACGACGAGCACGACGCAGTGGACACATCGGGGGGCACATCCGAGGAGGCAAGCAGTTGACCGGCCCCAGTAAGTTCGGACTGAGCAACGAAGCCCGCAACCTGCACTGGCTGCTCACCAACCTCGTCGAGGAGGTGCCGGGCCTGCTGTCGGTCGCGGTGGTCTCCTCCGACGGCCTGCTCCTGCTCTCCTCCGACCCCGGGAGGAACGCCGAGGCGCGGGAGGCGGACACCGCTGGATCCGCCGGCCCCCGGGGATCCTCCGCCGACCTGGCCACCATCATCTCCGGCATCGGCAGCCTCACCATCGGCGCCGCGAAGCTGATGGACTGCGGCAGGGTCAAACAGACGATGGTCACGATGGCCGAGGGCAGCCTCTTCGTCATGTCGATCAGCGACGGCTCGCTGCTCGGCGTGCACGGCTCCCCGGACTGCGACATGAGCGTGGTCGCGTACCACATGGCACTCTTCGTCGGCCGCGCCGGACACGTCCTGACCCCCGAACTCCGCAGTGAACTACGAAAGTCACTGGAGACGGAGACGGCCGGGAGCGCGCGGTGAGCGATTCGAAGGCGTCCATGCCTGAACAGGGTGCCTCCGCCGGGCGGGACATGCCCGAGCCGAGCACCCGGACGAAGCTTCCGGTCCGCGGCGGGGACCGCAAACCCGCCCGGGTCCGGCCGTACTCCCTCACCGGCGGCCGCACCCGCTTCGGCCATGTCCTGCTCGTCGAGACGTTCGTCGTGAGCAGTCCCGCCGCTCTCGAAGCCCCCGATGAGCGACCGGAATTGACGAATGGTTCACTCAGCACCAAGCTGATGCCCGAGCTGCGGGCCATCGTCGAGCTCTGCCGCCGCATGCGAACGGTGGCGGAGATCGCCGCGCTGCTGAGAATGCCGCTCGGTGTGGTCCGTGTCCTCCTCAGTGATCTCGCGGACCAGGGAAAGATCCGTGTGTACGGAACAGGGCATGGACCGGGTCAGCCGGACCGCGCCCTGCTGGAAAGGGTGCTGAGTGGACTCCGTCGCCTCTGACGCCTCCTCCCCGGGCGTCACCCCCGCTGCCGCGCCCGTCGGCGGCACCGACGCCCTGGTCGGCGTCACCCGAGACCCCGCCGGGCGGGGTGTCACGCACAATCCTGTCTCCCCTCGTGGCTCCCGGGGGCTCGTCCCGGCCGTCGAGCCCGAGGAAGAGCTGAAACCCTGGCAGAAGGACGTCACCCGCGCCCCCATCGCGACGAAGATCGTGATCGCGGGGGGATTCGGCGTCGGCAAGACCACGCTCGTGGGCGCCGTCTCGGAGATCACGCCCCTCCAGACGGAGGCGATGATGACCGAGGCCAGCGTGGGCACCGACGACCTGACGTCCACCCCGGAGAAGACCACCACCACGGTGGCCATGGACTACGGCCGCATCACGCTCGACGACGACCTGGTGCTCTACCTGTTCGGCACGCCTGGCCAGCAGCGGTTCTGGTTCATGTGGGACGACCTGGTGCGCGGCGCGATCGGCGCGGTCGTCCTCGCCGACACCCGCCGTCTGACCGACTGCTTCGCCGCCCTCGACTACTTCGAGAGCCACGGTCTGCCGTACGTCGTCGCGGTCAACCACTTCGAGGGCAGCGATCGGTTCGAACCCGAGGACGTGCGTGAGGCCCTCACCGTCCCCGCACACGTACCTGTCATGATCATGGACGCGCGGCACCGGATCACGGTGATCGACACCCTGCTGGCGCTGTGCGCCCACGCGATATCCGTTCTGCCCGACTAGCACGACCAGGAGAGACAGCCCCCGCATGCGGAAGATACTCGTCGTCGGAGCCGGCCAGTCCGGACTCCAGCTCGCCCTCGGGCTCCAGTCCCACGGGTACGAGGTCACCCTGATGTCCAACCGGACGGCGGACGAGATCCGCACCGGGCGGGTCATGTCGACACAGTGCATGTTCCACACGGCACTGCAGCACGAGCGCGATCTCAAACTGAACTTCTGGGAGTCCCAGGCACCGAAGATCGAAGGGCTCGGCGTCTCCGTCGCCGGACCGGAGTCGGAGCGCGTGATCGACTGGGTGGGCAGGCTCGACGGGTACGCCCAGTCCGTGGACCAGCGGGTGAAGATGGCCGGCTGGATGGACACCTTCGCGCAGCGCGGCGGCCAGCTGGTCATCCACGGCGCCGCGGTCTCCGACCTCGACTACTTCTCACGCCTCTACGACCTCGTCCTCGTCTCGGCCGGCAAGGGCGAGCTGGTGTCGATGTTCGGCCGCGACGCCTCCCGCTCGACCTTCACCGAGCCGCAGCGTGCCCTCGCCGTCGCGTACGTCCACGGTCTGGCCCCGCGCCCCGAGCACCCGGACTACCACGCGGTCCGCTGCAATCTCGTCCCCGGCGTCGGCGAACTCTTCGTCATGCCGACCCTCACCACCTCCGGCCCCGCCGACATCCTGTTCTGGGAGGGCATACCCGGCGGCCCGCTCGACGCCTTCGAGGGCGTCAAGGACCCGGCGAAGCACCTCTCCCTGACCCTGGATCTCATGGAGCGGTTCACGCCCTGGGAGCACGCACGGACCGCCGAGGTCGAACTGACCGACGCGGGCGGCACGCTGAGCGGCCGCTACACCCCCACCGTGCGCAACCCCGTCGCCCACCTCCCCGGCGGCGGCCTGGTCCTGGGCGTGGCCGACGTGGTCGTCGCGAACGACCCGATCACGGGCCAGGGCTCCAACTCGGCGTCGAAGTGCGCGGCCGCCTACCTGGACGCGATCCTGGAGCACGGTGAGAAGGAGTTCGACGAGACCTGGATGCGGTCGGCCTTCGACCGCTACTGGGCCACGGGCCGGCACGTCACCAAGTGGACGAACGCCATGCTCGGCGTGCCGCCGGAGCACGTCCTCAACCTGATCGGCGCCGCGGGCGCCCTGCCCCCGGTGGCGAACCGTTTCGCCAATGGCTTCGACGACCCGGCCGACTTCGAGCACTTCTTCTACGATCCGGCGAAGACCGAGGCCTATCTCGCCTCCGTCACCGGCGCCACCGTCGACGCGTAACCCTCGGCGGACCCGTCCGACGCCCCGTCGGGGAGCTCCGGCGGCGTGTACCGCGCCAGGGGCTCCCCGAGGGGGTCGGGCCGCACGGCCCCCAGCACCGGGTTCGCCGCGATGGGCGACACCTTGACCCGCGACCCGGGCCGCGGTGCCTGCACGACCAGGCCGTTCCCCACGTAGAGGGCGACGTGCGTGGCCTCCGGGAAGTACACGACGAGATCCCCGGGCCGCAGCCGCTCCATGGGTACCCGTTCGAGCTCGGCCCACTGCTCCTGACTGGTCCGGGGGATCGGCAGCCCCGCGTGCGCCCAGGCCTGAGAGGTGAGCCCCGAGCAGTCGTACGACTCGGGCCCCTCGGCTCCCCACTCGTACGGTTTGCCGATCTGCTCGACGGCGTACCGCAGCGCCCGCTCACCCTCCTCGGTCGGCGGCCGTACGCTGCTCAGCGCCCCCGAGGCCACGAACTCCTTCTGCGCTCCGGCCTCCTTCTCCCGCTCCAACGCGCTGATATCGCCGAGCTGTTGGGCCGTGAGGGAGGCAAGCAGTTCCTCGACCTCCTTCAGGCGTCCCTGGACGTCGTCCCGCTCCTTCTTCCGGCGCTCGGCGAGCGAGAGCTGCTCGTCGAGGGCTCCCCGTGCCTTCCGCGCCAGGGCGTCGGCCTGCAATTCGTTCCCCGCCAGCCGCTCCACCGTCTCCGCCCGCTCCAGCGCCACCTGCCGGATCACATGGCTCTGGTCCAGGGCGCGCTGCGGATCGCGGGCCAGCAGCAGCCGTACGTAGGGGGAGATGTCCGTACGGCTCTGGTACTCCTGCCGCGCGAGCCGGCCGACGGCACCGCGGCTGTCGTTCAGGGACAGCCGGGCCCGCGCCAGCCGCCACTCGATCCGCTCGGCCACGGTCCGCAGCTTCCTCAGCTTCTCCTCGGTGGCGTTGTAGGCCTCGGTGGCCTTCTCGGCCTCGCGGTACAGGCGCTGGAGATCCGTGAGCAGTTCGGCGACGGAGCGCTCATTGGCGGCGGGCGGCCCCACCGGCTCGGGTGCGGCGAGTGCCGGAGCGGGCCCGAGGGCCGCGCCGGCCGCGACCGCCGCCGTACAGACCAGGCGCAGCAGCCTTCCTGACACGTCATCACCTCCGCTGCGGGGGTGGACCCTCCACCCGCGCACCGGCAGGTTGAGACGAGTGCGGCGGGGCCGCATCCCGGGAGGTCGGATCGGCCCAACGAGGTCACCCGTCCGTGGTCCCGCCCTTCCCGCCCGGCGCGGCGTCTGGCTTCGGGGCGGGCTTGGACCATGGCCACCGGGGCCCGCCCGCACGGCCCTCGGGGTCGAACTCGTACTGCCACTTGTGGCCGAGGGCGAACCGTCCGCCGTGCGGCCTCGGCACACGCCGGTAGACCAGCACGGTCGGGGGTCCGCCGGCGGCGTCCGGTACCGGGACCCGGTACGTCTTGGGCGGATGTCCGGTGATGCCCAGCAGCACGGGCAGGACACGCCCGTCCAGGGGGCCGCCCACGAAGGGGGTGTCTTCGCTCTTCACGGCACCAGTGTCACCACAGATGCCGTCACCACAGATGTCCGGCGTCGCCGACCACGGGCAGCACCCGCTGTACGAGCCCGCCGACGGCCCCGTCGGCACGCTCCGCCGTGAGCGCGGCACGCACCACGTCGGCCGTCTGCGGATCGCGCCCCGCGGTGGTCACGAGACACGCCACGAACTGCTCGACGAGCCAGTCCCGCAGCTCGTCCACCGGCGGTTCCTTGCCCTCGTCCAGCCAGATCAGCGACGCGGCCTCGACGGACCCGATCCACATCCGCACGGTCATACGGAGCCGGGCGCCGGGTTCCGTGACCCGCAGGTGGCCGAGGACGTGTTCGGCGGCGGCCCGCCGTACGCCGTCCACGATGGCGGTGGTCCGGGAGGTCTCCACGACGCTGCCGCCCCGCAACAGTGCGCTGAACCCGGCGTCGTGCTCGTCGACGAAGGCGAGGTAGCGGTCGAGCGCGTGCGACAGCCGCTGGGTGAGCGGGCCCTCTGCAGGCTCGTCGAAGCACTGCTCCAGCTCCTCGGCGGCGGAACGCAGGGCGGCCTCGTACAACTGCTGTTTGCCGCCGGGGAAGTAGCGGTAGACCAGTGGCCGTGACACGCCGGCCGCCTCCGCCACGTCGTCGAGGGAGACCTCCTCGGGTGCCCGGTGGGCGAACAGTTCGAGGGCCGCCTTCAGCAACTGGCTGCGCCGCTGCTCGACGCTGAGGCGCCGGTAGGCGGGGGTGGGGGCCTGGGGGGTCATGACCTCGCAGCGTAATGGTGCGGCCGGTCCGCCGCGTCCGCCGGGCTCCTGCCGGGCCTGCCGGGCTTCTGTCGGCGGATGTTTTTACGCCAGCAGCCCTGACGACTTCCACAGCCGGCGCCCCACTCCCCGCAGCACCCCGATGTCGTCCAGGAAGTCCGTCAGCCGCTTCGCTCCGGTCTGCATGACCTCCCGGCGGTGGGCACTGACCCTCACCTGGGCCACGGCCTCGCCTCGGTCCAGGCCTGTGTTCGTGTAGACCTCGGGGTTGACGAAGGCAACCGAGAAGATCCGGGCGAACTCGCCCGACGTGACGCGGGTGAACTCCTGGGACCAGCGCGGGGCCGTCAGCATCTGGCGGCGGAGTTCCTCACGGGCGTACCGGACGTGGCGGGCCTCCTCCACCACGTGGATGCGGGTCACGCCGCGGATGAGGGGCTGGACGCGTTCGTCGGGGAACGTCAGGCGCTGCATCCAGTCCAGCACCTCCTCACCCAGCAGCGTCGCGGTGAAGGAGCCCGGAGTCGTGGAGATCGTTTTGAAGAGGCGGCCCATGTTCCGGTGGACCCGGCTCACCGGGTACCAGGGTGTGCCGCCCCGCGCGATCAGGCGCGCGAACATCTTCGAGTGCCGGCACTCGTCCTCGATCTCGGTCAGCGCGTAGCGGACGTGCGCGCTCGTCGCCGCTTTGTCGTAGATGTGCCGCACGAGCAGCTGCATCAGGATGATCTCGAACCAGATCCCGAGCGAGGCGAGCGCCGCCGCCTCGTGCTGCGACAGCAGGATCCGCTGCTCCTCGCCCATCCGCCGCCACATCGGCGTGCCGTACAGCGACACCAGCTCCGGAGGCCAGAACCACTTGCCGTCCTCGAAGGGGGCGTCCCAGTCGAGTTCCTCGTCCGGGTCGAAGGAGTGTTTGGCGGAGGAGGCGAGGAGCCGCTCGGCCACCTGCTCCCGGTCCTTGAGCAGGCCGAGCGCGTCACGCAGCACCTCGGCCTCGGTCACCGTCGTCATCGTCGCTGTCCCCCACCTAGGGCCGCTGGCGGTCACCGGTTATGAGACCGCTTGTCAGCAAGCTCGTCAATGCTTGGGACACCACTTGTTGACAAGCCGTCCAACTGGACTGGGTGTCCCAGGCCTTCGGTCACCTGTGGCCCCGCCCCGCCCACTTCCCCGGCCGCTCTGTGGCCGCCGTCTTCAGTACGGCCTCCATCACCGCGCGGGCGATGGGGGCCGCGTCGCCGCCACCGCTGATGTCGCTGCGGTCGGCGTTCGCGTCCTCGACGACGACGGCGACCGCGACGGCCGGGTCGATCGCGTCGTCCGCGCGGGCCCAGGAGATGAACCAGGCGTACGGAGTGCCGGAGTTGCCGATACCGTGCTGGGCGGTTCCGGTCTTTCCGCCGACCGTCGCGCCGGGAATCGCGGCGTTCGCGCCGGTGCCCTCCTTCACCACGCCGGTCATCAGCTCGCGCAGCTCCGCGGCCGTCGCCGGGTTCATCGCCAGACGCCGCGTCTGCGGGCCCCTCGCCTTGAGCGTGGCCCCAATGCTCGTGGTCGTGCGCTCCACCAGATGGGGCGCCATGACCGAGCCGCCGTTCGCGACGGCCGCCGTGACCATGGCCATCTGCAGCGGGGTGGCCCGCGTGTTGTACTGCCCGATGGAGGAGAGCGCGAGCTGGGCCGAGTCCATCGTGGTGTCGAAGCTGCTCGGCGCGACCGCGAACGGGATCCGCAGCCTGCGGTCGTTGAAGCCGAAGTTCCGTGCCGTGGTCGTCATCCGGCTCAGCCCCACGTCCGCGCCCAGCTTGGCGAAGACCGTGTTGCACGACCACTCGAAGGCACGGCGCAGGGACGCGTCCTCGCAGCCCTCGGCCTCGTTCGACAGCGAGGTCCGCGTGCCGGGCAGGGTGAACGGGTCCGGGGACCCCGTCGGCGCGTCCAGGTCCGTGATCACTCCCGAGTCCAGCGCCGCCGCGGCCGTCACCACCTTGAACGTCGAACCCGGCGGATAGGTCTGCCGGATTGCCCGGTTGAGCATCGGCTTGGCCGGGTCCCCGTTCAGCCGCGCCCACGCCTGAGCCACGGCCGGGCCGTTCCCGGACAGCTCTCCCGGGTCGTACGACGGTGTGGACACCAGCGCCAGGACGCGTCCGGTGGCCGGTTCGAGCGCCGCGACCGCGCCCCTGCGGTTCTTCAGCCCGTCGAAGGCGGCCCGCTGGGCAGCCGGGTCGATGGTCGTGACGACCCGGCCGCCCGGGGTGCGGGACCGCGTCACGTCGTTCCAGACCGGCAGCAGGGAGAGCATCGGATCGGTGCCCGCCAGCACGCCGTCCTCCGCGTCCTCCAGGAGACTCGACCCGTACAACTGCGAGGCGAAACCGGTGACGTGTGCGTACAGCGGACCGTCGCGATACGTCCGCTCGTGGCGGAGCTGCTCGCCGGTGTCGCGGGAGCCGGTGACCGCGCGGTCACCGACGACGATGTCCCCGCGCGGCTTGCTCCAGCGGGCGATCGCCGTCCGGCGGTTGGCGGGGTTGTCGTCGTACGTTCCGGCCTGGAAGACCTGGACGCGGGCGGCGTTCACCAGGAGGGCGAGGAAGAGGAACGCGGAGAGAAAGGCGGCCCGGCGGATGTACTTCGCCATGAGCGGACCTCCCGTGCGCCTGGGACCTGTGCCGCTCACGGCGCCCCTCTCCCGTCGTACTGACTGCGGGCCGAGTCGCTGATCCGGATCAGCAGCGCCACGATGAGCCAGTTGGTGACGACCGAGGAGCCGCCCTGCGCGAGGAACGGCATCGCCATACCGGTCAGCGGGATCAGCCCGGTCACCCCGCCCGCGATGACGAACACCTGTAGCGCGACGATCGAGGCGAGGCCGATCGCCAGGAGCCTGCCGAAGGGGTCCCGCAGGGCGAGGCCCGCCCGGTAGCCGCGCTCCACCAGCAACGCGTACAGCAGGAAGATCGCCGACAGACCCGCGAGGCCGAGCTCCTCGCCCGCCGTCGCCAGGATGAAGTCCGACTTGGCCGCGAAGCCGATCAGGATCGAGTGGCCGAGACCGAGGCCGGTGCCGAGCACACCGCCCGCGGCGAACGAGAAGAGGGCCTGGGCGAGCTGGTTGGGCCCCAGGCCCGCCTCGATCGACGCGAAGGGGTGCAGCCAGTCCTCGACCCTGCTGTGCACATGCGGCTCCAGTCGGCCCACCGCGACGGCGCCCACGACCGCCAGCAGCAGCCCCACCGCGATCCAGCCGGTGCGGCCGGTGGCGACGTACAGCAGGATCACGAACAGCCCGAAGAACAGCAGCGACGTCCCCAGGTCCCGCTCCAGGACCAGGACGCCCACACTGAGCAGCCAGACGGCGACGACCGGGCCGAGGATCCGCCCGGTGGGCAACTGGAGCCGGTGGAACCGCCAGACACGGCGGCCGCTGTACGCGAGCGCGTTCCTGTTCGCCGCCAGATAGCTGGCGAAGAAGACGGCCAGCAGCACCTTCGCGAACTCGCCCGGCTGGATGGAGAATCCGAAGACCCTGATCCAGATGCGGGCGCCGTTCACCGCGGGGAAGAGGATCGGCAGTGCCAGCAGGCCCAGCGCACCGGCGACGGACACGTACGCGTAGCGCTGGAGCACCCGGTGGTCCCGCAACCGCACCACGGCCGCGATGAACAGCGCGACACCCAGCGTGGACCAGTTGAGCTGCGCGGGGGCCGCCTGGTCGTGCGGGGTCTCCAGGTCGAGACGGTAGATCAGCACCAGGCCCAGGCCGTTGAGCAGGACGGCGATCGGCAGCAGCAGCGGATCGGCGTACGGCGCCCGGAACCGTACCGCGCAGTGCGCGAGCAGGGCGAGTACGCCGAGCCCGGCTCCGTAACGGGCGGCGCCGGGCGGGACGGTGCCGCTGTGCGCGAGACCGACAGCGCAGTAGCCGTACACGGAGAGCAGGACGGCGACGACGATGAGGGCGAGTTCCACGCCACGGCGCCGGGGCAGGCGTAGCGCCGGAGGGGACGGGTCCGCCGCCACGGTCGTTCCGGCCTTGGTCATGTCCGGAACGTAGCAAGCGAGATGGCTGATGTCCCGTTATGTCGTGACAGTCAGGCCATAATTGTGCACTTGGCGACCGACCTGTCGGGCGTCATGAGCAGGCGAGATCACGCGGAAGATCACGCGGGACCCCGAGCTCACGCTACTCGGCGTCCTCCTCCGCCAGCTCCTCCAGGAGGCGTGCCGTGGCCAGGCCGGTGCGCAGGTAGTCCACGAACAGTTCGTTGTGCAGGGCCCACGGTGAGCGGCGGGAGCGGATGAGGCGAATCGCGTCGTCGGGGGAGTGCCCCTCCCGGATCAGGGACTGGGCCACGACGAGCCCGGAGCGGTTGTACCCGTGGTAACAGCGCACGAGCACGCTGCGCCCCTCCCGCAGCGCCTCGGACGCGGTCCGCGCGAGCCGCATCACGCCCGCGAGCTGGGTCCCGTCCAGCGGCCCGTCCGGGATGGGCCACACATGGTGCTCGACGCCGTCGTCCGGCCCGTGTCCCGGGAGCCTCAGCAGGGTCAGGACAAGATCGAACTCGTCGTGCACGACGGCGAACTCCCGCTCGCCTGAACGTCCGGCGAACTCGTGACCGCCCATCCACAGGCCGGGCACGATCTCGCTCCACGGGCGGTCCGGGGCCGGGACATCGGGTTGCATCCTGCTGGTCCGCAACGGCACCTCCCCCAACTCATCCCAAAGGTAACCGGGTGCTTGCCCCTGGAGCACCCCGCCTGTTCCCATGGTCGGGGGTGATGCCGCATGAGCGGACTGCGGGTCGTACCGAGCCGGCGGCACGGACAGGACCGGCTCTACGTCTGCCTCACGGACGGGCGGAACATCGCCTGGTACGACAGGGAGACGGGCCGGGTCAACCTGATCGGTGAGGACCGGCGGGAGGACGTGCTGCACGTGCTCGGCCCCTTCCTGACCGGCCCGGTCACGGTGGGCCCGCCCCCGGTGCCGACCCCCGCGGAGCTCGCCCGGCTCACCCTGCCGCCGGACGACGACCTGGCCCCGAACCGCCCGGGTGAGGCGCTCCTGATCGCTCTCGACCGCGATCCGGGCCCGTCCCGGCGCCTGCGCCCGGACCCGCGTCGCCGGGCCCTGACCGCGGAGCAGACGGTCGGCGAGGCCCTGGACCTCCTGGAGGGCGCGGGCTGGCGCACCCTGCACTCGATCCCGCTGCCGGGCGGCGACCGTATCCATCACCTGGTGATCGGGCCGGGAGGTCTGTTCTGCGTCCGCGCCCTGTACGCCCGTAAACAGCGCGTGCTGGTCGCCGACCCCATGGTCACGGTCGGCCGCCGCGAGCCCGGCCCGCTGCTCCGGCAGGTCCGCGCGGACGCGGCCCGTGCCTCGTACGCGCTCACAGCGGAGGTGTACCCCGTACTGGCCCCCGTCGGTCCGTCCGACGTCGACGTGATCGCATCCCTGCGAGAGGCCCGCGTCCTGCGGGACACGGACCTCTCGGAGCTCGCCCACTCGGGCGGAATCCTCAAACCGGCGGACGTGGAGGCGCTCCACGCGATGGCGCGGGACCGGCATACGTGGTCGAGGGTGTGAGCCGGCCGATCCAGCCCCTCCGGCGTTTGAGGAGCGGGTTCCGGGGGCCGGCCCCCGAAGCAGGGGTCCGGGGGGCGGAGCCCCTGGGGATGGGAC
>NZ_VMNX01000153.1 GCF_009377235.1 Streptomyces acidicola
CCCTCCCTGGCCGTGAAGCCCCCGTCACCCGTCCGGGTGACCGGCTTGCAGGCGAGGGATACGGACGGTTACGTTCGCCGCGACAACCGCAAACAGATACGGCCCCCGGCCGGGACTGGCATCCCGATCGAGGGCCTGACCGATCAGGAAGCGATACCTTCCCGATGGCTGACCCGCAGTCTAACGCGCGCCTGCGCGCCGACGCCGGAGCTCCGACCTCCGGCGTGATCCACGTACGCACCCGGCTCACCGCCGACTTCACCGTGATCTCCAACGCCCTCGCGCAACGACGCGGCAGCGCCGTCACGGTCGGCGTCGCGGCGTACATCTCCTCCCTGCCCGACGGCTCACCCGTGAGCATCGCCGCCCTGTGCGAGCACTTCAGCGAGGGGGAGATCCTGATCTCGCGAGCGCTCAGGGAGCTCGAAGCGGCCGGATATCTGGAGCGGCGCCGCGAGCGCCTGTCCACCGGGCAGATCCGTACCCGGACGTACTTCTACGGCGTACCCCCCGATGGCGGCCCGGACCTGGACGGGCCTCCGCCTCCGAAGCCGCCGAGGCCTCCCCGTTCACGGAGGCGGCCCGTAGGCGGGGCAGCCGTGCCCCCTGCGGCAGTCACCACTGAAACGGAGAAACCGGCGGTGGCCCGCCCGACGCTCTCCGACGCCGATCCGCAGGCAGTCGCCGTTCTGACCTCACTCCGCCGGATCGATCCCCGCCTCGTTCTCTCCGAGCAGGAAGCCGTGCGGCTGGCGCCAGCCGTCACCCAGTGGCTCGCGGCCGGTGTCGCGCCCTCCCAGGTCACCGCGCTGCTCACCGCACGGCTCCCCGACCACTTCCTGACCCGCCCGGCGGGCATCCTCGCCTTCCGCCTCCGGGAGACGCCCCTGCCCGCGCCGCCTCCGCTCCCCCGCCTGCTTCCCGATGACGCGACGCGCCCGGTGGTGCTGCCCTTCCAGACCTGCGACGGCTGTGAGCGGGCCTTCCGCGCTCCGGAACCCGGGCGCTGCCGTGAATGTCGACCGGGAGGCCGTCTCCGTGCGGCCGGGTGAGCCGACGGGCGTCTGGGCGTCTGACGACGACTTCCCCTCCTACTGGCAGTGGAGACCGGTAGTGACGGATCGCGTGAGAAGCACACGCCCGGTTCGACGGGCGGGGGCTGGACGCGGAGCCCTCACGGGCCACCGCGCCAGTCTCCGACCCTGCTCAGGGACTTCGCGAGACCGGGGTCGGCTCAGGGGGAGCCCTGTGAATTTCTCGGTGCCTCCCGGGACACGGCCGATGCTCCATGGAACAGTGCGGATATCCAGTCTGGGAGCAAGGCGGCACGGGGGTGCGCATGGTCGACCGGTTCAGACCACTCACCGACGACGACCCGAGGAGCGTCGGCGGATACGACTTTCGCGCCCGGCTCGGGGCCGGCGGCATGGGGCGCGTCTACCTCGCCTTCACTCCGGGCGGGAGGGCCCTCGCCGTCAAGGTCGTGCGGCCCGACTATGCCGAGGACGACGAGTTCCGGCGGCGCTTCCGCAAGGAGATCGACGCCGCGCAGCGCGTCCAGGGCCTGTACACCGCGCCCGTCGTGGACGCCGACAGCGAGGCGCCATTGCCCTGGCTGGCCACCGCCTATGTGCCCGGGCCCTCCCTGCACCAGGCCGTCAGCGAGCACGGCCCGCTCCCCTTGACCACGGTGTTCCGGCTCCTCGCGGGCATCGCTGAAGGGCTCACCGCGATTCACGCCTGCGAGCTGATCCACCGCGACCTCAAGCCCGCCAACATCCTGCTGGCTGGAGACGGTCCGCGCGTCATCGACTTCGGTATCGCGCACGCCGCAGACGCCACGACCCTCACCAGCACGCATGTGCGCGTCGGCACGCCCGCGTTCATGGCCCCCGAGCAGATCCGCGGACATTCCGCGAGCCCTGCCACGGATGTGTTCGCCCTCGGTAACCTCACGGTGTTCGCCGCGACCGGACGCACCGCCTTCGGCGAGGGAAATCCGGAGGCCATGTTCTTCCGGATCATCAACGAGGAGCCGGAGCTGGGCGGTTGCGATCCAGAACTCCGTGCCGTCGTCGAGCGGTGCCTCGCCAAGAAGCCGGGGGATCGGCCGTCCGTCGGCGAGGTCATGGAGTACGCCCGTGAGCAGCTCCAGGGCGAGACGATGAACCTCGCCGGGGCCTGGCTGCCGGACTCCTTGGCGACATCCCTTGCCGGGTACGGGACGGCCAAGTACACGAAGACCGGTGAGACCAGGAAAGAGGAGACCACCAGGAAAGAGGAGGGCAACAAGGAGGAGGACAGGAAGGAGGAGCGCACCACCCAGAAGGCCGACGAGGACAAGCTGCCCACGGGCAGCACCACACCCCCTTCCGGGCAGGACAATTCGGTCCTCACCGGGCTCGGCTGTCTGGCCGCGCTCATTTTCATCGTGGTCGTCGCCATCGGCCCGCAGAAAGTACTCGACTGGGTCAAGTCCGACGGCGAGCCGTCCGAATCACCGGGCTACTCGGCCCCCAGCTACTCGCCACCGACGGATTCCACGGCCGCCCCTGACACGGGCACGGGCACGGAGCCCATCGAGCAGGACACGACCGACCCCGGCTGCGAACAGGCGTCCCAGGCGATCTCCTCGAACACGGAGACCTTCGACGAAGCATCGGCCGCCTCATTGAGTTCGCTGGCATCGAACCTCGACTCCGCCGCGGACGCGGCAGAGGACTCCGAGGTGGCCTCCGTGATCCGCGCCCTCGCCATCGAGAGCCGGTCGATGAGCGACAGCGCGGCAGGCGTGAACTCCGCGAACGGCCGTGGGGACGCCACTCAGCTCAAGACCTACCAGGAGGCCTTCAGCGACGCGTTCGACCAGTGGAAGAAGAGCGCCGAGACCTACAAGTCCCTGTGCGAGTGAGGGGCTTCACCGAAGACGAGTTCCGAGCCCTCGGTGCGACGGACGAACAGGTCCGGTGAGTGGCCCCCGGGCCCGCCGGAGCACCTGCCGACGCCGGGTGCCGCTCCGAGGTGGATCCGGAGCCCGCCGCGCGCCGCGTCAACCCTCGAATCGGTAGCCCATGCCGGGCTCGGTGATCAGATGGCGCGGGTGGGAGGGGTCCGCCTCCAGTTTGCGGCGCAGCTGGGCCATGTAGACCCGCAGGTAGTTGGTCTTGCTGCTCTGCGAGACGCCCCAGACCTCCCGGAGGAGTTCCTTCTGTGTGACGAGCCGGCCGGGGCTGGTGATCAGGATCTCCAGCAAGTGCCACTCGGTCGGGGTCAGCCGCACGTCCCGCCCGCCCCGGACGACCCTCTTGGCGAGCAGGTCGACGGTGAAGTCGTCCGTCTCCACCAGGGTCGTCCCGGGGGCGAGCGGCGTGTCCTCGGTGCGGCGGACGGCGGCCCGCAGCCGGGCCAGCAACTCATCCATGCTGAACGGCTTGGTGATGTAGTCGTCGGCGCCCGCGTCGAGCGCCGCCACCTTCTCGTCGGACGCCTGGCGGGCCGAGAGGACGAGAATCGGTACGCGGGTCCAGCCGCGGAGCGCCCTGATGACGTCGACCCCGTCCATGTCGGGCAGGCCGAGATCGAGCATCACCACGTCGGGCTGACGGGCGGCCGCCAGTCTGAGGGCCGTGGCCCCGTCGGGGGCTGCGTCCACTCCGTACCGGCGGGCCTGCATGTTGATCACGAGAGCCCGTACAAGATGCGGGTCGTCCTCCACCACCAGCACCCGGGTCATTGGTGTGTGCCTTTCCGTCGCGTAAGGCCCGTAAGGCAAGTAAGGCCAGTACGGGCCTTACGGCCATCACTTCCTCGCTGCGAGGTCCTTGAGCGCGATGTTGAGTTCGAGGACGTTCACGCGCGGTTCGCCCATGAAGCCGAGGGTGCGGCCGTCGGTGTGCTCGTCCACCAGTTTCTGGACCTGTGCGAGCGGCAGGTTGTTCTTCTCGGCGACCCGGTGGACCTGGAGGTCGGCGTAGGCCGGGGAGATGTTCGGGTCCAGTCCGGAGCCGGAGGAGGTGACGGCGTCGGCCGGGACGGCGGACGGCTTGACCGTGTAGCCGGGCACCGAGTTGTCCTTGATGACCGCGGCCTTGGCGTCCTTCACCTGCTGGACAAGGACCTTGCTGTCGGCGGCGAGGTTGGTGGCGCCGGAGAGGATGAGCTTGTACTGGGTGTTGACGCTGTTGGCGCCGAGCCCGTTCTGCGGGCGGCCCTGGAACCACTTCAGGTCCGGCTCCGGGGTCTCCTGGCCCCTCTTCAGCGGCAGGTTGTACGCCTGCCCGATCAGGGACGAGCCGACGACCTTGCCGTCCGCCTTGATCTCGGAACCGTTCGCCCTGCCGGGGAACAGCCCCTGGGCGATACCGGTGACGACCAGCGGATAGATGACGCCGGTCACCAGGGTCAGCACGAGCAGGGCGCGCAGGCCCGCTCCGAGCAGCCGGGCGGTGTTGGTGACGGAGTTGTTCATGTCCTTCACCTGATTCCTGGGATGAGGGAGATGAGCAGGTCGATGATCTTGATGCCGATGAACGGGGCGACCAGCCCGCCGAGGCCGTAGATCGTGAGGTTGCGCCGTAGCATCCGGTCCGCGCTCACCGGCCGGTACCGCACGCCCCTCAGGGACAGCGGCACCAGCGCGACGATGATCAGCGCGTTGAAGATGACGGCCGACAGGATCGCGGAGTCGGGCGAGGACAGGCCCATGATGTTCAGCTTGTCCAGGCCCGGGTAGACCGCCGCGAACAGCGCCGGGATGATCGCGAAGTACTTCGCGACGTCGTTGGCGATCGAGAACGTCGTGAGCGCGCCCCGGGTGATGAGGAGCTGTTTGCCGATCTCGACGATCTCGATCAGCTTCGTCGGGTTGGAGTCCAGGTCCACCATGTTCCCGGCCTCCTTGGCGGCCGAGGTACCGGTGTTCATCGCCACGCCGACGTCCGCCTGTGCGAGGGCCGGGGCGTCGTTCGTACCGTCACCGGTCATCGCGACCAGCTTGCCGCCCGCCTGCTCGCGCTTGATCAGCGCCATCTTGTCCTCGGGCGTGGCCTCCGCCAGGAAGTCGTCGACCCCGGCCTCGTCCGCGATCGCCCTCGCGGTCAGCGGGTTGTCACCCGTGATCATGACGGTCTTGATGCCCATACGGCGCAGTTCGGCGAACCGCTCCCGCATACCGTCCTTCACCACGTCCTTGAGATGGATCACTCCCAGGACGCGGGCGCCCTGCTCGTCGTCCACCGCGACCAGCAGCGGAGTGCCGCCCGCCTCGGAGATCCGGTTGGCGACGGCCTCGGCGTCCTCGGCGTCCTCGGCGAGGGTGCCGCCCCGTTCCCGGACCCAGGCGATGACCGAACCGGCCGCGCCCTTGCGGATCCTGCGCCCGTCGAGGTCCACGCCCGACATCCGGGTCTGGGCGGTGAACGCGATCCACTCGGCACCGGCCAGCTCGCCCTGGTGGCGTTCGCGCAGCCCGTACTTCTCCTTGGCAAGGACCACGACGGAGCGGCCCTCGGGGGTCTCGTCGGCGAGCGAGGAGAGCTGGGCTGCGTCGGCGACCTCGGCCTCGGTGGTCCCGCTCACCGGCACGAACTCGGCTGCCTGCCGGTTGCCGAGCGTGATCGTGCCGGTCTTGTCGAGCAGCAGCGTCGAGACGTCACCGGCGGCCTCGACCGCCCGCCCGGACATGGCCAGTACGTTGCGCTGGACCAGCCGGTCCATGCCCGCGATGCCGATCGCCGACAGCAGCGCGCCGATCGTGGTCGGGATCAGACAGACCAGCAGCGCCACCAGCACGACCATCGTCAGATGCGTGCCCGCGTAGTCGGCGAACGGCGGCAGCGTCGCCACCGCCAGCAGGAACACGATGGTCAGCGAGGCGAGCAGGATGTTCAGCGCGATCTCGTTCGGCGTCTTCTGCCGGGCCGCGCCCTCGACCAGGCTGATCATCCGGTCGATGAAGGTCTCGCCCGGCTTCGTCGTGATCCTGATGACGATCCGGTCGGAGAGCACCTTCGTCCCGCCGGTGACGGCGCTGCGGTCGCCGCCCGACTCGCGGATGACCGGCGCCGACTCGCCCGTGATGGCCGACTCGTCCACGGACGCGACGCCTTCGACGACGTCACCGTCGCCGGGGATGATGTCGCCCGCCTCGCACACCACCAGGTCGCCGATGCCCAGAGCGGTGCCCGGGACCTGTTCCTCGGAGCCGTCGGCGAGCAGCCGGCGCGCGACCGTGTCGGTCTTGGCCTTGCGCAGTGTGTCGGCCTGCGCCTTGCCGCGGCCCTCGGCGACCGCCTCCGCCAGGTTGGCGAAGATGACGGTCAGCCAGAGCCAGGCACTGATGGCCCAGCCGAACCAGTTGCCGGGATCCGTGAAGGAGAAGACGGTGGTCAGGACCGAGCCGATCCACACCACGAACATCACGGGCGACTTGACCATCACCCGCGGATCGAGCTTGCGGCACGCGTCCGGCAGGGACTTGACGAGTTGTCCGGGGTCGAAAAGGCCCGCGCCGACACGGCCTTCGGCGGCCTTGTGCCCGGTGGGTACGTCGCTGTGCGGCGCCCGGGTCGGGGGGGCTGTGGACATCGAGTCCTCTTGGTTCGTCATGTCTTGGTTCGTTGCGTATTGGTTCGCTGTGTCTTGGTTCGTTTCGTCTTGGTTCGCTGTGTCTTGATTTTTTGCGCCTTGGTTCGTCACGTCGGTGCTCATGACGCCAGCCCCTCGGCCAGCGGTCCGAGCGCGAGGGCCGGGAAGTAGGTCAGGCCGGTGATGATCAGGATCGCGCCCACCAGCAGGCCGGTGAACAGCGGCTTTTCCGTGCGCAGGGTGCCCGCGGTGACCGGGACCGGCTTCTGCTCGGCGAGCGAACCCGCGAGCGCCAGCACGAAGACCATCGGCAGGAAGCGGCCGAGCATCATCGCGAGCCCGGTCATCGTGTTGAACCAGTCGGTGTTCGCGTTCAGGCCCGCGAAGGCCGAGCCGTTGTTGTTCGAGGCGGACGTGAAGGCGTACAGCACCTCGGAGAACCCGTGCGCGCCGGAGTTGAGCATCGAGTGCGGTGGCGTGGGCAGGGCCATGGAGACCGAGGTGAAGATCAGGACGAGTGCCGGGGTGATGAGGATGTAGCAGGCCGCGAGCTTGATCTCGCGGGTGCCGATCTTCTTGCCCAGATACTCGGGTGTGCGACCGACCATCAGTCCGGCGATGAACACCGCGATGACCGCCATGATCAGGATGCCGTACAGACCGGAGCCGGTACCGCCGGGCGCGATCTCGCCCAGCATCATGCCCAGCATCGTGATGCCACCGCCGAGACCGGTGAACGAGGAGTGGAAGGAGTCCACCGCGCCCGTCGAGGTCAACGTGGTCGACACCGCGAAGATCGACGACGCACCGACCCCGAACCGCACCTCCTTGCCCTCCAGCGCACCGCCCGCGATCTGCAGCGCCGGGCCGTGGTGGGAGAACTCGGTCCACATCATCAGGGCGACGAAACCGACCCAGATGGTGGCCATGGTGGCGAGGATCGCGTACCCCTGCTTCACGCTGCCGACCATCACGCCGAACGTGCGGGTCAGCGAGAACGGGATCACCAGCAGCAGGAAGATCTCGAACAGGTTCGTGAACGGGGTCGGGTTCTCGAAGGGGTGGGCGCTGTTGGCGTTGAAGTAGCCGCCGCCGTTGGTGCCCAGCTCCTTGATGGCCTCCTGCGAGGCGACCGCGCCACCGTTCCACTGCTGGGAGGCCCCCATGCTGTGCCCATTGAAGAATTGGCCGACCTCGTGGATGCCGGAGAAGTTCTGGATCACCCCGCAGGCCACCAGCACCACGGCGGCGATCGCCGCACCCGGCACCAGGATGCGGGTGACGCCGCGCACCAGGTCCGACCAGAAGTTACCCAGCTCACCGGTGCGGGAGCGGGCGAAGCCGCGCACCAGGGCGACCGCGACCGCGATGCCGACGGCCGCCGAGACGAAGTTCTGCACGGCCAGGCCGGCGGTCTGCACGACGTGGCCCATGGCCTGCTCGCCGTAGTACGACTGCCAGTTGGTGTTCGTCACGAAGGACGCGGCGGTGTTGAACGCCTGCGCCGGCTCGATCGAGGAGAACCCGAGCGAACCGGGCAGGACGCCCTGCACCCGCTGCAGCAGGTAGAGGAAGAGGACGCCCACGGCCGAGAAGGCGAGGACGCCGCGCAGGTAGGCGGGCCAGCGCATCTCGGTGTCGGGGTTGGCACCGATGCCCCGGTAGATCCACTTCTCGACGCGCCAGTGCTTGTCGGAGGAGAAGACCTTGGCCATGTAGTTGCCGAGGGGAACGTAGACGAGCGCCAGCGCCGCCATAAGGGCGAGCAGCTGGAGTACGCCTGCGAGTACGGGACTCATGGGCGCTCTCAGAACCTCTCCGGGAAGATCAGGGCGAGGACGAGATAGCCCAGCAGGGCGACGGCCACGACCAGGCCGACGATGTTCTCGACGGTCACAGCTTCGTCACCCCCTTGGCGACGAGGGCCACCAGCGCGAACACCGCGAGAGTGGTGACAACGAAGGCCACGTCGGCCATCGCGAGCTCCTAGATGAGATTCGATGGGATTCGATGAAATTCGGACAGCATCCGCGTGCGAACCGGACGCCTGACGGATCGGACGCCTGACGGATCGGACAATTAGAGGAAACCCTGACCGGTGGCTGGATTCGAGCGTCGTTGACGGGCCTCTTACGGCCGCGCCCACGCCCTTGACGGACCTCTTACGGCGCCTGTGACCTCGGTTACCACGGTGGCCACGGTGACATGAAGCGACCATGGGGGCCCGGCGTATGGATCGCGAAACCACCCGCACGGGGTTCGGGGTCTCCGGCCCGGAGTGAGGTCAGCCCTTCGGAATCAGCCCTTCGGAACCGGTCCGGCCGTGCCCAGTGCCGACCCCGTCTGATCGGCCAGCGTCACCGCCACCAGCCGGGCCTGGAGCGGGGGTACCGGACCGGGGCCGGGGGTGAGCATGAAGCGGCCGAGGTAGCGGCCGTTGCCGTAGGTGCGCAGTTCGATCTCGCCCGCGGGCCAGCCGACGGCGTTCACGTCCCAGGAGCGCCTGCCCACCGTGACACTGCCGTCGTTGCGCAGGCGTGGCGGCCGTCCCAGCAGGGTGCCGTACTCGAAGCGGCAGGCGCGCAGCCCGAGCAGGTCGGTGAGCTCCTGTCGGACTTCGTCGACCACGGTGTCCGCTGAGCCCGCCGACTGCGCCAGGTCCGCGATCCGGTGGACGCGGGACAGGTGATCGGCGTCCGTGACCGTGATGACCTCCAGCCGGCGGGCGTGAGCCCCCAGTTGGGACACGATCACGCCGACGACCAGCAGGAGCACCGCGGTCTCGATGTCGGCGGACGCGGTGATGTCGAAGGTCTGGTACGGCCGCGTGAGGAAGAAGTCGAACCAGGCCGCCGCGGACAACGCGGCGACCACGCCCGCCGTACGGCTGCCCAGCGCGGCGACAGCGACGACCACCACGACGAGGATGAGCGCGGCGTTCGTGAGCGACAGGCTCGTACGGAACGGGACGAGTGCGAGGGCCACCAGGAACGGGGCGGCCACGCCCGCCGCCAGGGCGAGCCGGTCACGCAGCGGCCAGGATCGGGGCGTGGCGCGGGTCCCTCCCCTGCGGTGCAGCTTCCAGGTGCCGGTCACGGTGCTCATCACGCACCTCCTACGCTCTGCTCGGTCGGGTCGATTCGGCTCCCACGGGCTGCCTGGACTCCCCGGAGACCCCGGAGACCCCGGAGACCCCGGAGACCCCGGAGACCCCGGAGACCCCGGAGACCCCGGAGACCCCGGAGACCCCGGAGACCCCGGAGACCCCGGAGACCCCGGAGTCCCCGGGCTCCGCGGATTCCCCGGGCTGCTCGAACTCACCGGACTCACCGGACTCCCCGGACTCCCCGGACTCACCGGGTTCCCCGGCGAACGGCAGGGACACGACCATGGTGAGGCCGCCGCCGGGTGTGTCCTCCGGGGTGAGGGTGCCGTTCATGGCCTCGGTCAGGCCTCGGGCGAGAGCCAGCCCGAGTCCGAGACCCGTGGTGTTGTCGGTGTCGCCGAGCCGCTGGAAGGGTTCGAAGAGCCCTTCCAGGCCGTCGGCGGGCAGACCGGGCCCCCGGTCCACGACACGCAGCTCGACCCGGCCCGCCAGTGCGCTGGCGGTGACCAGCACCTTCTTTCCGGGCGGGGTGTGGCGGGCAGCGTTGCCGACCAGGTTGGCGATGACCCGTTCCAACAGCGGCGGGTCGGCAAGCACCGCCGAGATCTCCTCCACGTCCGCCACCTCCACGCCGGGGACGTCCGCCAGCGCCATGGGCAGCACCTCCTCCAGGGACGTGGCCCGCAGGTTCAGGGGGAGGACGCCCGCCTCCAGGCGGCTGAGATCGAGGAGGTTCTCCAACAGGCGGTCGAGCTTGGCCATGGACTCGTCGGCGGTGGCGAGGAGTTCGTCGCGGTCCTCCGGGGAGAACTCGACGTCGCGGCTGCGCAGGGAGGTGACCGCGGCCCACCCTGCGGCGAGGGGCGTGCGCAGGTCGTGGCCGACGGCTCGCAGCAGTGCCGTGCGGAGCCGGTCGGCGGCCTTCACCGGCTCCACCTCGGCCGCCACCTCGGCGAGCCTGGCGCGCTCGACCGCGGAACCGACATGGGCGGCGAACGCGGCCAGGACCCGCCGTTCGGACGATGACAGCGTGCGCCCCCGCAGCGCGAGATAGGCACCCGGGCCCGCGGGAACGGCCGTCACACCCGCCTCATCGGGCAGCTCGTCCACCAGGTCCGCCGACTCCATGCCGAAGGTCTCGCGTGTCCGCTCCAGCAGGGCCGGCATGGTCGCCTCTCCGCGCACGATGCTGCCGGCCAGGGACGACATGGTCTCCGCCTCGGCCGTCGCACGGGCGGAGCGGCGCGACAGGCGCAGCGACCGGTCCACGACCGCGGCCACGGTGGCCGCCACGACCGCGAACACCGCCAGAGCGAGGAGGGCGTTCGGGTCGTCCAGCGTGAAATGGCCGATCGGCGGGATGAACCAGTAGTTCAGCAGCAGCGACGCCGTCACCGACGCGATCACCGCCGAGACGACCCCGCCTATGCAGGCCACACCGACCACGGCGAGCAGGAACAGCAGGGCCTCACTGGTCAGGTTGAGCGCCCCCCGCAGTTGGGCGAGGACGATCGTGAGCAGCACCGGCAGCACCAGTCCGGTCACGGGCCCGGCGATCAGCCGCGCGGTGGACAGGGTGCGGCGCCGGGACGGCAGGAGCGTGCCGCGTCCGGCGCGCTCGTGGGTGACCCGGTGCACGTCGATGTCCCCGGACAGCGCGGTCACCGTCTCCCCGGTTCCCGGCCCGCTCAGGAACCGGGCCAGTCGGCCCCGGCGGCTGGTGCCCAGCACGAGCTGAGTGGCGTTCTCGGCGCGCGCGAACTCCACCAGCGCGGTGGCCACGTCGTCGCCGACGACCGAGTGGTAGCTGCCGCCGAGGTCCTCCACGAGGCGGCGCTGCCCGGCAAGCGAGGCGTGCGAGACGCCGGCCGCGAGACCGGCGCTGCGGGCCACGTGCACGGCCAGCAGGTCACCGCCGGCGGACCGGTCGGCGATGCGGGCGGCCCGCCGGACCAGGGTGTCGCCCTCCGGTCCGCCGGTCAGCGCGACGACCACCCGTTCCCGGGTCTCCCACACCCCGCCGATGCCGTGGCGCGAGCGGTACTCCTGGAGCGCCTCGTCGACGCGGTCGGCCACCCACAGCAGCGCCAGTTGGCGCAGCGCGGTCAGGTTGCCGGGGCGGAAGTAGTTCGCGAGGGCCGCGTCGATCTTCTCGGGCGCGTAGATGTTGCCGTGCGCCATGCGGCGGCGCAGCCCCTCAGGAGGCATGTCCACCAGCTCGATCTGCCAGGCCCGTCGTACGACCTCGTCGGGCACCGTGTCGTGCTGGGGTACCCCGGTGATCTTCCCGACCACGTCGTTGAGGGATTCCAGGTGCTGAATGTTCAGCGCGGTGACGACGTCGATACCGGCGTCGAGCAGGGTCTCGATGTCCTGCCAGCGCTTGGGATTGCGGCCGTCGCCGGGGACGTTGCTGTGGGCGAACTCGTCGACGATCGCGACCTGCGGCCGACGTGCGAGGACCGCCGTCAGGTCCATCACCTCGAACCGTCCGCCGCGGTGGGTGCAGGACGCGCGGGGGACGGTCTCCAGGCCGTCGAGCATCGCCTGTGTGTGCGGGCGCCCGTAGCACTCCGCGAACCCCACCACCACATCCGCCCCGCGCGAGGCGCGGCGCCGTCCCTCGTCGAGCATCCGGTAGGTCTTGCCGACCCCCGGAGCCGCCCCGAGGTAGACCTTCAGCCGTCCGGGCCGTACGTCACTCATCGCCGCCGACGCGCTCCGCTCACTGATCCAACTTCCCTGCGTAACAGGGTCTTCATCGCAACAGGGACTTCATCGCAACAGGTTCTTCATCTCAAGGAAGCCGCATCGCGGGGCGGGCGGTGCGCGTGTTAGCGGTTCCTTGGCGTCGGCCGGGGCGACCTTGACACGGTCTTGACGTGACGCGGCTCGACAGGGTGCGGGCAGGTGTGCTGGAAGCCTGCCCGGCCGGGGACCACGCCTCCCACACCGCGGCCACGTCACCGTAAAAGACCGGCAAAGCTACGAGGTCAAGTACACAGTCGGCCGCGGTGGGCGGCTCTTTTCGGACTTTCCCGCGACGGCTGCCGGGAGACGGCGTGGACCGGTCCCGGCAGCTCTATGCTTCTACGTGCTTGTAGAAAGAACGCGTGGCTCCCCCTGGGTGCACTGCTCCCGGGAGTCGCACGCTTTCGCCTGCTCGCACGACGAGACTCGCACCACGAAAGAGGGCCGATGGCTGAGATAGACCTGAGCAAGGTGCTCGACAAGGCATGGGCGGACAAGAGCCTGCCCGAGATCCTGGCCGCGCCGGTCAGCGCGCTGAAGGGGGTCTCGGACCGCCAGGGTGAGCTGCTGGAGGAGGCGTTCCGGGTCAAGACCGTCGCCGACCTGGCCGACCTGAAGTTCGCCCGCTGGGCACAGGCGCTGGCCGCCCTCGACGCGGCCAAGTAGCCGCGGGGCACCACCACGTGGTGCCGTGGCCCCGCACGGGCACACGGCACCACCCTCGGCAATTACCTGTCCGTTGGAGACACGACGGGCACGACGCACGACGGATACGACGGATACGACGGCACGACGCGCACGACACGCACGACGCACGACGCGCACGACGGGCACCCTCAGGACGGCCGCCGTTCCGGCCCCGGTTTCGGCCCTGACGTCGGCCCCGGTATCCGCTCCGTGAGCTCGGCGAGGAGCAGCGGCAGCGAGCGGTGGAACTCGCGGGCCCAGTACGCCGGCGAGTGCGTACCTGCGTAGAAGTGTGTCGTCACGGGGGCCGAGAGCGAGGCCAACCGGTCGGCCAGGGCCTGCGACTCACGTCCCATGATCGTCTCGGTCGGGGAGATCGCGTCCTCGGAGAACGGGTCGGCCGGGTCCTCAAGGCCCGGGATCTCCGGGTCGGGTTCCGTGCCCGGCGGATCGAGGGCACCTGCCGTGCCGTCGCCGCTGGAGACGTAGACGGGGACCTTGCGCAGCCGGTCGGTCAGGTAATACGGGTCGTGGGCCTGCCAGTTGGCGCGCTGGGCGACCGGGTCGCCCCACAGCGCCTTCCAGTCCAGGCCCAGGTAGGTCATCGCGGCCCGGATCGCGTGCGGATGCTGGAGCGGATGGACGAAGCCGCTGTAACTGGCCGCTGCCCGGAACATGCCCGGATGGCGCCCGGCGTACGAGAGGGCACCGAACCCGCCCTGCGACTCCCCCGCGGCCACACGGCGGGGGCCCGCCCCGTAGTGGCGCTCCAGGAGGGGGCGCACCTCCCGGAGGTGGAAGGTCTCGACGGCGGGCGGTCCGCCGCGGCCGGCGTTGTACCAGTCGCTGTAGAAGCCGAACAGCGGCATTTCCGGCATCACCACGAGTACATCGCGGAGTTGGCGCAGTTCCGGGAGGCGGGCATCGTAGCCCTCGGTCCAGGCTGTGTAGTCGCCGTCGCCGCCGACCAGCAGATACAGCGTCGGCCAGCTCCGGCCGGGCCGTCGCTCCTCCCAGCCGTCGGGAGTCAGGAGCCGGACCTTCGCCGTGCGGCCGAGCGCCGGCGAGGCGACGGTGAGGTCGACCAGACGCTCGCCCACCTCCTCCTCGGCGACGATCCGAGCGCGCGGCAAGGGTGCGGGCGATGCGGGAGCGGACGCGTCGGCGTCCGCGGCGGAGACTCCCGCCAGCAGCAGAAGGTCCGCGATCACGAGGGCGAGCAGCAGCCGTAAGCGGGCTGGGCGCCAGGACATGTGAACTCCCTTACGTCGTCGGGTTGTTGTCCTACGTCACGCCCTCGACGCTAGGCAGAGGGGGACGTTCGGGAATCCGACGGCGGGAGTCGGCCGCTACTCCCGCCGGAGTAGTCCTTCGGCCGCGCCCCCGGAACTCCCGGAACCCCGAGAGCCCCCTGAACCCCCAGATCCCTCGGAACCCGCGGCTCCTGGGTGTGCCTCCCCTGCCCTGACCAGTCCCGTCTCGTACGCGAGCACCACCAGCTGTGCCCTGTCACGCGCGCCCAGCTTGGTCATCGCCCGGCTGACATGCGTCTTGGCGGTCAGCGGGCTCATGAGCAGCTCCCCGCCGATCTCCGCGTTGGACAGGCCGGCCGCGACCAGGGCCATCACCTCGCGTTCCCGGTCGGTCAGGACCGCCAGCCGCCGTGCTCCGGCCGCCTCGGGGGCTTTGAGCCGCGCGAACTCCTCGACGACTGCCCGAGTGACGGCGGGTGCGAGCAGGCTCTGCCCGGCGGCGACCGTACGGATCGCCTCTCTCAGATCGTCCGGTTCGATGTCCTTCAGCAGGAACCCGGCCGCCCCGTGCCGCAGCGCCTCGAAAACGTACGCGTCGATCCGGTACGTGGTGAGCATGACCACGCGTACGCCGTCCAGTTCGGCGTCGGCTGCAATACGGCGGGTGGCCTCGATGCCGTCGAGGCCGGGCATGCGGATGTCCATCAGCACGACATCGGGCCGGGTCAGCCGCACCGCCTCCACCCCCTGGGCCCCGTCCCCGGCCTCCGCGACCACGACCAGGTCGTCGGTCAGGTCCAGCAGGGCCCGGAAACCGGCGCGCACGACCGTCTGGTCGTCCACCAGCACCACCCGCACCACCCGCACCATCCACACCACGCCCCATCCGCACGGTCACGTTCGGCCTCCTGCCGCGTCGCCGTCGGCCGGCAGGACGGCCAGCACGCGGAAGCCGCCGCCGGGCACCGGCCCGTAGTCGATCCTTCCCCCGGCCGCCACGGCCCTCTCACGCATACCGATGAGCCCGAAGCCGCCCGGGGACGAGCGCGCTTCCTCATCCGCGTCCGTAGCGGGCTGAGAAAGCGGAGGTTGCCCGGACATCGGGCCATCGTCCACGACCTCCACCGTCAGCGAGCCGTCCTGCCGGACGACGGAGACCGTCGCGTGCCGGGCACCGGAGTGCCGGCCGACATTCGTGAGCGCCTCCTGCACGATGCGGTACGCCGCCAGCCCCACGACCGGCGACAGACCGTCCGTCGCTCCCTCCTGCCGGAGGGTGATCCCGGTGCCGCCACCCTCGAACCGGTCGACCAGCTCGGCGAGTTGCCCGATTCCCGGCGCAGGTGCCGTCGGCTCGCCGTCCCGTTCCCGCAGCACAGTGACCGTGGCCCGCAGTTCGCGGACCGCTTCCTTGCCGGAGTCCCGCACCAGCCGCATTGCCTGCCGGGCGACCTCGGGCCGCACATCGAACGCGTCCAGCGCCACTCCCGCCTGCACGGTCATCGCGGTGACCGTGTGTGCGACGACGTCGTGCAGCTCGCGGGCGATCCGCACCCGCTCCTCCCGCACCCGCCGCTCCGCCTCCCGCTCCCGCTCCGCCTCGGCCCGCTCGGCCCGGGCGGCGTACTCGGCCAGCAACTGCCGCCGGGTACGCACCACTTCGCCCAGCAGCAGGGGCACGAGCGGCCACAGCATCTCCAGCACCGGCAGCCCCTGCGGGTTGACGACGTCGTGCCCCACCCACAGCGCGACCGCACCCGACGTGAGGGAGGCGACGAGCCCGGTCCACAGGGTGCGGCGCCGGTCGCCCCGCACGGCGACCGTGTACAACGCCACGATCGCCGGCAGGTTCAGCAGCTCCCCGATGTGCCCGTACAGGGCCCAGCCCGCACAGGCCGCACCGGTCACCACCGCGACGGGTACCGTCCACCGCCGCCGCCCCAGCAGCGCCAGCAACGACACGGCCAGCAGCGACCAGGTGACCCAGTCCGCCTGCCGGTACTCGGGGTCGTTCACCGCCGCCTCCGGCCCGGTGAACAGCCCGACCACGACCACCACCAGCAGATCCTGGGCACTCGGCGGCAACGCCCGCAACCGGGCGGGCAGACGGTCGAAGGTCCTCACGCCGCCACCGTACGAACCGGAGCACCCGGCCGCATACGACAGCGGGAGTAGGCCGGGTCCTAACCCGTCCCTTCGTGTTCCTTCCCGTGCTTCTCCCCGTGTTCCTGCCGGTGCTTCTCTCCATGTTCCTGCCGGTGCTTCTCCCCATGTTCCTGCCGGTGCTTCTCCCCATGTTCCTGCCGGTGCTTCTCCCCATGTTCCTGCCGGTGCTTCTCCCCGTGCCCCTCTCCCTGCTTCTCCCCCTGCTCCTCCCGGTGTTCCAGGAGTTCCTCCCCCTCCTGCCGGGCTTCGCGTCGGCTCGACCACAGCGAGGAGGCCAGCATCCCCACCGCGATCAGGCCCACCAGCAGGCCGAGGACCACCTGGGTCGAGGTGAGGAACTCGATGAGCGGGTTGCCGTGGGAGGGCTGTTGGGGGGTGTACGGCTCGTCGGCGACGATTTCGGTAAATGCGATTTCGGTAAATGCGAATACTGCGGACACTACGGACACTCCGGTGTCGATGAAGGCACACCGCAGCCGGGCGCGGCGGTGTACGGGATGACGTGGTGCTGTGGAGTGCCGTGCGGTTACGGCGCGCAGGGCTGGGCGCGGTGCAGCAGGACCGTCAGGGCGTGCCGGGGTGGGAGCGATACGGCGGGCAGGGGTGGGCGCGTCGGGCGTGGCCGGGGCGTACCCGTCAGTCCCAGGACGAGGCCGATGACGTACAGCAGCCACGTCCACCAGCCGCCTACCGCCCCGGCGACGGCGCCGGCGACGGCGTGGGCCAGGCGTTCGGGCAGGTCGGAGGCGCTGCGGAAGAAACAGACCAGGGCGAGGCCGGCGAGGAAGTTCAACGCGGCCATGACCAGCGGGTCGTGGTGCCAGGCCGACGGCAGCCGCAGGTGGTCGTCGAGTGCCGTGGCCGGGATCTCGCTACCGGTCAGCTCCAGGTAGCCGGGCAACAGGGCCTGTACGGCGGCCAGGGCGACCGCGCTCCAGCGGGGCGCCCCCTCACGCAGAACGGCGTACGCGCATACGGCGAGCACTGCCGCCGCGAGCGCCACGGCCGGCCAGGAGACCCTGGAGTCCGTCGTCGCGTGGTGGAGTCCGGTGGCCAGCACGGTGGCCGCCAGGGCATGACCGGCCGCGCGGACGGCGGTTCCGCCCACGGTGTGCTTCGATACGAGCCAGGCCGACATGTCCTCACCATGGTGCCGCACCACGAGCCCAACCACGGTACGTATACGCCGATTCGGGGCGGCCGACAGGCCCTTCGGGGCCTGGCCTTCGGGGCCTGGCCTTCGGGGCCTGGCCTTCGGGGCCTGGCCTTCGGGGCCTGGCCTTCGGGGCCTGGCCTTCGGGACGGACGGCGACAGACGGCGACGCACGGCGGTGTGCCGCATCAAGGGCACCGGTGCTCACTGGTCGGGGTCGGGCCGCTCTTGAAGTGGGACGTGAACGGGAGGACGAGCCGGTCATCGCCGGGCAGTGTGAGCTCAAGCGGCGGCACGCCACGGTTCGGTGGCGCCAGCTCGGCCGGATTGGCCAGCGCCCCGGCGACGTTCCGGGGACGAAGGTAGATGTCGTAGCCGTAGATCAGACCCATTCTCCCCCCCACCACAGGGGAATTCAGGACGCATGCCGGAATGGTCGGCGAGAGCCGCCCGCCCCCTGAGTCAGTCGTGCGGAGCCTGCCCGCTCACCCGGTGGTCCGCGTGGCTGAGCGCTTCCAGGACCAGGCGCCGCAGGTGACCGTCGCTGAGGCGGTAGTGGATGTGCCGGCCCTCGCGGCGGGTGTCGACGAGCCCGGCGAGCCGCAGCTTCGCCAGGTGCTGGCTGACCGCCGTGCGCGACGCCTGGCACTGCTCGGCGAGAGAACCGACATCCGACTCGCCCTGCGCGAGCAGCCACAGCAGATGCAGCCGGGTGGCGTCCGAGAGCATCGCGAACACCCCCGTCGCCTCGGCGAGCCGCGCGCTGTCCGGAGCACGCAGATGCGCACTGGCTGCAGGTGATATCGCGTGGCGCTCAGGCATGAGGCCAGCCTAGAGCCAACGAGTGCGGTGGCGGGGCAGGCCGTATCGGCACCATCGAGCCACGACGCAGCATGACGCGGCATGACGCGGCATGACCACCGCACCATGAACCCACCACAAGCCATCATGTGCACAGGTGCGCACATGATGGCTACACTCATGGAGCCGACCGGCCCAACCGCCCTGCCAGGGAGCCGCCCGCATGTTCGCCGTCCTGCGCGACCGCACCTACCGCCACCTCTTCGCCGCCCAGGTCATCGCCCTGGTCGGCACCGGACTGGCCACCGTCGCGCTCGGCCTGCTGGCGTACGACATGGCGGGCGCCGACGCCGGTTCGGTGCTCGGCACCGCGCTCGCCATCAAGATGGCGGCGTACGTGGCGATCGCCCCGGCCGTCGGCGCGGTGGCCGACCGGCTGCCACGCCGGGCGCTCATGGTGACGGCAGACCTGGTCCGCGCCGGGGTGGCGCTGTTCCTGCCGTGCGTCGACCAGGTCTGGCAGGTGTACGTGCTGGTCTTCCTGCTCCAGTCCGCGTCAGCCGTGTTCACACCGACGTTCCAGGCCGTCATCCTCGACGTGCTGCCCGAGGAGCGCGACTACACGCGGGCGCTGTCGATGTCGCGGCTCGCGTACGACCTGGAGAGCCTGTTCTCCCCCGCGCTGGCGGCGGCACTGCTGTCGCTCATCACGTACAACTGGCTGTTCACCGGGACCATGGTCGGCTTTCTCGCCTCGGCCGCGCTGGTGATCTCCGCCGTTCTGCCCAAGCCGGCCGCCTCTCCCGCCCTCTCTCCCGCCCCGCCCGCCGGCGGCGCCCGCGCCAGGGCCACCGCGGGCACCCGCCTCTTCCTCGCCGTCCCGGAACTGCGGGCACTGCTCGCCCTGAACCTCGCGGTCGCGGCGGCCGGAGCGATGGTGACCGTCAACTCCGTCGTCTACGTGCGTGAGGTCCTGGGGCTGCCACAGGGCGCGGTGCCGTTGGCGCTCGGCGCGTACGGTGCGGGGTCGATGATCGTGGCGCTGGTCCTGCCCCGGGTCCTGGACCGGGTGCCGGACCGGGCCGTGATGCTGCCGGGGGCGCTGCTGCTCGCCGTCGTCTTCGCCGGGCTCGGGGTCGTCACGTCCGCGCCGAGCGGGGGTTGGCGCCGGCCCGCGCTGCTGGGTGTCTGGGCGGCGTTCGGTGCGGCGTGCTCGATGGTGCTGACACCGACGGGGCGGCTCATCCGCCGCTCGGCACCGCCCGAGGAGCGTACCGCGGCGTTCGCCGCGCAGTTCTCGCTGTCGCACGGCTGCTGGCTGGTGACGTATCCACTGGCCGGATGGCTGGGTTCGGCGGCCGGGCTCTCGTGGGCGGTGCTCGCCCTGGGCTCGATCGCGCTGGCCGCCTCGCTGCTGGCGGCAGGGCTGTGGCGGTCGGAGCCCTCGGAGTCCTCGGGGCCCGCGCGCGTGCACGTGCACGCGGACCTTCCCGCCGAGCACCCTCACCTGGTGGGCGCCCGGCGGGTGTCGACGGGCTGGCGCCACCGTCACGTCCGGCTCGCCGACGGCCTGCACGCCCACCCGTAGCACGCACCCGTGACACCGGCACCCGTAGCACCGGCACCCGTAACGCCGGCCGACTCCGCCCCGCCTACGCCGCCGAGGCGCAGTACGCCTCCACGGCCGAGGCCAGTCGCGGTGACGCGAACCGTGTCCCGCACACGAACCGCAGCACCGGCCCGAACGACCCGGCCGCCGGCAGTCCGGTGAAGTACAGCCCCGGCACCGACGACCCCAGCCCCGCGTCGAGGCGGGGGAATCCGCCCGTGCGCAGCAGTCCCGCGCGCAGTTCGGGAGAGAGGAAGTCGAGGGCCTCCAGGTGGACGCGGTAACCGGTGCCGACCATGACGTGATCGGCTTCCAGCCGGTACGAGGTCACCGTCCGACTCGTCGACGAGACCTCCACCCCGTCGCCGCTGAGGACCGCCCCCGTGATGCGCTGCCCGGCCAGCACCGGGAAGCGGTGCTCCACCCGCGGCCTGAGCCACCAGGCACCGCACGGCCCGAGAACCTCCCTCACCAGCCACAGCCGCGCGGCCGCGGGCAGGTACCGGAAGGCCGCGGCCCGGTGCACGAAGCCGTACAGCGCCCAGGACCGGCCAACCGGGGTGTCCGGCTGCCAGTGCGGGCCGGGCCCGGGCGACGCCCCGAAGTTCAGCCCGCTCCCCCGGATCAGCATCCGCACCTGAGCCCCCGCCTCATGCAGCAGCGCGGCGTTCTCCTGCGCCGACTGCCCGGCACCGACCACGAGCACCCGCCGCCCCGCGAAGCCGGTGAGGTCGGTGTGGTGCGAGGTGTGCGACACGGGGCCGCGGGCGGACGGCCCGTCGGGCACGACGTCCGCCAACGCCTCCGGTACATGGGCGAACCCGGTCAGGCCACTGGCGACCACGACGGCCGACACGGTCAGCCCCTCCCCCGAGGCAAGCTTGAGCCTGAACCCTCCCCCGGCCTGCCGGTCCACCGTCCGGACCCGTACGTCCTCGACCCCGGGCACCAACTGCCGCATGAACCACAGGCCGTAGCGCACGAAGAGCTCGACGGGCACCTGCTCGTGCTCACCGAGCCGCCCCTCACCGGCCGCCCGGGTGTAGGCGTCGAGTGTGAACCCCGGTTGCGGAGCGGACAGCGACGACGCACTCGGCGGGGACTTGAGCAGCATCCCCGCGGGCATCTTCTCGCTCCAGCTCGCCATGGGCGCGCCGAAGACCCTCACGGACAGGCCGCGCGAACGCAGATGCGCGGCGGTGGACAGGCCGTACGGGCCCGCCCCGATCACAACGACTGACGCGGTGCTGTGAGACACGTGGATTCCCCCCTGACACGGCGCTCTCGTGGAGCCCGCGTCCCGGCATGGCTGAGCAGAAACAGGAGCAGGACAGGGCTGAACAGGACAGGACAGTGCAGTGCAGTGCAGTGATGCGCACCGAAGACCGGCGGACAGCAGCCCAGCGCCCCGACCGCGAGGCGCGACGCAACGCGCCGACACCCGCTACGGACGGGAGGACGGAAGACGGACGTCAGACCGCGAGCGACAGGGAGAAGAGTGGCGGGCCACGCCGGACGAGTGCGTCGGCCAGGATGGCCACGGCCTCAGGGGCCCGGTCGTCGCCGTGGTCCGCGCGCTGCCCGGCGGCGGCGACCACGGTCAGATCGAGAGGAGCGCAGACCGGCGTGAACAGCCGTCTCAGCAGGGCACGCCCCGCCGCACACAGCACACGCCGGCGGCAGGTGTCCATGCCGTGGAGCAGCAGCGCGCCCAGCACCGTCAGCAACACGTGCGCGACCACGACCGGCCAGCCCGCGTGAGCGGAGGACGGCCAGGCCTCCTGCGCCGGGACCTGGACCGCGCCATCGGTCCGTACGAACCAGTAGCCCACGCCTGCCTGCGCGACGGCCGCGAGCACCAACTGCCGTACCAGTGGCTTGTCGTGCCCCGCACCCGGGAGAGCGATACCGAAGAGAATCAAGGCGGCGAGCACTCGTACGCCCCACGACGGGCCCGAGTCGAACGCCAGATGATGGACCGTGCCCGCAACCGCCGCGCCCAGTACGGAGAACAGCCCGGCCCGGACAACCGCGACCGGCACCACACGCGACCTCCTGCCGCAGCGGCGCACACGAGACACATCCCCCGAACTCCCCATTACCCACCCATGATGGGGCGACTTCGTGTCCGTGTCAGCACCGCACCGCCGAAACCGGTTGCGCGCACCGGCTCACCACGCTCCGAGTGCGCCAAGTGCCCTCTTGCCAGGTGGTGTTGGCGTCGTAAGATCATTTCCGCAGATCTCTGCGGAGGAGGACACCACCATGTTCGATGCCTTGAAGAACCTCAAGGACAAGGCGGCGGAGATCGCCGAGGCCCACGGTGACGCCATCGACAACGGGCTGGAAAAGGTCGGCGACTTCATCGACGACAAGACCGACGGCAAGTACAGCGACAAGATCGACACCGGCGTGGACAAGGCCCAGGACCTCGTCGAGCGCCTGGGCGAGAAGAAGCAGTCGGACTGACCACCGCGATCCCTCTCCCCCTCTCCCGC